>WSNJ01000100.1 GCA_013316045.1 Clostridia bacterium
GCTTTTGACCGCATTATATAAACCGAACGTATTTGGTTTTTTCTCCGAGCGGCGTAAACACGCGTCCGTTGCCCTCGAAGAATTTACCGTAAAATTCGAGATATTGCAATCTTATATTGTGGACGTATGCGCTGAGAAGACTCAGCCCCATATTGAAAGCGTGCAGCGGTATGAGAACTATTATACCTATCACGTAGCCTATTACTGGTATCGAGAAGAACATACTTCCCAAAGAGTTGAACGCAAGACCTATCGCTCCCGACGCGAGCGCAAGTCCGAAAAGACGCGCATACGACATTACGTCGGAGAAAAGGTTTATAAGGTTGTAAATGCCGGCAAAACCGCCTGCGAACTTTCCGCCTATTCCCTTATTGTGCCGTCCCGCCGTAAGCGCAATGCAGACGAGCGAACCTAAAAGAATATAAAGTCCCGCGTTTCCGAGCGCGCCGCTCTCGGGCTTTAAGAGCATATCGAGAGCCAAAAGCGCAACGCCGATAAATATCGTAAAAATAAATACGTTATCCAAAATCGCGTCGGCAACTTTGCCGCTCCGTATCTTTGCCGCCATATTCAGTCCGTAGCCCACGCACAGATGAATAACGCCGAGAACTATCGACACGGCAAGCATAGTGATAGGTTCTTGCAACGGGTTGAACCACAGCGCGGGAACGGTTTCTATCGCAAAAATTCCGCCGAACAGAACGCCCCATATTACGCCGGATATACCGCATATAGCAAACATAAAAATCATATTTTTCAAGCCTTTTTCAAACTTGAAAAGTTTGAGAGCCACGAAGCACAGAATACTGAGAACAAGTCCGTAGCCCGCGTCGCCGAGCATTATTCCGAAAAATACGAAAAAGAAGAACGACATAAAAGGGTTCGGGTCTATTTCGTTATACGACGGAACGGCGTACATATTCGTTACGTCTTCAAACGGAGCTATCAGCTTAGGATTCTTTGCAAGCGTAGGCGGAGCGTCGCCGTCTTCCGGTTCGGCGATAACGCATACGACTTTCTCTGTTTGCTTCTTGATTTCGGAAACAAGCATTTCGGCGTTCTGCGCAGGAGTCCACCCTTCCACGACAAACGTGGATGCCGTCTTTACAAATTCGAGTTCCGCCAAGGACTTTTCGATTTCGAGTCCCATAACGTCGTATAAGACTTTTAACGACTCCGAGTATTTCGTGTACGAAAGCGCTTCTCTCAGTTTTTCTTCGTCGCGCGCTTTAAGACGGTTTATCTCGTCTTCGTTGCGCGAGATAACTTCTCTCGGCAAAGCGTCGTAGTTGTACGAACAAAGCGAAAAGCCCGCAATCGAAAGTTTTTCGGTTATCTTTTGTTTGTCTTCTTTTCTGCCGACTATTCCGAGCAGACAGCCGCCGGTCGAGGGATATTCTTCCGTATAGCACTCTATGCCGCCGAGCGGGTCCGCCGCGCTTTTCGGTCCGAGCGCGAGCATTACGCAAGCGAACTTCGTGTCGCGCAACTGCGAGAATTTTATATCGGCGTTTTCGTAAGGTTTTAAGTTCCTGTCGACGACGTTTATCTTATTTATCTGCGATTTGATTTCAACGCGTTCGAAGCTGAGTTTTTCGAGCGCGTCTACTACCGTAAGAAGCTCGTACTCTTTTGCCGCTATATCGTAAAAATCGTCGTAACCGATTTGCTTGCGCCCCATTGATTTTTTAACGGGCGTATAGTCGAAATCGCGCACCGCATAGCTTTCGTCTTTTTTGCGTCTTTTTATATCGTATGCTATGCACTCGGCAACTTCCGCGTTTACCGCGCTTAAAAAGTCGATAGCAAAACCGAGTTTAGCCTGCTTTCCGACCACCTTGTCGAGATGCGAAGTATCTTTTACTTTCGCGCCGTGTGCAAGTTCTTTCGTAGGAGCAACTTCAAAACTGCCCGAACGTTCCAAAACGTTCAGAATGGAGTTTCTGTCTGATTTCAAGCCCACGACACGGACTTTGCTCATCTTTACGTTAGCCAAGTTCTACTCCCGCGCGCTCTTTACTATTTTATCCGCAACGTATTCGACGGCTTTGATTACGTTTTTTTCCGCATTTTTTACAAGCGCGGCGGCTTCGGTCTTTGCCGCTTTTTCGATTTCCGCAACCAGCTTTGCGGCTTCCTTTTCCGCCTGAGCCGCTATTGCCGCAGTTTCGGCTTTAATCTGCGCTTCGTATTCTTTTTTGAGTTTTTCGGTTTCGGAAAAAACGGACAAGGAAATTTCCTTTGCCTGCCTTTCCGCGTTCTCGGCTATCTCGGCGGCTTTCTTTTCCGCTTCGGTAATTTCGCTTAATACTTCCGAAATCATCTACTTTCCCTCTTCTATTTTCATAACCTTGGCAATGCGGCGGCTGTGCCTTTCTTCGCCCGAGTACTCGGTGGAAAGGAACGTGTCCACTATATCGAGCGCAAGCCCGAGCCCGAGCACTCTCTCGCCCATTGCAAGCGCGTTCGCGTCGTTATGAAGTCTTGTCATACGCGCGGAAAAAGTATCGGAGCAAAGTGCGCAACGAATACCTTTCATTTTATTCGCCGCCATACTCATACCTATTCCCGTGCCGCAGATAACGATAGCCTTTTCGCACTTGCCGCTCTGAACGGCTTTACACGCTTCGACGGCAAAATCAGAGTAATCGCACGACTTTACTCCGTCGAACGTTCCGCAATCGAGAACGGCTATTCCCTTGCTTTCCAAATGCTCTTTTATGCGACTTTTGAATTCGTATGCCGCGTGGTCTGACGCCAAAGCTATCATCAATTTCAACCTTCTTTTTTACTTCCGAATAATATCGTTCATATTTTATTATACATTAGTTGAAAGAATTTTACAAACGATTTGAGCCGATTATTTGCAAAGATTTTCTTTTTCGAGCAAATCCGCTATATCGTCCGCCGCATACAGAAGATATTCCGCCGTTTTCAGATAAACCTCGGGCGAACCGCCGTAAGGGTCGGGAACGTCCACCCCGCCGCAGATTTCGGCTACCGTCTTAACAACCGGCGAATTTATCGCCAGTTTATGGCGCTCGGTCATACAAACTATAAGATACGCGCCCTTTACGGCTTTTTCGGTAAGCTGACGCGCCGTATGTTTTCGCGGTTTAATTCCGAGCCGAGCCAAAGCGTACTTTGCGTTAGGCGACATATCCGAGCCTACGGAAGCCGCAAGCCCCGCGCTCTTTACGTTATACGCGGAAGCAATGCCGCGCGCTTTGAGAACGTGCCGCAAGATATTTTCCGCCATAGGCGAACGGCACGTATTGCCCGTACAGACGAATATAACGTTCTTTTTGACAGTTTTCGGTTTTGACGTTGTTTTCATTGCAAAATGCCTTATATAACTTATATAATATGTTCTGCGCTTGCTTTTACAAGTCGATTGATTATCCCCGCGCCCAAACCGTCGGACGTTACGCCCTCGGCGATTATAAGGTCGTATTTCTTTGCGTCGGCAAGCCTTAGGGAAAGAAAGAGATTCTTCGCGTAATCGTCTACGCTCTCGCCTACGTCTATAACGTTGCGCCCTCCGTACAGCTCTTTCCGCCCGCTTAAACAAAGTATAACGGGATTGCGCCCCGACGCGGCGTAACGGTCGTAGTAATCGTTTATCGTGTCGCTCATATTCGCATAGTAAGCCGAAAACAGCACTTCCGCGCGCGGCGAATAGTGCTTGTACTTCATTCCGGGACAAAGCGCTTTTCCGCCGCTTATAACGGCGTCGAGCTTACCTATCGCCTTTTCTATTTCTTCCGCGCCCACGCCGCCGCTTCGCAATATCCGCGGACGGGCGGTCGTAAAGTCCACAACGGTCGATTCGAGTCCTATGTCGCACTGCCCGCCGTCCAAAATGTACTCTATTCTTCCGCGCAAGTCGTGCAATACGTGCTTTGCGGTCGTGGGGCTCGGGCGCGAGCTTCGGTTTGCGCTCGGCGCGGCAATAGGAACGCCGCACTCGGCAATGAATTTATTAGCCACGGGATGCGACGGCATACGAATAGCCACCGTATCGAGCCCGCCCGTTACGGTATCGGGAACGCACGGCTTTTTTTTCAGAACCATAGTAACCGCGCCGGGCATAAATTTTTTCATAAACACGTGCGCTTTGAACGGCACGGACGCGGCGAGTTCCTTTACTTGGTCGAGCGACGAAATATGCACAATCAAGGGGTTGTCCGACGGACGACCTTTCGCTCTGTAAATTTTCTTTACGGCTTTTTCGTCAAACGCCGACGCACCGAGCCCGTAAACGGTTTCGGTCGGAAACGCGACTATTCCGCCGCCGCGGACGGCTTCGGCGCAAATGCGTAAATTTTCTTCGGTAGGTTTAATTATTCGGGTATCCATTGTATAGCTCCAAAGCGTTTAAGACGTAATAAGGTTTATTTTATTAAAAAGCGGACATAATTCCAAAAGTATGAAAAGCATTATAGCCGGAATTATAGACAACGTTCTGACTTTCCTTACGGCAACGTTTTTCTCGATTGCCGTAGCGGGCTATTTCTCGAACGATTTTAAGGTTATATTGGTCTCCGCGCTGACTTGCGCCGTTTGCATAACCGCGCTTACGGATATGTTTAGGGAAAAGCGTAAACCGCTCGAAAATCCGCGGATAAAAGAAGTATTGACGCAATTTATTTACAACGACGAAAAGTTCGCTTCCGATTATATCTGCGCCGCTCTCGAAAAAAAGTATACCGTTGAAAACAAAGGGAAATTCATTCTCGTTAACGGAGTAACCGCCGTTTTCGTAAGATTAAAGCCGGGACGCATAAGCGCAAAAGATATTGCGTATATCTACGGCGACGCGCGCGCTCACGCCAAAAAAACGGTTGTTTTATCGGTTGACGGCGCGGACTCCGATTGCCTTGCCGTTGCCGAAGTTCTGCCCGACCCGAAAATCTTCGTGTTCGACGGAAAGAAAACTTTCGAGCTTCTCGAATTTCTCGACGCTCTGCCCGAAACGGAAATAACTCTCAAACGGAATCGCCCCACCGCTTCGCAATTCTTCCGCGCCTGCATTTCGCCGCAGCGCGCAAGGCGGTACTTTTTCGTCAGTCTGGTACTTCTCCTGTCCTCCTTTTTTATGCCGCAATCCATATATTATATAATTACGGCTTCAGTCTGTATGATTTTGGGAATAATATCGAAAATCAATCTCGTCGAGCGGTTGAAAAAGAGCGGTTGATTATTCATCGCCTTTTTCTTCCGAGTCGGCGGCATCGGTTTCGTCCGCCCCGTCGCACGGCACGGAATCATCGTCCGACGTTTCCGCTTCTTCGCCCGTCGGCTCTTTTTTGGAAAACATTTTAATCACAAAAAACAAGCCTATAC
>WSNJ01000101.1 GCA_013316045.1 Clostridia bacterium
GGTCAACGTAGAATATATCAGGTCAAACAACCGTTCAAATTTGTAAGTAATAAAAATCAATCTGATTTTATTGATACAGGATACAGTAAAATCAAAATATATCCGGATACTCCGCAGATAATACAAGACATTTTGAAAGACGTCGGGTTTGCTTCTGTTAATGTTCGTGAAACGGATGCGGCTTTTATACTGTCGGCAATAAAAATGTAAAATTCGTAGCAAATCGCTTAAAATAAAAATTCCTATTAAAAAAGTAGGAATTTGCTTGACAGCATTGTATAAGCGGAGTATAATTAGGATATCATAGTAAACAAGTAGGAATTGTTTCGGGATGAAGTTTTCAACGCGGGCGAGATACGGACTCAGAATATGCTTTTTGATAGGCGTGTCGAACGGCGATTGCATATCGCTTGCGACGCTTGTAAAGCAGACTTCGCTTTCCGAAAAATATCTCGAACAGATAATGTCCAAGCTCAAATCGGGCGGAATAGTCAAAAGCGTCCGGGGCGCAAGCGGCGGATATTATTTGTCGAGAAAAAGCAGTGAAATTTCCATAAACGAAATTCTGCGCGCGCTCGACGACAGTTTCGAAGTGTCCGATTGCGCTACGGAAGGTTGCAACGACGCGTATTGCCCGAATAAGCGAATTTTCAAGCGGCTTTACGGCGAAATAAATTCCATACTCGATAATTTTTCTCTCGAAGATATGATAACCGATTATAAATGCACTGACGACAAGGAGTATATAAACAAAACGAAATGAGAAAAGTGTATCTTGATTATTCGGCGACTACGCCGCTCAGCGAAGAAGTTTTCGAAAAAATGAAACCGTATTTTACGGAATGTTTCGGAAATGCGAACAGCTTGCATTCGTTCGGCAGAGACGGTGCGTATGCGGTTGATATGGCGCGACGCAAGATAGCGGAATTGCTCGGAGCGGAGCCTAACGAAATTTACTTTACGTCGGGCGGAACGGAAGCCGATAACTGGGCTGTAAAAGGCGCGGCGTGGGCAAGAAAAGAAAAGGGCAATCATATAATAACTTCCGCAATAGAACATCACGCGCTTCTTAACACTTGCGAATCGCTCGAAAAACAGGGATTCGAAGTAACGTATCTTCCCGTTTACGAGAACGGAATCGTTAAGTCGGAAGACCTGAAAAAGGCGATAACGGACAAAACGACCGTAATATCGGTAATGCTTGCGAACAACGAAATAGGTTCTTTGCAGCCGATAAGAGAGCTTGCGGCAATAGCGAAAGAGAAGCATATACTGTTTCATACCGACGCGGTTCAGGCGATAGGTTCGGTTCCCGTAAACGTTAAAGAGCTCGGCGTGGATATGCTGTCTTTGTCCGGGCATAAGTTCTACGGTCCTAAGGGAATAGGCGTTCTGTATATACGTAAGGGCGTTAAAACCGATAAATTGATAGTCGGCGGACATCAGGAGCGCGGAATGCGCGGCGGAACTACGAACGTTCCCGCAGTTGTAGGACTTGCGGCGGCAATGGAAACGGCCGTGCGCGATTTGGATAAAAACGCAAAACATATAAAAGCTATGCGCGACAGATTCGTAAGCGCAATAGAAAAAGAAGTCCCGTTCGTAATTTACAACGGCGACAGAGAAAAGCGGTTGCCGCAAAACGCCAATTTCTCGTTTGAGTTTATAGAAGGCGAGTCGATACTCTATAAACTCGACTTGGCGGGAATAGCCTGTTCCTCGGGTTCGGCTTGCTCGTCGGGTTCGCTCGACCCGTCGCACGTGTTGCTTGCAATAGGCTTGCCCGCGGAAAAAGCGCACGGCTCGATAAGGTTTACTTTCGGAAAAGACACAACGCCCGACGAAGTTGATTACGTAGTCGGAAAAGTTAAAGAAACGGTAGAATATTTGCGCGGCATATCGCCGTTATTCGCAGAATTTAAGGGAGGCATTCAAAATGTATAACGAAAGAGTAATAAAAGAATTTTCGGAACCGCAAAATGCGGGCGAACTCGAAAACGCCAACGCGGTAGGACAAGTCGGAAACGCAACCTGCGGCGATATTATGAAAATATCTATGATTATCGACGAGAACGACGTTATTCGGGACGTAAAGTTCAAAACGTTCGGTTGTACGGCGGCAATAGCCACTTCGTCGGTTGCGACTACAATGGTTAAAGGCAAGACGATAGACGAAGCGCTTAAAATCACGAACAAACAGGTAATCGAAGAGTTGGGCGGTTTGCCGAGCCAGAAAATTCACTGTTCCGTTCTCGCGGAAGAAGCAATCAAAGAAGCCATTAACGACTATCTGCAAAACTATAAGAACAAGAAAAAATAATTTCCGTTTGGGTTTCGCTCTGAATAAAACCGCGTATGTCGTGTTATAATATACGCAGGAGGTCAGAAGCGAATGAAAAACGGTATACTTATAGGAACGGCTTTCGGAATGATTATAGGCGCTTTGCTCGTAAACAACAATCAAAGAGTGCGCGAAATGGTTTCCGATACCCAACAGTGCATCAAAGATACGATGCAACGCAGTAAAGACGCTATGTCTAAGAAAAACTGTTGTTGCGCAGACGGCTCGCAACAGAGCGAGAGCGCGCAGAATTCCGAGTTTGAAAACTCGCAATCCGATTATGTGAGTTAAGCGAAAAAATTCCGAAAAGGCGGTTTGAAACGTTGAGATTTCGAGCCGCTTTTTCTTTTTTGATAAAAATAAATTTTTAATTCGCGGCTTGTACTTGACTTTTTTCGCTTATGCGGTTATTATAAGTAAGTATGAGAATACTCGGGGTAGATTACGGCGATAAGCGCATAGGCTTGGCTTTAAGCGACGTTCTCGGCATAGTAGCGGGTCCGCTCGGGACTTACGAATCGCAGAGTATGCGCAAAGATATCGACTATATAGCGGCTCTCGCCAAGGAAAAACAAGCCGAAGCGATAGTTCTCGGGCTTCCCGTCAATATGGACGGTTCTCACGGCGAGCGTGCCGAAAAGACGAAAGCATTCGGCAGAAATCTCGAAAAGGTTTCGGGGCTGAGCGTAATTTACAAAGACGAGCGGCTTTCTACGGTATCGGCTGAAAAATCGCTTATCGAAAGCAACGTGCGGCGCGAAAAAAGAAAGTGCGTTATAGACACCGTTGCGGCGCAGATTATTTTGCAAAGCTACTTGGATTCCCGTAAATAAAAAAATTCCGTTTCGGAGGTATTAAAATGGAAGATAAAGAAAGATTGGAAGACGAAGGCGCAGTTGAGATTTTCGAAGAAGACTCCACCATTACGCTTTTCGACGAAGAAAATAACCCGATAGAGTTTTACGAAATAGCAAGTATCGAGTATAACGAAAGATTTTACGAACTGCTTCAACCCGTGGAAAAAGTAGAGGGTATCGAAGAGGATGAAGCCGTGATTTTCGAGTATGAAGTGGAAGAGGGAACGACCGAAAAAATATTCAAACCGCTTTTCGACGAAGAATTGCTGAACTCGGTGTTTAACGTTTATCTTCGCGCAGTATCCGATTATTCTTTCGACGATTGCGGGTGCGGTTGCTCCGATTGCGGCGACTGTGATTGCGAGCACGAGCACACGCACAATCACGAAAATTGCGATAAAGAGCATTGCGACTGCAAGAATAAAAAATAATTGCGGCAAAAATGTAAAATAACGTAAATTTATTTGCATAACGCCGAAATTTATGTTATAATCGTAGAGTTAGAATTCACACTTGCGAAGTATCGGGTTTTCTGTTGCGCAAAGATAAAATTTTTTTCAGTGTCTTTCGTTAAAAATCCGAGTCGATAGCGCAAGGAGGGATAAACAGGAGGTTTTATATTATGGCAAACGTTGTTTCTATGAAGCAGCTACTCGAAGCAGGCGTTCATTTCGGACACCCCACGCGCAAGTGGAATCCGAAAATGAAAAAGTACATCTACACCGCAAGAAATGATATTTATATCATCAACCTTGAAAAAACGGTGGGACTTATCGACGAAGCATACGCATTCATTAAGCAGGTAGCGGAAAGCGGAAAGTCTATTCTTTTCGTAGGTACTAAAAAGCAAGCGCAGGAAGCTATTGCGCAGGAAGCTACCAAGTGCGGTATGTTTTATATGAAGTCGCGTTGGCTCGGCGGCACTC
Organism: Clostridia bacterium; assembly: GCA_013316045.1. Taxonomy (GTDB): domain Bacteria; phylum Bacillota; class Clostridia; order Christensenellales; family Pumilibacteraceae; genus RACS-047. The sequence continues at coordinate 4,125 of WSNJ01000101.1, forward strand.
TTACGAACTTCACTACGATTCGTTCGAGAATAGAAAGACTCAACAAACTCAATCAGATGGAAAAGATGAACGAGTTTAACGTTTTACCGAAAAAAGAAGTTATGAAGCTCATTGCCGAAAGGGACAAGCTCGAAGAGAATCTCGGCGGCATTAAGGATATGAGAACGCTTCCCGGCGCGCTTTTCGTTGTAGACCCGAAGAAAGAGCATTTGGCTGTTGCGGAAGCAAGAAGCCTTAAAATACCTATCGTCGGAATCGTTGACACTAACTGCGACCCCGACGAAATAGATTACGTTATTCCCGGCAATGATGACGCTATCCGCGCAATCAAACTTATTGCAGGCGCTATGGCTGACGCCGTTATCGAAGCAAGAGAAGGCGAAGAGGGTCTTGCGGCTCGCCGTCAGATAGAAGCTCAGATGCAAGCCGAAGCAGCGGCGGCGTCGGTAGACGCCGTATTCGCGCAGACGGAAGAAAAGTCCGAAGTTGCGGAAGAAGTTAAAGAAAGCGCTGCCGAATAAGAAAGAAGAACGACAAGGAGTTATTAAAATGGCATTCACGGCTAAGGATGTAGCTAAATTAAGAGAACTAACCGGAGCGGGTATGATGGACTGCAAAAAAGCTCTTACCGCTACCGACGGAGATATGGACAAGGCAACCGAGTTTTTGCGTGAGCAAGGCGTTGCCGTTGCCGCTAAAAAGGCTGGGCGTATAGCGTCCGAAGGCGTTGTTGCGGCATATGTAAGCGCAGATAAAAAGGTCGGCGCACTCGCGGAAGTTAACTGCGAATCCGATTTTGTGGGAAAATCTCCCGTATTTGTAGAACTTGCCGAAAAAATAGCTAAGCAGGCGGCAGAAGCTAATCCGTCCGACGTAGACGCATTGCTCGCGTCGAAAATCGGCGGCGAAACCGTTCAGGAAGTCCTGAACGCGGCTACCGCTAAAATAGGCGAGAAGCTGTCGCTCAGACGCTTTACGAGATTCGAAAACAAAAGCGGTTTTGAAGAGTTCTATATTCATATGGGCGGCAAAATAGGCGTTATGCTCGAACTCGAAACGGGCAAAGATTTAAGCAAAGAAGCGGAATTCGCTACCGCTTGCCACGATATAGCAATGCACGTTGCGGCTATTTCGCCGAAGTACGTTTACGAAACCGAAGTTCCGAAAGCGGAAGTCGAACACGAAATGTCTATTTTGAAGACGCAGGCGC
>WSNJ01000102.1 GCA_013316045.1 Clostridia bacterium
TTATTGAATATTTAATATAAATGTTCAAAACTATATTTTTTAGTCTACAATGGGTTCGGAATACAAATTGAAACTTATAAATAAGCAACTTTTACAAAATCAATTGAAAAAACATGTATAGATTGCGGAAGGTAATGACGACAAAATTTTTCAAGCTAAAAATCCACTAAAACTACTGCTTGGCACTTTTGGGGGTGCTTGTATTAACGAGAGGCGGCTGTCGCTGTCGTCGCGGCGTTGCTGCGCCGCCACCCTCGCGCTTCGCGCTCGGGCGCCTACAAGCACCCCCAAAACCAACCGACCGACAAAAATAAAAAGACCGAAACTGCCGACAACAGCGGCGGCGAAATTCGGGCGGCACGCGCAGGCTTATCGTGCCCGCCCGAATTTTCTTTCGCCGCCGCTTTTTTCCGTCGTTCGCTGAACCGCTATGCGATCTTTTGTTACCTTACATTAGCCAAGATTCCCTTTGTGTACTTTACTGTCTTTCAATGCGACCGCATTGTTTTTTGCGCCGTGGTATAATGCTTGCGTAGTCGAAAATCTTTCAACTATTTTTTCAAATAGGAAAATTCTTTTCCTATTTGGGTGCTATGCTTACCGTAACGAGGTTAGAAAAATATCAATCAACGTCAAGTAATGACGGGTAAAGGATAGGTAATGTTGTATTTTGGATAGGTAAACGGCAAGTGATGTTATTCACTTTCCCGAATGAGACCGCTATACTGTATAGGTAAGTAAAAAATTCTTGCAACTAATTTCTCAAACTCGACAAAACCTGTAGAGTTTGAGTATTAGACTTACGGCGCATAAAGCGTTGTGAGATAAATATTTTCCGCAGACCGCAAGACGGCATAGGAAGCAGTAACGCTTTTTGTGCCGTCTTTTTCTATTTCCGCACGAAAGCAAAGGAGGTCTCGGATATATGGATACATCGTAAGAATGAGTGTACTTTTCAAGCAACACAAAATTCAAGAAAAGGAGAAAATCAATGTCATTCACACAATGTAAAATCTACTTTGACGGAAGTCATTACATAGCCATACCGCAAGGGAGTTTTCCAAGCGGCAAAGGCTGTAAGAAACAGAATACGGCGAACCCTACGCCTGAACAAATTGAACGCAAAGAAGCGTTTGAAACAGCGTATAAGGAAAGTAAGAAACTGCCGTATATGCAACGAAAAAAATATATAGACGAACAGTTGAAAATCGCTATCCCCGACGAAAACGAACGCAAAAATTTCATAGCCGAAAATAACGAACGCAAAGACCGTAACCGTTCCAAGAAATACTGTCTGTTATGGCGTAAAGTACGGTTACAGCGGTGGAATTATTTTGTAACGCTGACTTTCGATTCGGCTAAATGTACGGCTGAAACATTCAAAGCAAAACTGCAAGATACGTTGAAAAAACTTGTTATGCGCAAAGGTTGGAAATATATTGGAGCGTGGGAACACGGCGGAGAAAACGGCAGATTGCATTTTCACGGCATATTCGTTATTCCAGACGATCAAATGGTTGGTGAGTTAGTTTCCGTAACGGATTACAGCACGAAAAGAAAACGTGTGCAGAAGAAATTACAGAATACATATTTTCTCAAACGCTTTGGCTTAAACGAGTTCAAAGAGATATGTCCTATGGACGTAGAACATTCGGTAAAGTACATCATCAAGTACATAGAAAAGGAAGGCGGTCGGCTTTGTCAGGGCGGCGACGTTAAGCCGTATTTCATAGCCGCGGTTATGGACGAAGACATAATTTGTCCCTACGGCGTGGAAGATAAAAAACTGTTGCTATCGGACAGTTTCACCTGTATCGACCAAGACGGCGTAGTACACGGTGCGGTATGTCCCGAAGTCATAGAGAAAATGCCGAAAAGCAACTAACCAAAATCATTTTGTCTTTCTCGGTGGGGGCGTAAACGATTGTGCTTGCGCCGTCAAGGGAAAATATTTTGCCGAAAATACGAAGCGTAAAGATACTCGCGCAAAATATTTTCTTATTCCTTGACTGCGTGTAAAAGTGGGAAAAATTTACGAGAAATAAACCAAGCGCAACCGTTTAATTTCGCTCCCGTCGAAAGACAAATTCAACAAAATAAATCTAAAAGGGGCAAAACAAACTATGAAAACAACAGCAAGACAAAAAGAAGTTTACTGTAATATTGAGGACTACGAGGAGAATTGCTATCTCTTTTCGCAGTCGATCCAACGGCAGAGAATAATCGGCGGTAAGTCTTATTATGTCCGCAGTTATTTTTCGGGCGGTAAGGATTTTAACAAAACGGTCAAGCAACTTGCCGAAAAGCAAATCACTAAAAATGCGGGGTAAATATTTATGAAACAGAAAAACTACATTGCAGGGCTTTATCTGCGGTTAAGTAAGGACGACGAAAGACAGGGCGAGTCGGTATCCATAGAAAATCAAAGACTTGTTCTCCGCAAGTATGCGGAAGATAACGGCTTTCAAACCTATGACGAATACATAGACGACGGCGTTTCGGGTACGACGTTCGACCGTCCGCAAGTACAGCGTTTATTAGATGACGCAAAGACAGGCGTAATCAATACGATTATTGTTAAAGATTTGAGCCGTTTCGGGCGCAATTATATCGAGGTTGGTCAGTATGTAGATTATGTGTTCCCGTCGTTCGGAATACGGTTTATTGCCATACAGGACAACGTAGATACCGAAAACCGCGACAGCAACGCTATGGAAATGATGCCTATAATGAATGTTTTTAACGAGTGGCACGCGGCGAATACATCAAAGAAAATCCGAGCGGTATTGCGGGAAAAAGCAAAGGAAGGAGTGTATCACGCCAAGAAAGCGGCTTACGGTTATATCAAGGCAAAAGACGAAAAAGGGACGCTCTTAGTAGATGAAGAAACCGCGCCCGTCGTTAAAAGAATATTCGAGATGTACGCTTCGGGTATAACGCCCAATCAAATCGCCCAAACGCTTAATGTCGAGAATGTTCCGTCGCCAGAGAGATATGCGCACCAAAAGTACGGACACAAAATGAATAAAGACGGTTTAGGACTGTGGGCGCAAGGCGCAGTCGCTCGGACATTGAGTAGTATGGTATATCTCGGACATTTGCCGCAGTTAAGGACTACTTCTGTTTCCTATAAAAACCATAAGAAATATGTAAAAGACCAAAACGAATGGACTATCGTGTATAACAATCACGAGCCAATTATATCCCAAGAACTGTGGGATAAAGTGCAGGAACGTATGAAATCCGTAGCGCAAGGTAAAAAGACGAAATCGGGGCTTACGCATCCGTTATCCGGTTTTTTGTTCTGTGCCGATTGCGGCTGTAAAATGAAAATGCGCACGTTCGGCAGAAAATCATTACCCAAGCCATTATATGCCTTTAATTGCAGAACCAACGAGCGATACGGCAAAGCGCTGTGTGTATCGCACTTTATTTCGGCAAAAGCGATTGAGAAAATAGTCCTTGACGATATACGCACTATGGCGCAGAGAATAACGCTTAACGAAGATGCTATCCGAAAGGAGTACATACAGCACAACGCCGAATTTGCGGATAAAGCAATGAAGTCTGCGAACAAAGAATTACAGATAAAGCGTAAACGCATAGAAGAATTGAATCGCTTGATACAACTTGCCTATGAGGACAGGGCGAGAGGCAAAATGCCCGAAGAAGTCTGTTTCGGGTTTATAGAGAAATATTTAGCCGAGCAGAAAACGCTTACGGCGGAAGTGAAAGATATTGAAAGGAATTTAAGCGAAACGGAAACCGAAAAGCAAAGCGCGGACGGTTTTATACGGGCAATAAAGAAATATCTCAATGCGCCTGAACTGACAAGGGAAATGTGTTACGAACTGTTAGACCGTGTTGTTGTAGGGGCATTGCCGAAAGATAAAAGCGAGGAACGCACGATAGATATTGTTTATAAAGTGGACTTTTCGTCTGTAATACGCTATAAATTCGAGAAATAACCCCAATAACGGTGTGCCCATATTTTATGTTGTCTTTTGTTATTGAGTAAACTACTTTTTTCATTTCTTTTTTACCTCCAAAATTTAATAGCCTTTCGGCAAAGGGGCAGTGTAGCACTGTTCGGGCAAATACTCGTCAATATTCCAATCAAGCTGTAAATGTAAACGACTTGCTTATGTTCACGGATAGATACCAAAAAATCATTGCATTTAGGGCAAAATAAAACAGCCAAACATTTCTGTCTGACTTCTTTCATTATTATTTTAAGTGATGATTTTTTGCCGTTTACATTTACGAGAACCGTGCTACAACAGCACCCCGAAAGGCTAAATTTTGGAGGACGCCTAACCCTATCATATAAATATGGTATATATGGGTGTTCTAACACGGTTAAATAAAGGTGCGTTCCGTGGTTGCAGTAGCTTAACGAGTATAGAGATACCGAGCGGTGTAACGAGCATCGGGGCTACTATTTTTCTGGATTGTAGCAACTTAGAAAGCATAACAGTAGATTACAATAATCCGAATTACAGCAGTCAGGATGGAATACTGTATAATAAAGCCAAAACAAAGATTATACATATACCTAAAGCTATCAAAGGCAACATAGTCATACCGAGCGGTATAACGAGTATCAGCGAGTTTATGTTCTCCAATCACTATAGAATAACGAGTATACAAATACCGAATTCAGTTACAAGTATCGCAAGACAGGCTTTTCGGGATTGCTATGGATTAAAGAGTATAACGATACCGAATAGTGTAACGAGTATTGGGGAGAATGCTTTTTATGGTTGCGATGGTTTAAAGATATATTGTGAAGCCAACAAACAACCGAATACTTGGTCTGATTATTGGTATGACAGCTATTATGCAAAAGTTTATTGGGGTTACGAGTGGGAATATGTTGACGGCGTACCTACGTTAAAATCATAGTATATAGAGCCAAGGAGAAGATATATGAATGTACGCATATTAAAAAAAGATAAATTTTTGGTTTTGGAATATAAACCTGAGTATGGAGAACAATTGTTTGAATCTCTGAAAGGAGGTGTTGATATTAAGAATACTTTCTACGTAGATTTTAATAACTTTTTTACAAGCCAAAAAATACTCGGTATTTCGATTTCGAAAGATGTGGAAGATGTATTTTATTTTGTTACAAAC
>WSNJ01000020.1 GCA_013316045.1 Clostridia bacterium
TGACACAACGGGACAAATTTGGTAATATAGATAAGCGCCATATTCCCGTGGTGTTATTTTTTCGCTTGTCGGCAAAACGCAGAAAGGCGTTAAGGCAGGCGGTAGGGAATAGAAAATTTTTACGGAGGTTGCAGCTTATGAGAACACGCATAACTCTTGCCTGCACTGAGTGCAAGCAACGCAACTATGACAATATGAAGAACAAGAAAAACGACCCCGACAGACTCGAACTCAACAAGTACTGCCGTTTCTGCAAAAAGCATACGCTCCATAAGGAGACAAAATAATATGGCAAGCGATAACAAACCCGAAAAGAAGAAGTTCGGAACGAAGGTCAAAGGGCTTTTCGGCGAACTGAGAAAGGTTACTTGGCCGAGCTTTTCCAAGGTTGTATCGCAAACGGGCGTAGTGTTGCTCGTTACAGTGCTGTTTTTGGCTGTCTTGATGCTTATGGATACGGGGCTCGGATATTTGTACAAGCTGCTCGTCGGCGGACTCGAAAGCGAGTCGGTCGCGCTTATCGGCGGGTTTCAGACCGCTTTCGGCGGAATAAAAACGGCCCTGTTGCCGATTTCGCTGTTATAGGCTTTTGGGGCAGGTGAACAGACTATGGGAATAGAAAACGCTAAATGGTACGTTCTTCACACGTATTCCGGCTACGAGAATATGGTTAAGGACAACTTGTTAATGGTTTTCCAAAAGAATAATATGACGGACAGGCTCTACGAAATAACGATTCCTATGGAGGACGTCGTAGAAGAAAAGAACGGCAAGCGCAAGATTGTTCAGCGCAGAATGTTTCCCTGCTACGTTATAATCAAGATGGATTACGACAACTCTATGTGGCATATGATTACGAATACGCGCGGAGTTACGGGTTTTGTAGGACCGCAAGGTCGCCCGCTTCCGCTCAGCGAAGACGAAATCAAGCGTATGCACCTTGAAAAAATCGTTGTCGAAACCGATTTGCAGATTGGTCAGAAAGTCAAGGTTACGCAAGGACCGCTCGAAGGCTTCGTAGGCACGGTCGAATCGGTAGACGCGGCGAACTCGAAGTGCAAAGTAGTGGTCAGTATGTTCGGACGCGACACGCCGGTTGATTTGGAAATGTATCAAATCGAACCTATCGACTAAGACGCCGTATAACGGCACGTCTTTCCGCTACGTTTGCCGTGCAAACTCGGTCGAGTACGTTTAAGTACACTCGCTCGTTTGCCCGTCAACCGTTACGAAAATACGCACCGTTCTCAGCCGTCTTGAAAAATATTAAATCCGATACTTTTACGGGAGAGCGAAAGCTCGTTTGTACCGCGATTGTAAATAAAAAAAATTACAAGGAGTAAACTGAAATGGCAAAAAAAATCACGGCTATGGTTAAGTTGCAGTTGCCCGCAGGCAAGGCAACCCCGGGACCGCCTGTCGGTTCGTCGCTCGGACCGCACGGTATCAACATTCCGGGCTTTACCAAGGAGTTCAACGAAAGAACAAAGGGTCAGGAGGGACTTATTATCCCCGTCGTAATCAGCATTTACGCAGACCGTTCGTTCACGTTTATACTCAAAACCCCTCCGGCTGCCGTTCTTATCAAGAAGGCGTGCGGTATCGAAAGCGGTTCCGCTAAGCCCAACAAGGACAAGGTAGCTAAGATAACGAAAGAACAAATCAAAGAAATCGCTACGCTTAAAATGCCCGACCTCAATGCGGCAAGTTTGGAAGCCGCTATGAGTATGGTCGCGGGAACGGCGCGCTCTATGGGCGTTACGGTAACGGATTAGGAGGGCATTGACAATGAAACACGGAAAAAAATATAACGAAAGCGTTAAGGTTATCGACGTTACCAAGGCGTTCGACCCCGCAGACGCAATGAAAAACGTAGTCGAAACGGCTAAGGCTAAATTCGACGAAACAATCGAACTTCACGTTCGTTTGGGCGTAGACCCGCGTCAGGCAGACCAACAGGTTCGCGGCACGGTTGTACTTCCCAACGGAACGGGTAAAAACGTTCGCGTACTCGTTATCGCTAAGGGCGATAAGGCGGACATCGCCGAAAAAGAAGGCGCAGACATAGTCGGCGCGGAAGAAATCATTGCGAAAATTCTGAATGAAAACTTCCTTGACTTCGATGTTTGTATAACTTCGCCCGATATGATGGGTCAGATGGGACGCGTTGCGAAGATTTTGGGACCTAAGGGTCTTATGCCGTCGCCGAAGTCCGGAACGGTTACGATGGATATAGCAAAGGCTATCCGCGATACGAAAGCAGGTAAAGTAGAGTACCGCGTAGACAAAACGGCTATCATTCACTGCCCGATAGGCAAAAAGTCGTTCGGAGCCGAAAAGTTGCTCGAAAACTTCAACGCGCTTATGGACGCTATCGTTAAGGCAAAGCCTGCCGCGGCGAAAGGTACGTATGTAAAGTCGGTTTACACCGCAAGCACGATGGGTCCCGGACTCAAAGTAAATTTCAGAGCTTAGAACTTAAAATCAGCCTGATATAACAAATTGCAAAAATGCGAATTTATTTCGGATTTTTGCCCTACTCGAAGTTCGCCCGAGTCGGGTTAAGCAAGCAAGGCGCTTTGCGCCGATGCGTAGCGCCGACTTGCATTTGGGCGACAATGCCGCAGACAACAAGCGGAAGCAAAATTCCTTAAATCGCCGACGGCGGGCTTGTCGAGGTAGAAAACCGTTTTTGAAACCGTTTCAAAAAGATTTTTCACGCCCCGTAGTCTGTTCAGGCTTACGGGGTTTGTTTTATCGGTGAAATACATTTACAAGGAGGTAAATCAATGTCTAAGGAAAGTATAGCGTTAAAAGAAAAAGCGGTTGCGGAAATTCAGGAAAAAATTCAGAAAGCGAAATCCGTTGTGCTTGTAGACTATCGCGGACTTACCGTCAGCGAAGATACGGCTATGCGTAACGAACTGCGCGCCGCAAACGTAGAGTACAGAGTTCTTAAAAACCGTCTTGTATTGCGCGCAATGAATGCCGCAGGTTACGAGGGTTTCGATTCCGTTCTCGAAGGACCTACCGCAGTGGCGTTCGGTTACGACGACCCCATCGCTCCCGCGAAAATTCTCGTCGACAGCGCGGCAAAGTTCAATAAAATGGCTGTAAAAGGCGGTATTATCGAGAATAAGAAAGCCGACGAAAACGAAGTCAAGGCGTTCGCCAAGATTCCCGCAAAGCCCGTTCTTGTCGGTCAGTTGCTCGGTCTTCTCACAAATCCTATGCGTTCGCTGGCTGTGGCTATGAGCGAAATCGCAAAGAAAAACGCTTAACGGCGTAGTAAAAACAAAAAACATACAAAACAAAAAATCAAAATAAGGAGTTAAAAGAATTAAAATGGCTGATTTGAATAAAATGTTGGAAGAAGTTAAAGGTATGACGGTCGTAGAGCTTAACGAATTCGTTAAGATGCTCGAAACCGAATTCGGTGTATCCGCTGCCGCTATGGCTGTTGCCGCACCTGCCGCAGGCGGAGCTGCCGCTGCGGAAGCCGCAGAGGAGCAAACGGAATTCACGCTCGTACTCAAAGAAGTAGGCGCGAACAAGATTGCGGTTATCAAGGTTGCAAGAGAAGCAACGGGTCTCGGTCTCGGCGAAGCAAAGGCTCTCGTAGACGGCGCTCCCAGCACCATCAAAGAAGGTTTGTCGAAAGAAGCTGCGGAAGAATTCAAAAAGAAGTTCACCGAAGCAGGCGCAACCGTCGAACTCAAATAATTTTTTCGGTTTATTTCGGAAAGCAAATAAGAGCGGATATTTTCGTCCGCTCTTTTTTTGTTGCCCGAAAAAAGATTATGGGCAAGGAATTTATCGGCACGCGCGGCGAGTACTCCTTTTACTTGACATTTTCGCCGCAAAATAATATAATGTACTGCAAAGAATAATATAACGTATTCTATAAATTATCAGCGGAGGGTAAACGTATGGCTGAACTTTGGGCGGCTCTCGATTTTGCCGAAAAACTTTATATAATAACGATAATTGCGTTTGTGCCTATCGTGCTTGCGGGCTTTATTGCGAGCGCGGCAGTTAACGCGACTTACCGCAAGTATTCTTCCGTTCCGTCGCCTAACGGACTTACGGCGGCTCAGGCGGCGCGCAATATGCTTGACGAAAACGGATTGCAACACGTTGCCATTCAGAAGATAGGCGGGTCGCTTACGGACAATTACAACCCGAAAACTCAGGTCGTATCGCTGTCGCAGACGGTGTACGGCTCTACTTCGATTGCGGCTGTCGGCGTTGCCTGCCACGAGTGCGGACACGCGGCTCAGCACGACCAAGGATATTTGTTTTCGCGCGTAAGGACGGCTCTCGTTCCCGTGCTTAACGTGGCAAACCGCTTGCTTATGCCCATAATGCTTGTGGGAATGCTTCTCGGTTTTATGGCGTATTCGCCGCTTATGGGCAGATTAGGCAATATTTTCGTAATTGCGGGCGTGATAATTTTCGGGCTTTCTACGCTGTTTGCGCTCGTAACGCTTCCTACGGAGCTTAATGCGAGCCGACGCGCGCTGAATACGTTAAAAGAATGCGGCGCATACGGAAGCGACGAAATTGCCGCCGCGCGGAAAGTGCTTACGGCCGCCGCAATGACTTATATAGTTTCTTTCCTGCTTTCGCTCGTTCAGTTCCTGCGTTTCTTTGCTATTATTTTAATGAGCAGTTCCCGCCGTCGCAAATAGGGCGCGCTTTTGCGAAAGAAGCAGAATGAATTACACGCTTGACAGATTAGGGTCGGATAATTTCGAAACGCTTATACAGTCGCTTTGCCTGAAAATTTTCGGCAACGGGGTGAAAATTTACGGTAGCGGTCCCGACGGGCAACGCGAAGCGTCGTTTTCGGGAAAGAGTGATTTTCCGTCCGTCGCCGACGGGTGGCGCGGCTATTTTATCGTTCAAGCCAAGTATAAAACTACGGGGCGCGCGGACGATTTTAGCTGGCTCAAAAAGCAATTCGAGAGCGAAATGGCAGGCTTTGCGAAAAAGCGGAAGCATGGCAAAAAAATTCCCGACAATTATTTGTTTTTTACGAACGTAACGCTTACTCCCGTTGCCGAAAGCGGCATAAAGGACAAAATGGACGCGTTGGCGGCGACGTATAAAAGTCTTATTCCGAACATTGCGATATTGGGCAAAGACGAAATTTGCCGATATCTGGACGTTTACAGAGAAGTTGCGCTCGGCTATACGGCGTTTATAATGCCGAGTGATATTCTGGCGCATTTGTACGACCGCGTAACGAGCGCCGAAAAAGAAAAGTTCGACGCGCTTTTGCGGTATGCGGCTCGCTGTTTCAAGAACGATTATTGCTCGCGTATGGACCAAGCGGGAAAGCTGACCGAAGAGCAAGTGCCGATAGATAAAATTTACGTAGACCTGAGAATGTCGGAAGTGCGCGGCGACAGGCGCGCCGTGTCGTTTATCAAAACGGCTGTTGCGGCAGGCGAAAAACGTTGGAATTTCCGTAAGCGATATATAAGCGGCGAATACGCGAATGTATCCGATATTTCAGATAATGCAATGCCCAATAAATTCTTAATCCGCGGCGGAGCGGGGAGCGGCAAGTCTACCGTGTGTCAGTTTTTGGCGCAGATTTATCGCGCTCGCTTTCTTGCCGAGTATCAAGACGGTTGCGACGAGAAAGTCGCACGCTTTTCGGAACGCGTAAAAGCCGACGGTATAGCGTTGCCCGATTGCGCGCGTATACCCGTAAGAATAGAATTGCGGCTCTATTCGGCGTACATTTCCAAGCGCAAAACAGCGGGCGAAAATTACGACCTTGTAACTTTTATAGCGTCCGAAATCGCGCGTAATTCGGCGTCGATATTCGACAACGATACGTTGCGTAGATACTTGGGTGCTTTTTCGTTCGCTTTCTTTTTCGACGGACTCGACGAAGTTTCGGAGAACTCAAACCGAAACGAAGTTATGGAGCAAATCGAAAACTTTATAGACATAGAACTTCGTCAGCGCAATACCGATTGCACGTTCTTTGCCACGACGCGCCCCGAAGGCTATACGAGTGAGTTCGGAGCAGAGTTTAAGCGTTACGACCTGTTGCCGCTCGCTGAGAATGAATGTTCGGCATATCTGAGCAAACTTTTGTCTGCGCTCGAACCCGACGACGATAAGTGCGACGAGTATTTGAAAATTCTGACGGAAGCGTCAAAGCACGAGCAAATCGCGTTTATGATGCAAACGCCGTTGCAAGCCACGATTATGGCTGTACTCGTTCGTTCGGGCGGTGAGCCGCCGCGCGATAAGTATTCGCTGTTTAAGGAGTACTTCGGCATAATCTTAAAGCGCGAAAAGCAGAAATCGGTGCAGACGATTCTCAACGACAATCAGCAGCTTATAGAAAACATTTATTATCAGCTCGGGTACGAATTGCAAAAGCTGTCTTACGCGTCGGATAAGAGCGACGCGCTAATCACGCACGCCGAACTCAAAGAACTTATCGAAAACAGGCTCGTGTTTGACGGCATCGAAAGGGGCGGAGAAAAATTTTCGCGCATATCCGACGAAGCGTTCAAAACGGTCGTTCTGCGCGTAAACTTTGCGGCTGAAATTCAGGAAGGACTGATAGGCTTTCCTATTCGTTCGATGCAGGAATTTCTCGCCGCAGTATACATAAAAAACAATTACCGCGACGACGAGTTGAAACCGCTTTTGTTGGGTCTTGCGCGCAACGCATATTGGAAAAATACTTTTATGTTTATAGTCGAGTGTATCGACAAGGAAAAACAGTATTTTACCGATATGATTTTGGATACGGTTTTAAGCGAACTTAACGGAAATTATCTGCCGCTTTGTCAGACGGACGCGCTGTCGGGCGTTTGGTGCGGTTCTCAGCTTGCTTACGAGATTCTGGTAAACAATATCTTCAAGCATAAACCGCGCTGCGAGAATAAGCTGTGCAGGCATTTCGAGCAAATATGTTCGCTATCTTACGGAGTGGATTACAAGAAGATTTCGGACGCTTCGGACTATGTGAAAGGCGAGCTTTGCAAATACATTTTGACCGAAACGGACGAAAAGACGCTTTACGGACGCATTTGGTTTGCAGCTGTTTTAAGCGTAAAAGAAGAATATTATGAGCAACTCAAACCGTTTATAAAGGCGCATTCCGCAATCGTTCTTAGGCGGTATTTTCAGATTTACGGTATGTACGTAGGTTGTTTTCCCGCCGTTATAACGGACGGGCTGAACGCGTCCGAAACCGTTTTGGGGCGTTCGGTCGAGTTGGCTTATTTAATCGATTATTTGCCGCAATGCAATCCGAATGCGAAAAAAGCCGTTTTTGAAGCGCCGTAAAAAGCGCGGTCGATTCGTTCGGAATGAACTCGTACAGTTTCAGAAAGCTAAGCGATTATTTCGGTTGCGATTTTATGCAATTTAAGAATACCCGCAGTGAATACGATAGCGACCTTTGCGATGTATTCGACGATAATGGAGTAGTTATTTCGTTTTACCGCTTACCGTCGAAAAAGACGGATTTAACGTCTTTGATTTCGGTTGCCGAAAATCTCGGGTCCCGCGCCGTCGCCATAACGCTTAAAGCCGTAAACTCGTACGATATGAAAGATTATATCGCGTTTTTCGATAATGCGGAAAGTTTGTCTGGCGAGATAAAGCGGCTGCATCTCGACAATTTGCTGAAAAACAATCCCGTATGCGAATTTATTGTCGAATCCGTCGAAAAAGGTAATGCGACAAGCGCGAGAAAAGAACTGAATTCCGCGCTCGAAGAACGGCTTAAACACCATTCCTTGCCGATTGATTTAGCCGAAGTGTTCGAGGAATCGGCTAAACCGATTTCGCTTTATCAAGTCGCGGTGTGTATTGACGCAAGCGGTTACCGCGTTTACGATACGTTACTTTCTTTGTACGGCGAAGAACAAATACTGTCTAACGAAAAACTGCTTGAATTTGCATTGTATAATTTTGCCTGTATTGTCGGAAACTGCAATCAGATGAGCGCAAAGTACCGTAAGAAGTGCATCGGGTTTTTACCGCAGGCGCTGAGATTCGTTAAAGCGTATAATTACAGCAAGTGGTTTTGCGACGATATAATTATGTATGCAGTAACGGATTCGGACGAGAGAGAATATAATAAAATTTCGGAGTATTTCGACCGTTATCCGTCCGATATGTTTTTGCGCCATACCGTGGGAATCAGGCGGCAATCTAACGAAAAGAAATATATTGTTATGCGCGATAAGCTCGTTCGTTTTATAGAGCTTACGGGGAATAAATTCGCGTGCGAATATTTGCTTAAAATTGTTCTTACAACGACGCGTATTGAAGATTTTCGCGCGGTAAAATGGGAGCGATTGCGTTCTGCGAAAGATAAGAGGATAACGGCGGCGGAACTTTTGTTCGACGAAAATAAAGATTGCACCAAGCAAATAAAAGAACTTTTTTCCGATGCGGACGCGGTTGATTTTATTTGCACAGCGCTCTGTTCGCTCGGAGTAAAGGAGCTTTCGTCGTTAAAATGCGACTGTTCGGATATTTATGCGAATATGCTCTCGTATTACAAAGAGCGCGGCGACGTCAAATCGACCGTCGACTGCGAACGCAAAATAAACGAAATAATAGCGGCTACCGTACTTAAAGAAGGGTTGCTTAAATAATAGGCATTCACGGAAATTTCCATTGCAAAGGCGACGAATAAGTGTTGCGCTTTTTATAAGCCGACGGCGTTATTCCCGTAAGGCGACGAAACGTTTTTGAAAAATAATTCGGCGTGTCGAACGCGAGCAAGTCTGATATTTCTTTAATCGACAATGCGTAGGGGACGGCAGAAGATTCAGCTTTTTCGATTTCGGGTCGGAATACGGAATGTCGAAAGTTTTTTCGCTTCTGCGATTATCGAATAAACGTATTTTTCAAACGCTTTGTCGAGTTTTAATTTTTTGTTTTCGAAAAAGCGCATCGCTTCGGATTTGCACTCGAAAGATATTATAAAAACATTCGGCGCGTGCGCTCCGTCCGCCGACAGCGAATGAGGTTTCGGCCGCGCTTAAAAAGGACGGCGCGAAACTCGTTCTCGTTTACGGCATAGGCAGAATGTGCCACATAGCTTTTTGGGAACCGCAATTCGGCTCGGAATTTTCTTCCGACGGGGAATGGCTTGCTCAGCCGTACCGTATAGGCGCAAAGTTGCACCCGCTGACGATAGAGCAGAACGCTATAACGAGTTTCAGAAGCCGCACTTCGCTCGTGCCGTGCAGAGCCAATACGGTAGGACCCGCTCTGACGTTTTCCGCAGATTACGCGATAGGCGGCGCGGACGGCGCGCTAGCGGAATGAAAAGGTATTTATTCATTCCGCTTTTTCGCTTGCAAAATTGCGCGCTTTACTATATAATTATATGGAATAGTCAAAAGGAAACACATTATGAAATTAGGAGTAGTAGGTCTGCCCAACGTTGGCAAAAGCACGCTGTTCAACGCGATAACTCAGGCGGGCGCGGAAGCGGCGAATTATCCGTTCTGTACGATTGAACCGAACGTCGGCGTAGTATCCGTTCCCGATACGCGGTTGGACGTTCTCGGCAAAATGTACAACACGAAAAAAATTACGCCCGCGTTTTTGGAGTTCGTCGACATCGCGGGGCTTGTAAAGGGCGCGAGCAAGGGCGAGGGGCTTGGGAACAAGTTTCTCTCGCATATACGCGAAGTGGACGCGATAGTTCACGTAGTGCGCTGTTTCGACGACCAGAATATTATTCACGTAGACGGCTCCGTCGACCCGAAACGCGATATAGAGATAATCGACTTGGAACTTATTCTCTCGGATATAGAGAGCGTTACAAAGCGCATAGAGAAGAACGAAAAGCACGTTAAGGCGGGCGACAAAAAGTACGTGGCGGAAAACGAACTGTTAAAACGCGTTCTCGCGCACTTGGAAAGCGGTAAAAGCATTCGCTCTATGTTGCTTAAACCCGAAGAAAGCGCGGCGGTGGAAACGTTCTTTTTGCTTACGAGCAAGCCCGTAATTTATTGCGCCAACATTTCCGAAAACGAGATAGGCAGCGAAAACGCGCACGTTAAAACGGTAAGAGAAATTGCCGAAAAAGAAGGCAGCGAAGTAATCGTAATTTGCGCCAAGATAGAAGAAGAACTCACTAAGCTCGACGAAGAAATGCGCAAAGAATTTCAAAGCGAGCTCGGTCTTGACGAAAGCGGACTCGACGCCGTGATAGTTGCCGGGTACAGACTTTTGGGGCTTATAAGCTATCTTACGGCGGGAGAAAAGGAAGTTCGCGCCTGGACTATCGAAAAAGGCACGAAAGCGCCTGCCGCGGCGGGCAAAATTCATACCGATTTCGAGAAAGGCTTTATCCGCGCCGAAATCGTTTCTTACGACGACCTTATTTCCGCAGGCAGTATGGCGGCGGCGAAAGAAAAAGGGAAAGTGCGCCTTGAAGGCAAAGAGTACGTTATGCAAGACGGGGACGTTGTGCTGTTCCGCTTTAACGTATAGGCGGAACGAATTAAGGCGGCGCTTTGGCGTTCGCACTACCGAAAAACACGGAAAAAAATTATGACTGATTATAAAAAGACAATTGCGCAGAATATTAAAATCGACGGAGTGAGCGAAAGCGAAATTTATTCGCTCGTTTGCTATCCGACAGACGCCGCTATGGGCGACTATTCGTTGCCTTGCTTCAAGTTTGCAAAGGTTCTGAGAAAATCGCCCGTGCAGATTGCGGCGGAGCTTTCGGAGAGCTTTAACAAAAGCAACGCGGGGTTGAACGCCGAAGCCGTTTCGGGCTACGTGAATTTCCGACTTGACCGTGCCGCTTTCGTAAAGGAAACAATCGAAAAGTGCTTCTCCCGCGGAGAAGAATTTGCGCCGGCCGAGAGCAACGGAAAGACGGTTTGCATAGACTATTCGTCGATAAACATTGCCAAGCCGTTCCATATAGGGCATTTGCTTACGACGGTTATCGGCGGTTCGCTGTACCGTATTTTCAAGTTTCTCGGGTACAACGTGGTCGGCATAAATCACTTGGGCGATTGGGGAACGCAATTCGGCAAGCTCATTTCGGCATACAAGCGTTGGGGCAACGACGACGACATAGACAAGCGCGGCATAAACGCATTGCTCGAACTTTACGTAAAATTTCACGAAGAAGCCGAAAAGGACGAGCGGCTCAACGAAGAAGGTCGGTACTGGTTCAAGAAAATCGAAGACGGCGACAAGGAAGCACTCGGTATTTTTTCGCATTTCAAAGAAGTTACGTTGCGCGACGTGGACAAGATTTACAAGCGGCTCGGAATAGAATTCGACAGCTATAACGGCGAGAGTTTTTATAACGACAAGCTCGCGGACGTGATAAACGAACTCGAAGAAAAAGGACTTTTAACGGAATCTGACGGCGCAAAGGTCGTTAATCTCGACGAGTACTCTATGCCGCCGTGCCTTATATTGAAGTCCGACGGCGCGTCGCTTTACGCAACACGCGACTTGGCGGCGGCTAAGTACCGCAAAAAGACTTATAACTTCGACAAGAGCCTTTACGTAGTCGCGTATCAGCAGAATTTACATTTCGCGCAGGTGTTCAAGGTTTTGCAACTTATGGGCTACGACTGGGCGAAAGATTGCGTTCACGTGCCGTTCGGTATGGTCAGCCTTGAAAACGCGGGCGCGCTTTCCACGCGCAAGGGCAACGTGGTATTCTTGAAAGACGTTCTCGATACGGCGGTCGAAAAAACGGCGAAGATAATCGACGAGAAGAACCCGACGCTGAAAGACAAAGAAAAAACAGCCGACGCGGTTGGCGTGGGAGCCGTCGTTTTCGGCGCGCTTTCGACTTCGCGCATAAAAGATATGGTTTTTTCCTACGACAAGGCGCTTAATTTCGACGGCGAAACGGCCCCGTATATTCAGTACACGCACGCGCGTTGCCGTTCGATTCTGAATAAGTCGAGCAGTGATTTTTCGGGAAGAACGAATTACGAAGCCCTTTGCGACGACGAAAGCTATGCGGTTATAAAACTTTTGTCGCGTTTCGACGAAATTGTTTTGTCGGCCGCCGACAAATACGAGCCGAGCATTATAGCGCGCTATCTTATCGACCTTTCGCAGAGTTTCAATAAGTTCTATATATCTCACAAGGTAGTGGGCGATAAGGCGCGGACGGCTCTTACGTATTGCGTTAAAAACACTCTTAAAAACGGACTTTATCTTATTCTTATCGGCGCGCCCGACGCTATGTGATTAAAACGTAGTATTGAAATTAGTCGGAGTCAGGTTGTTATTGTTGCCCGAATTGTTTCCCGAGCAGGCGTTGAGTAGCAGCGTAATTATTATTATTTCGTTAATATTCGAAAAACCGCTTGCGGGACAAACGTTCGGACAGTTGTCCCGTTCGTTCGACATAAGCAGAATAAGCAACAAAAGTTTGAAAATTTCGTCTTGATTCATTGTGTTCGCTCCTTTGACACTTTTTCGCAAATACCGTCAAACAAACCCATAAAAGTAAATTTTTCTCTCTTGACGCGGGACGTATGCGCATATTACAATATATATGACGGCATACGAAGCCACATTTATTTATATGAAAGGAGAGAGAAAAAAATGATACATAACGACAGAGAAGACAGAATGCTTATCGACGCTCGCACGCGGACGCTCGTAAAACAGTTTGTTCCCTGCGGCGACGATTTGGAAGCAATAGCCGACTTTTTTTCCGCGCTTGCCGATTCCACGCGCATAAAAATAGTTTCCGCGCTCAGCATTTCGTCTATGTGCGTAAACGATATTTCGGCGGTTCTCGAACTGAATCAGACTACCGTGAGCCATCAACTGAAAAATCTTAAAAATATCGGCGTCGTTAAGTGCAAGCGTCAAGGCAAAGTTGCTTTTTACAGTCTTTGCGACAAAAATATTCTCGACGTTATGTCTTCGGCGGTAAACTTTATATAGTTTTATATTCGCCGCGCAAGACTTTCGTTACAAATTAAGCGACTTTAACGTTAAAGGG
The DNA here is from genome assembly GCA_013316045.1 of Clostridia bacterium. Taxonomy (GTDB): domain Bacteria; phylum Bacillota; class Clostridia; order Christensenellales; family Pumilibacteraceae; genus RACS-047. Next base: position 13,007 of record WSNJ01000020.1, read on the forward strand.
CCGCCGCTTTTTAAGCGGACAGCCCTTTTTATCTTTGGTTTTTCTTTTGTACATAGAAAGTTTTTGTAATTGCGAGCAAAATTATACGCGTTTTATTTTATAAGAATTTTCGTAGTAATAAGCCGCCGAGCCGTCAACGTCCGACCAATCAATCGGCTTTTCTCCCAGCTGCAATAAAAATTCGTTCGCTTTCGAGAAGTGTTTGCAACCGAAAAATCCGCGGTAAGCCGACAGCGGACTCGGGTGCGGCGCGGTTAATACGAGATGTTGCCGCCCGATAAACTGTTTTTTTGAAATTGCGCCCGAACCCCAAAGCATAAAGACCATCGGCTTTTCGCGGCGCGAACAGATTTTTACTATTTCGTCGGTGAACGTCTGCCAACCGAATTGAGAGTGCGATTGCGGCGTGGACTTTCTTACCGTAAGAGTTGCATTCAGCAAAAGCACGCCCTGCTTTGCCCAGCCGATAAGCGACCCCGTTTTCGGCATCGGAACATTCAGGTCGTCCTCGATTTCCTTGTATATGTTTATCAGCGACGGCGGCAACGGGATACCGTCGTTTACGGCAAACGCCATTCCGTTGGCTTGTCGTACGCCGTGGTACGGGTCTTGCCCCAAAATCACGACTTTTACGTCGTTGTAATCTACCGTGTCGAGCGCGCGGAAAATAAGGTCGGGCGGCGGAAATACCGTAAACTTTTCGTATTCTTCGTCTACGAGTTCGCAAAGTTTTTTGAAATACGGCTTTTCGAGTTCGTCGCCGAGCTGAATTTTCCAAGAGTTTTCGGGTGTTTTCAAATAGATTTTCTCCTTAGTTTTTCTCGGGGACTTGCCCGCGTCTTTATTGTAAAACATTTTGCGGAAAATATCAAGTATTTGACGGCGCGCGAAAAAGGCGAGTATTATGCACTTTTCGACATTTGCGAAAAAAGCGGGTACTATGTGCTTTTCGACAAAAAAGGCTACGAACTTAACCGTCCGTAACCTTTTTGCTTTTCGGCGCGAAATGTCAGCATCCTATTTTCACGACCGTTATACAGCCGCGCTTTTGCCTGTTTACCACTTCTATGCGGCGGCAATCGTTCTCGTCGCAAACGATAACTTCATAGCATTCGTTGCTTTTTTCAAAGCCGCAAGGGGCTTCCAGTTCTTTTACGTAATACTTTCCGTAAGGCAGGCAGTCGAAAATAAGCTCTCCGTTATCGTTGGTTATTCCGCACATAAGTTCGTTGCCGCAACAGTCCATAAGCACGAATTTCGCGCCCGGCAGTCTTAAATGATTCATAGTCGTTTTCTCCCGTTACAAAGATTTTATACCTGTCAGGGTATGTAACCGATATAAAACTGCCATTATTATTGTATTTACAAAACGTTAAAGTTGTGATATAATTACCGTATGAATTTATTTTCACGTATAAAAACGGCAACTGTTGCCGTAATAGTCGCGCTTTTGTCGTTTACGTCGATTGCTTGCGGCATTAAGCCCGACGGAGTTGTAAGAGCGCCGAGAGAAGCGGAAGAAATTTTTCCCGAAGTCGCACCTTCGGTTGCCGTAGTCAAGTCCGACTATAACCAAGGCACGGGCTTTGTGGCGGCGGTAAAAGATAACAAAATGTTTCTCGTTACGAATAAGCACGTTTTTGAAAAAGGCGCGTCTGTGCTTTCGGAAACGGCTGAACTCGAATTTTTCGGCGGCAGGACGGCGACGGGTAAGCTGATAGGTTACGATTCGTATCACGATATTGCCGTTATTGCGGCGGACGCTTTTAACGCGGGCGCGCTTGTTCCGCTTACGTTTTCGTCGGACGAAACGCGGTACGCTCAGAGAGCATTTATAATCGGAAACGCATTGGGGCGCGGGTTGGGCGCGTTCGACGGCGTTATTTCCGTTCCCGACCAAAAGCTCGCGGTAACGGATAAAAAGACCGTACCCGTCGTTCAGACGACCGTTCCTATAAATTCGGGATGCTCGGGCGGACCCGTATTCGATATGTACGGCGAAGTTCTGGGCGTGGGGACTTATCAGACCTGCAAAGACCCGATAGACAGCGAGCGACCCGTAGACGGCGTAAGCTACTTCGTAAGCTCTTTTATAGTCGAAAAGATTTTGTATCAGGCGATAGAAGAAAACGGCGGCGGCTCGGCGGGCGCGAAAGAACTGTTCAAGGTCGATTGCACTCTCGGCGCCGACGGCGTTATAAATTTTTCGGGATTGGAGTTTTCGGGAGTCGTAGGAGCGGACGGCGTAAGAGTGGTAAGCTCTTTGCTCGTGTTCGGGAACGAGCGGCTCGAAGTCGGCGATATTATAACGCATATAGGCAACGTAGAACTCGCGGGGAAAGGCAGTTCGTTCGTTATGTCGACGGTTATGAATTATCTGGCGCGCGAACTTATGCCGCAAACGGCGGAGTGGGGCGAGATTATCTCGATAAGGTTCAGACGCGGGGAAATTACCCGAACGATTCACAGGCAGGGCGTGTATGAAAAAAAGTATTAGTTTCATTTTGGCGGTTCTATGCGTGTTTTCGATGTTCGGTTGCGACGGACTTTTTCGCAAGAGCGACCCTGTAAAACCGCACCTTATCGAGTATTCCGAGCGCGAAGAAAATCCCGTGCGTGAAATTACTTCGCGTCCCGTTTCGGCATTTCAGACGATTGCGTCGGATTCGCTCGAAAATCAGCTTAACGAGTTGTTTTACATAGTGTACGGCGGAAACCGTCCCGAATTTTCGGCGGCTGTAAAAAGCGAAGTGAAGACCGTTTACGATAACGCGATTGATATTCTTAACCGCTATATAAAGAACGATTTTACGGACTACGAAAAGGTTCACGCAATACACGACTATCTGACTTCGCAAGTAACTTACGACGAAGAATATTATCTGCGCTACGTTGCGGGCGAAGAAATCGACGGCAACAGCAGTGTGTTTTTGCTCAGCGGTCCGCTTATCGACAAGTCCGCCGTGTGCGACGGCTTTGTAAAGGCGTTCAGGTTTCTGTGCGCGATAGAGAGTATCGACACGCAGGAAATCCGCGGGCATTACGTTTATAACGGCGCGGCGATAAATCACGTCTGGGCAAAAGTGAACATAGACGGTAAGTGGTTCAATATCGACCCGACTATGGACAGTATAACTTTCTATCCCGATAAGGGCGACCCCATAAACGTAATTCATCACGGATATTTTTTGCTGAGCGACGATACGCTTTTGGGATTTAAGAATCACGTGCCTTCGGACGACGGTTTTCCGGCAAATACCGATTACGATTTTTATTCGGACGAAACGCTTTTTACCGACCCCGACGTTTCTATGCAGGTGAATTCCGCCGAAGAACTTATCGCCGTTTTCAAGCGCGTGAAACAGAGTAAGCGCAAGGTGGGACAAGTGGAAGTCCGTCTTAATTTCACAGGTTCCGAAAGCTCTTTTTCCGACGAAATAAAAGCCGCTTACGATACTGTGAAGAATAAAGATTTTTCGTATATCCCGAACCGTTCCGACTATACGCCGTTCGTTGCGTATCCGAGAAACGTGTTCGTGTTTCTGATTTATAAATAAAATGCATATTGAAATTTAAGGGGACAATTTGAAGATTGAAACGGTAGAGTTGTAAAAAACTCTCGGAAAAATTATCCGAGAGTTTATAAGAAACGTGCTTGTGCACGTTTTTTTTATTGTCCGAAAACTAACCTTGCAGAATTTCCATTGCTATAAGCTCGCCCATTTTGGAGCAAGATACTTTTTTGAAGCCGGACGAGTGAATGTCGGCGGTGCGGTATCCTGCGTTAAGCGTCTTGTTTACCGCGTTCTGAATGGCGAGAGTTTCGTTGTTAAGACCGAACGACGAACTGAGCATCATTGCCGCCGCAAGAATGGTTGCAATCGGGTTTGCTGTATCCGTTCCCGCAATATCGGGGGCAGAACCGTGAATGGGTTCGTAAAGTCCGTGCGTTCCTACGCCCAAACTCGACGACGGCAAAAGTCCTATCGAACCCGTTATCATAGCCGCTTCGTCGGAAAGAATATCGCCGAACATATTCGGGCAGAGCATAACGTCGAACTGCGACGGGTTTTTAACGAGCTGCATAGCGCAGTTATCGACAAGCATATGTTCGACCGTTACTTCGGGGTAATTCTTTGCAACGAAGTCAACCGTTGCGCGCCAAAGTCTGCTCGTTTCCAGAACGTTGGCTTTGTCTATGCTCGTAACCTTTTTGCGGCGCGTCATAGCAAGCTCGAAAGCCGTTTTTGCAATTCTTTCGACTTCCGCAACCGAATAAATTTCGGTGTCGTATGCTTCCTGACCGCGTTCCGTTCTGCGTTGACCGCGTTCGCCGAAGTATATGCCGCCGATAAGCTCGCGCACGACTACAAGGTCTATGCCGTTCTTTATAACTTCGTTTTTAAGCGGGCTTGCGTTCTTCATAGAGTCGTACAAAAAGGCGGGGCGGATATTCGCGTAAAGTCCCATTGCGCTGCGAATGCCCAAAAGCCCTTTTTCGGGGCGCAGGTGTCCGGGGAGTTTGTCCCACTTCGGACCGCCGACCGAACCCATAAGCACGGCGTCGGCTTTATTGCACATTTCTATCGTTTCGGGCGGCAGGGGAACTCCCGTAGCGTCGATTGCTTCGCCGCCGAGAAGCGGGAACGTGTAGTTGAATTCGTGCTTGAACTTAACGCCTACGGCATACAGGCACGAAAGCGCCGCGTCGGTAATTTCGGGACCTATTCCGTCGCCGCGGATAACTGCAATATTGCACTTCATAGTTTTATCTCCTTATTTGCTCGAATACATATTCATCTCGAAATAGTGCGTTGCACTTCGCGCCGTCTCGGGTTACGTACGCCTGTGTACGCGCCCGCTCGCCGCCGCTCGTGCGCCTTCTCTTTCGAGCGACTATGTATTCGATTGGTTGTAAGTTATTAGTGTTTCTCGAACTATTTCAAGATGCCTAACCCCGCAAAAGGCCGCCGCGCGAAATTATGCTCTGTATCTCCGCAGGAAACGCCGCCGTCTTATACGAGCGGTTTTTCGTAACGTTTTTTATAACGCCCGCGCTTAAATCGACTTCGAACTCGTCGCCGTCGTCGGATTCGAGTGCGGCTTCTCTGCACTCCAAAATCGGCAAACCTATATTTATCGAATTGCGGTAAAAAATTCTCGCAAACGACGCGGCTATTACGCAGGATATTCCGCTTGCCTTGATAGCGAGCGGGGCGTGTTCGCGGCTCGAACCGCAACCGAAATTTTCTCCGCCCGTTATAATATCGCCCTTTTTCACTTTTTTAACGAACTCGGTGTCTATATCTTCCATACAGTGAGCGGCGAGTTCTTCTTCGCTCGTGGTATTTAAGTATCTTGCGGGAATTATAACGTCCGTGTCGATATTGTCGCCGTATTTATGCGCGCAACCTTTCAGAAACATATTTTTCTACTCCTTTACAACTCCGATTTTTCCGAGTACCGCCGAGCAAGCCGCTACGTAGGGCGACGCGAGATAAATTTCGCTCGTTATATGACCCATACGCCCCAAGAAGTTGCGGTTTGTCGTAGCTACGCAACGTTCGTTTTCAGCCAGAATTCCCATATGACCGCCGAGACACGGTCCGCAGGTGGGCGTAGAAACTACCGCTCCCGCGTTAATGAATATTTCGAGCAGACCCTCTTTCATAGCTTGCAAATATATTGCGTTTGTCGCGGGAATGATTATCGCGCGCACGCCCTTTGCGACTTTTTTGCCTTTAAGCACTTGCGCCGCAACGCGCAGGTCGGAAATATGTCCGTTCGTGCAGGAGCCTATAACTACCTGGTCGATTTTAACGTCGCCCACTTCGTCGATTGTTTTCGTATTCGAGGGCAGGTGGGGGAACGAAACGGTGCTTTTCAGCGCGGATAAATCAATCTCCACAACGCGTTCGTATTCCGCGTCCGCGTCGGCTTCGTAAACGGTATAGGGCTTGTCGGAATGCTCTTTTATGTAGTCGAGCGCGACTTCGTCAACGGGGAAAATTCCGTTTTTTGCGCCCGCTTCGATAGCCATATTGCAAATCGTGAATCTGTCGTCTATATTCAGGTGCTTAACGCCGTCGCCGCAGAATTCGAGCGACTTATAAAGCGCACCGTCAACTCCGATAAGCCCGATAAGGTGAAGTATTACGTCTTTGCCCATAATATGTTTTGCGGGCTTGTTTTTAAGTACGACTTTGATAGCGGACGGAACTTTGAACCAAGCCTTGCCTTCCGCCATTCCGAACGCCATATCCGTAGAGCCTACGCCGGTGGAAAATGCCCCGAGCGCGCCGTAAGTGCACGTGTGCGAGTCCGCGCCTATAACAAGGTCGCCCGCGGTAACGAGTCCTTTTTCGGGGAGCAGGGCGTGTTCTATGCCCATATCGCCGACGTCGAAAAAGTTGGTCAGTTTGTTTTCGTCCGCAAAGGTACGGCAACATTTGCATTGCTGAGCCGACTTTATATCCTTGTTAGGCGTAAAGTGGTCCATTACAAGGCAGATTTTGTCCTTGTCGAAAACCTTTTTTTTGCCCGCTTTCGCAAATTCCTTTATGGCGACGGGCGAAGTTATATCGTTACCGAGAACCATATCGAGCGAAGCCGTTATAAGCTGACCCGCTTTAACGCTCTTGTTGCCCGACTTGGCGGCAAGGATTTTCTGAGACATTGTCATTCCCATATGTGTTCTTTCCTTTTAATATCAATAAATACGATAACTGCAAGGCGGCGGAAACGGGTTCCGAGTTCCGTATGCGCCCGTAAATATCGCCGACTTAGAATTTCTTTTTAAGCGTTGCGCCCTTGTTTGCGCTCGTAACGAGATTTGCGTATCTGAGCAGCCATCCCGTAGGGTTGCTGTCCTTGGGCTTCCACTTTTTCGCGCGGGCTTGCATTTCCTTTGCGTTTATGTCGAGATTGAGTTTGCCCTTGGGTATATCTATATCTATTTTGTCGCCGTTCTTTATAAGCGCGATTTTTCCGCCGACTGCGGCTTCGGGACAAACGTGTCCGATTGCGAGTCCGCGGGTAGCTCCCGAAAATCTTCCGTCGGTTATAAGAGCCACGTCCTTATCGAGCCCCATTCCCGAAAGAGCCGACGTGGGGGAGAGCATTTCGCGCATTCCCGGTCCGCCGACGGGTCCTTCGTAGCGGATAACCACAACGTCGCCTTTTTTGATATTGCCGCCCATAATCGCGTTTACGGCGTCTTCTTCGCAGTCGAATACTTTCGCTTTGCCGGAGAAAGTAAGAGCCTGCTGAGCGACCGCGCTGCGCTTGACAATCGCGCCGTCCTCGCAGAAGTTTCCGCGAAGAACGCAGATTCCGCCGACGGGCGAGAGCGGTTCTTCGACGGTGTGAATTATGTTAGTATCGGCTATTTCCACGCCCGAGAACGACTTGGAAAGCGGCTTGTTCGTCGCGGTGAGAGCCGAACCGTCTATAACGCCCTTTTTGTTGAGTTCGTTCAGTATTGCCATAATTCCGCCCGCGTGTCCCAAATCTTCCATATCGTAGCACGAAGCGGGCGAGAGCTTGCACAGGTTCGGCGTTTTGTCCGAAATCTGCTGAATTATATCAAGGTCGAGTTTAACTCCGCATTCGTCGGCAATCGCCAGAAGATGCAGAACCGTGTTTGACGACGCGCCGATAGCCATATCGACGGCGAGCGCGTTCATAAACGCGGCTTTCGTGAGTATCATTTTAGGCGTAATGTCGTTTGAAACGAGCTTCATTATCGCCGTGCCCGCGCGCTTTGCAAGGCGTTCTCTTTCGGCGGAAACGGCTGTAATCGTACCGTTGCCGGGGAGCGCGATTCCGAGAGCTTCCGAAACGCAGTTCAGGCTGTTCGCCGTGTACATACCGCAGCACGAGCCGCACCCGGGGCAGGCGCAGGATTCCAAATCCGTAAGCTCGTCTAAATTCATATTGCCCGACTTAACCGCGCCGATGCCTTCGTATACGGACGAGAAACTTACTTTCTTGCCCTTGTAGTAGCCGCTCTGCATAGGTCCGCCCGATACCATAACCGTCGGCAGATTTGCACGCACCGCGCCCATAATCATACCGGGAACAATCTTGTCGCAGTTGGGTACGAGTACGGCTCCGTCGAACGCGTGTCCGAGCAACATACTCTCTACGCTGTCGGCTATAAGCTCGCGCGAGGGGAGCGAGTATTTCATTCCCAGATGACCCATTGCAATACCGTCGCAGATACCGATTGAAGGCACTACGAAAGGCGTTCCGCCCGCGGCGTAAATTCCCGCTTTTACCGCGTCGGTAATTCTGTCGAGATGAACGTGTCCCGGCACAATTTCGCTTTTTGCGCTTATAATCGCTATAAGCGGCTTGGAAATTTCTTCGCTCGTGAGTCCGAGCGCCTTGTAAAGCGCGCGTTGAGGCGCCTTTTCAATGTTTGCAGACAGTTCTTTCGACATAATTCTTCTCCTTGGAAAACAACAAAAAATATTTCTCTTTAATTATACAATCATAAGCCGTTTTTGTCAAATAAGAAAAAGCCGTCTTTCAATTAAAAACGGCTTTTTCGGCGTTATATTTCCTACTTGCTAAATCAAATGGTGTCGTTATAGTCTGTCAAGTCGTTTATGCTGTTTTCGCCGCGCTCCAACGCGTTAAGACCCGTGCGCACCATTTCGATAATTCCGTAAGGCTTTACTATCTTCAAAAAGCCGTCGATTTTTTCGGGGTCGCCCGTGAGTTCCGCCACAACCGACTCGGGCGAAAGGTCTATGATTTTCGCCTTGTAAACGCGGCAGGTCGTTTCGATTTCGGGGCGTTCTTTCGGCGAAACTTTTATCTTAATCAGCGCAAGCTCGCGCGAAACGGCTCCGTCTGCGTTAAGTTCGTTCACTTTGATAACGTCAACCAATTTATCGAGTTGCTTTATCACTTGTTTTATGGTCATATCGTCGCCTTGCGAAACGATAGTCATACGCGAGTAGTTTTCGTCTTCGGTGTTGCAAACGGCGAGCGAATCTATGTTGTAGCCGCGGCGAGCGAACAAGCCCGAAACGCGCGTCAGTACGCCGCTGTGATTGTTTACAAGAGCAGTTATTATGTGTTTATGCATAAAAATAATTCTCCTTATGTGCGTGTTATCTGTTAACGTATTATCCGTCGATGACTACTTATCCAAATCGGTTATCATATCGTCCGTAGTCTTTCCCGGCGGCACCATAGGCAAAACGTATTCGTCGGTATTTATGCGGCATTCCACAAGTACGGTTCCGTCGCACGAGAGAGCCTTTTTAACCGTCGCGTCGATATCCGCGTCTTTATCGAGTATAAAGCCTTTCGCGCCGAACGCTTCCGCGAGCTTCATATAATCGGTTGGCAGATTCAGCGTAGTGGACGAGTAGTGCTTCTGATAGAACAGAGTCTGCCATTGACGGACCATTCCGAGCGTGTTGTTGTTTACAAGGAATATCGTTATGGGCAGGTTGAGTTTAACGGCGGTTGCGAGTTCGTTTAGGTTCATATGGAACGAACCGTCGCCCGTAAACAGAACAACGCGTTTTTTGCTCGCAAGAGCCGCGCCTATGCTCGCGCCCAAGCCGTAACCCATCGTTCCCAAGCCGCCGCTCGTAAGGAACGTGCGGGGGAGAGCGAACTTATAGCTCTGAGCCGTCCACATCTGATGCTGTCCTACGTCGGTCGCTATGATTCCGTCGGCGGGGGAAAGCTCGTTTACTTTCTCTACTACTTTTCTTATGCAAAGATTGGTTCCGCAGCGCTTTAACGGAAATTCGTTTATATAGCCGCGGCAGGCGTTTACCCACTCGGCGTTCTTCGCTTTTTTGAGCTTCGATTTAAGGTATTCGAGCGAAAGTTTTACGTCGCCCATAACGTGAGCCGTGGAAACTACGTTCTTGTCTATCTCGGCGTTGTCTATATCTATATGAACTATTTTCGCGTGGCGGGCGAATTTCGTTCTGTCGCCGGCAACGCGGTCGGAAAATCTCGCGCCTATCGCAATAACCGCGTCGCACTCTTTAAGCGCCTTTGCAACGCCCGCGTGTCCGTGCATTCCTATCATTCCCAAATAGAGCCTGTGGTTTGCGTCTATCGCTCCGAGCCCCATAAGCGACGACGCTACGGGCGCGTCGATATGCTCGGCAAACTCTGTAAGCGCCTTGCTCGCGTTCGAGATTATACAGCCGCCGCCCACGTACAACAGCGGTTTTTTCGCTTCCGCAATTATCTTTACGGCGTCGTCGACAGACGGTTGGGTCGCGTCGAATTTCGGAACGTATTCTTCGGGCTTTTTCGGCGTGTACTCGCATTCCTTTTGCTGAACGTCTTTCGGAACGTCGATAAGCACGGGTCCGGGGCGTCCGCTCTTTGCTATCATAAACGCTTCGCGGATTGTGTCGGCGAGCTTGGTTACGTCTTTTACTATATAGTTATGCTTGGTTATCGGTATCGTTATGCCCGCAATATCGACTTCCTGAAAGCTGTCGCGCCCCAAAAGACTTACGGGGACGTTGCCCGTAATCGCGACCATAGGAACGCTGTCCATATACGCGTTTGCGATTCCCGTAACTATGTTCGTAGCGCCGGGACCCGAAGTTGCTATAACTACGCCGACCTTGCCCGTAACTCTCGCATAACCGTCGGCGGCGTGCGACGCGCCTTGCTCGTGCGAAGTCAGTATCTGCGTAATCTTGTCGCGCGCCTTGTAAAGCTCGTCGAACGTATCGATAATCTGTCCGCCGGGGTATCCGAATACGTACTCTACGCCTTGCTCGATAAGGCAGTCGACTATTATTTTCGCGCCTTTTTGTTTCATATGAATAAACCTCCTGTCGTAAAATGAAAAGCCCCAAACTACTTGTCGAAAATAGTTTGAGGCGAAATTTTTCCGCGGTACCACTCAATTTGATTTCGGAAAATAACTTTCCGAAAATCCGCTCGTCGTCCCTTTAACGCGGGGAAGCGTAACCGATTACTTGCGTTGCGTCGCAAAACGTTGGTCGGTTCGGCTACGGGGTGAGCTGTGTCCTTGGTTCGGCGCGACGCTTTCACCTTGCCGCCGCTCTCTATAAAGCCGAATGATTCCCGAACTTCTGTTCCCTTTCAGATGCCTTTACCTTTATATATTTGTATAATTATAAACGGAATAAAGCGTTTTGTCAAGCAAATTTTGAAAAAAGACTTGCCAAATCGCTTAAAAGCGTGTATAATAGCTATACTGTGCTACGCGGGGAGCTAGCGGTGCCCTGAACCTGCAATCCGCTATATGCAGGGCGGAATACCACTCTCGGCTTGCCGTATGGAAGGCTGTTGCCGTTAAGTAATGTTGATACCAAGGTCTTGTGCAACGACACACTATGAACCGCGTCAGGGCAGAGATGCAGCAGCGCTAAGTAGACCGCGTCGTGTGCCACAAGGTAGCTTTGGAGGAGTCGGCTGACGGCGGGACGCTTCGGTGCGGTCTGTCAAAAGCGGTTGCACAGTTTTTTGAACTTTGTAAAAGAGAGAACCCCGAACGGCTCTCTCTTTTTTTGTTGTGGTTATCAAAAGTTTTTATCACTTATTATCGTCGCGGCGGCTCTGAATACGGCTTGCGGTTTCTTTTATTCTTTGCGCAAATTCCGCGACTTCTTCGGGCGTAAATTTTTTGACGTCGACGCGTCTTATTACGTTTATCAGAACGGCTGTGTTTAAGTCGTCGTGTTTTTCGTCTCTTGCGGACAAAAGAAAATCTATCGATACGTCGAAAAATTCGGCGCACCGTTTCAGGTAGTCGTTGGGAATGTTTCTTTTGGAATTTTCGTAATGCGAAACGCTCCCTTTGCTGGCGAAAAGTATGTTGCCTAATTTTTCTTGCGACAAACCTTTCGACTCTCTGAGTTCTCTTAGACGATTGTCCATAAGAAAATTATAGTTCGTTCGACCCAAAATGTAAACCCGCAAATGGCGGTAAAAGCCGAGTGTTGACAGATTGGATACTCTTTTTCGCTTTTGGCGGCGAAAACCGTTGCCGCAAATAAAAAAGCTCTCGGATAAAC
>WSNJ01000021.1:0-13424 GCA_013316045.1 Clostridia bacterium
ACCATATATATCGGTAGCTTTAATGGTATAACGCCCCTCTTCTGTAAATTCTTTTCCTGTTAAAAAAGCAATATAGTTAGTAGAATATGATGTATTTGTAGAGTATGCATACTGTAGGCTTGCCAACCCATTTGTGTCGCTAGCCGTAACAGTTACATTAGATTTTGTAATTTCGCCCGACGATAAAGCCTTTCCCCCGGCATCTGCTGTAACTGTTGGAGCATAAAGATTTACCGTAAAACTGAAACTTTTATTTTGGTTTTGCGTTGCTCCTGCAACGATTTTACCACTTGTTTGAACCGTATAAATGCCCTCTATATATTTTCCTGTACCGTCTTTTAAGTCTGCGGACGTAAAAACATTAATATCAAAATGTTCTTTTTTTATGCCGTTGCTAAATGAGTAGACTTTCGTCGAACCGTCAGGACGTGTCATTGTAATTTTTACATTTTGAAAATCAGGTCCAAATATAGACCATTCAATCTCTGTTGACCATACATTTATATAAAAATTATTTGCAGCGGATTCTGATTCCACTTTTGACGGAAAGTATACTGACGCCTTAAAATTATGCGAACTTCCGCTGTAGTGTATAAAGCTACTCTGTGTTTCAGCATAAGCGATATTCTTTTCTAAGCCGCCTATAGTTAGCGAAAGTATAATAGCCAAACCGATAATAATTAAACCTAAAAAGGCATATGTAATCTTACGCATTCTCACAATTCTAAATCTACTATTCATAAGTCCTCCATTTAATCTTGGTTATCCAAAGCATAAAAGCAATAACTTCTTATATTTTCAAATTCAGCCGCAAGTAATATATTTCCACGTTCGGCCGCCGAATCCGCATAAATATCTAACAATTCTACTTGCTTTACCGCAGAACTATTAATAAGCGTGGCATATTCTGTATCAGATAACTTTGTCTGTAAAACTGCTAGCTTTTTTAATAGTCGCTGCCTATGCTCAGCGTCGACTTTCTTTATTACTTCAGCTTGTCCGACTTGTTCAACTTGTTGCGTTTGCTCTTGCACAACTGCTCCCACTTCTTCATCTTCCGTGTCAAACAAGTCCATATCTAAAGCGGTACGTCTTGCTATATCATAATGAGCAGCTTTCTCATCAAAAAAAGTAAATTCCTTTAATTTTTCTGATGCATCCTCTTGTCCGTATATCTCTTTAGCCTTAAACACCGGCGTCATTATCCCACGTATAGGATAATTTCCTAAGCATTGAACTATAGAATTACCAATTATCCCATTGGGTGGATCATTCAGCTTTTCTAGTTCGTTTGGATAAATTAACGGCACACTTTGAGCCGACGTCGATACCGACATATCTTTATTTTCTGAATAACTCACTTGCTTAACTTTCTTTTTTCCGCATAGCTCCGAAAATGTCTTTCTTGTGTTCTCATCATTAGAACCAATAAAAATTTGTATATTACAGTTATTTCTAATTGTAGATGCAACTTCACGCCCGTACACGGTATCAATCTGATTAAAATCTTGAATAATAGGAACAGCAAAGACGCCTCTACTTCGTCCGACTGTGATAATACTCGCCATTTTCTCAATCTTCGGAATATTTCCGAACTCGTCCATTATGAAATAAACGTGACGTAATAATTTTTGTTCTGAAGTTAAACCGGCCTCACGGTTATTGTCAGCTTTTTCTACCAGTGCTTTATACATTTGTGTTATCATTAACGACACTAATTTGTGGCGGTTTTCTTTTTCGTCCGGAATTTTGATAAACAAAATATTCGGATTCTCATCGAAATCGGAAAATTCCACTTCGTTATCGCTTGTGAGCGTCGCTATACCACCGTCCGCAAGCCAATTCATATACTGTTGAACGTCTCCCAAATACGAACTAAGGGTTCTATCTTCGGTTACTAATACGGTATTACTCAATCCCCTTGCTCTACTTGTATCTTCTCTTGTTGCAAAATACTCTTTCAAACCCTCGCATTCGCCTTTTGCATAATCGGTTATATTACGATATAAATTATAAAGATTAAATTTCTCTTTCGGCATATAGCCGTCTCGTAGATCTTCCCAAAAAGCCAAGAGCAATGCAAATAATAAATCTCTTGCCCCTCGCTGCCACGTCTGATCGTGCTTATTTTCTACCGGAAAAGCCGTATAAGCTAGATCTTGCAAATCAACGTATATTTCATCTTTGAGCTTAACTACTCGCTCCTCTCGAGCTTGTTCGGCGTCTGCATTCGTCAAATAAACTTTGCCGGCGAAATAATATTTACCAAGATGAATATTTACCTGTTCTCTCATTTTTTCAGTTTTTTTATAAACGTCATTCAATGGATTCCACCTTGTTGAATGATAAACGTCAGATAAATCAATTAATGTAACCTTATAACCTTGACGCTCAAGCGTTATTTTATGACGTCTGAACAGTTCGCCTTTCGGATCTGTCACTACCATTGACGGCTTTGTTTTCGTTCGAGACAGTATTTCTATTGTCGGACTAACAAAACTAGCTGTCTTACCCGTACCGGTTGCACCAATAACGAGCGTATGTATCGGATTGTGCATTATAACCTCAATATTCTTGCCTTTTTGCTCCGCAAAAATAGGAACGCCGTCTACTTTATTATGTATTTCACTTAAAGTAGTAAATATATAACCGTCATTCTTAATAAGCTCTCTCTTCGTCATAAAATGTGAGTTTTCAAGGTCTACATTTACCTTAAGCACACGCTTAGAACCACGCACACGTAAGTCAATCATTACAACCAAAACGCCAATAGCAACAACACTGCACCATATAAGATACGTATACTTATTTTTCAGTGCCTGAATAAAACCAACTCGCATTATTATCGTCAACAAAAATGCGATTGCAAACAGTACAGCTATTGCTCCGCTTAAACACCCTATAACTGCTAATGCAATTTTTGACGATTTACTTTCTTTTAACTTCATAATCTCTCTGTATAGTTGTTCTCTCTATTTCTTTTACTTTTTGCAAAACTTTTTCCAACACAATTATTTCATTATTTGCCGAATACCATTTAGCATAATTAAATAATGCTTTGGTCTGTTGAGCTTGTTGCGACAACACTCTGAGTTCTTCAATTTGACGTTCTTGCTCTTCCGGCGTGGCGTATATTGTCAATATTTCATCACGTCTTGCCTGTATTTTGTCAGCTATAAATAGCATTAGAGTTTCAATCATTTCTGTGTTCTTCATATTATCGCTCTTAGCTAACTCGCCCATATTTGCGTTGCTGCTCAATATCATACTCATTTTGCTGCAATGTTTTAAGGAAGTTTGTACGGATATAAATGTCCGCAGTTGACCGTATATTTCCAATAGCTCCGGCAAGAATTTTTTCCCGGCGTTTACGCCTGTTTTTCGCCTTGATTTTAAGCATCTTACTGTTTACCCAAGCTCTTCTTCGTTCATCAAAACCGCTCTTACGCAAGTCTAAACATATTCCTATAGTGATATTCCCAAGACGCCCTTTATAATCAGTTTCCAACCTTTCAAAATAATCGATATTTTTCTCATCGACCGATTTTGTGGCGGTTTTATCCCCATTCATAACTGCGTCTATTTGTTCTTTATTCATTCGGCGATCATCAACGTATATTAATCGGTTGTCTTGAATTAATTGCGTTGTTTCGGCTTTAACACGTGCTAGCTGCTTAAGAGCATTCAAATGTGCTGATATGGCCTCGCTGTTTGTTGCGATTAAAAGTTCTGTTACGCTGTCTATTTCTGCTCTCAAATGTCTCATATTCTCGGAAAAATAGCCTAAGCGTCCTTTTTTCGGCAACTTGGATAGCAAATTGTTTAACGCAAAATACAAATTCTGATTTCTAATTGCGGTAAGCTCTTTGCGTTGTTTTCTGACTTCATTCAACCGTGACATAGCCTCATCACGTGCGGTATAGTATTCGTCTTTGTGTTCTGATAAGTGCATATTTGCCGAAACAAGGTAATTATCGATTGCCTTTGATTCGATTTTCCCCATACGCCGATATCCAAGCACACCGTTCTTATCTCGTCTTTTCGGTTCTTTTTCAAAAAATGCAAAATGTATATGTCTATGATCTGTATCGTTATGTAATGACGCATACAGTTCGATATTATCTTTCTTAAACCCTGCACGACTTAAAAACCCACCAAAAGTTTGTTTCATAAACTTTACGGCGTTTTCCTGCGTATTAAAGCCCCTGCTTGTTTCCTCATCAAACGAAATAAAACCGTGCCAAATAATAGATTTTGTCTTTTTAAGCTGAGTTTTAAGCCCTTTTATCTGTTCTTTATCAATAGTTCCGTGCAAATTAAATAACCCTGTATTCGTTCCCTCACGGGTAAAATAATGCTCGGCATTAGCGTTTTTTACTACCTTTTTACCGTCTAACGTGTACGCAAAATAATTGTAATCTGCTGTAAGATTATAAAAATTACGTTGTGCTTGATAATTTGCACGAGCATTACCTCGCAATTTTGACGGCGGCAACGGTAACGTAAACGCTATGTTAAAAAGTGCTTTCGGCATTTTCTTTATCTCCTTGTTTTGCTAAAAAATATCATTGTAAACGGACATTATGATGCTTTTTTTTGTGTGTTCGGTTTTGCTACTCTCAAGTCTTTTGATAATCCAATCTCTATGTATTTCAATCGCTTTTTGCCGACAAGAATTGATAATTCTACTTGTACCAACAAATTCACTATCGCTAATGAATTGTTCTGAAAAGCAAATCTGATTGAGTTCGATTGCCACAGCACAAGATTCGAGTACGTTTCGAAACATCGCATAATAATTTTTTTCGTTTTGCATAAAGGCTATCAATGCTTTTAGCCGCTGTATTATCTCATTTTTCATTTTTACACCTACCTCTTCTGATTTTTCTTTTCTATTCGACGTATCAACGTATCTTTTATGCTCTGATACTGTTCCGGTAATGTCGAAAAGTAACCGCTATCCATAAGTTCCGCACTGACCGATTCGCCTGTATTTTTAGCAACCTCGACGTTATATAGCGTCGTTATCATCACTTCAAGCACATTCAATATCACAAATAAGTCGTTTATCGTCAGCTCCATACTTTTTAATTTATGTAATACTTCTTTTGTGTTCTCTGCATTCGGAATAACCGGCTCGATTGCCGACGTCAAGGCACGTCGTTTGCCAAACGTTAAATATATCTTTTCAATTCCTATCGATAATGCTTGATTCATCAAATCGTTCATCGAATCGAATTGCTTTGTATCGATTAGCTCATATAGCGATGTCAAAACATCGTCGTCATACACCCTAACATAGAAAGCATTATTCTTTTTATTATCTCTCATTTTGTTCTCTCCTCTGAAGAAAAACGGTTTCCGTTTTGTCTCACGATTGCGGTGCGACAAATGTCGCATTGAAATCGTTCAGGTGCGACACAAACTATTACTACGTAATAACTTGTCAATTTTGGGCAAGTTGTCGCACCGTCTTATCCTGCTTGTTTTTAATTGCCCCAAAAAGTTTGGGGCAACGGCTGCGTTTTCACACAAAACGCAGCCGAACCCCGAGCGACCTATTTACTCGAACCTCGCTTACTGCCGCCGTTACCTCGAGTATTTGAGCTACCTAATGCTTTCTCAGAAATTCGGGTGTTCAAAGTATCTATAGCTTTGCGAACCGAACGCTGCACGTACTGTTCGCCCTTTTCAGGTCGATACAATTTCGATTCTTTGAATATACGCTCCATTTGCATCGCATCGCAGTCAGAAAAGAACGCCAACATATTAAGCAGCTTAAAATCACTGCGACTGTTATCGCCGAGCATATTGTCGCCGTTAAATAACGCATTAAAATCGGCCGCAGACTTAGAACGCTGTATTCGTTCAATAAGTGCCTTATCTGAACGATCTATTCCTTGCCCTTTTCTTGGAGCAATATTGTTGTTTTTGATTAAAGCCTTTTCTCCCAACTTGCCTTGCAACCACGACGTCGTTGCAACAGGACTTTTTCCTAAACGCACTGTTTTTGAACGGATATTACCAGTCATCGAGATAAATCGCTTTTCATCGTACACTTCGATTTCGCCGTCAGAAGTTTCTACACGATTTTTATACTTTCCTTTCGCTAAAATGTCGTCTTTAACAAAAATATGTATTCCGTTTCCTGATGCACTTGTTTCGATATATGTATCAAGCATTTCCGACGTCAATTTTTCCGCAATCGAACTCAACGTACCCTTAGGCTTATCTGTCGGTTTATCGTTCAATTTACCGTCCTTAACGATTGCTTTGTCTAAATCGATGCAGCTTATTCCCTCGCCGTTCAGAGCGAATACTAAGCCGGCACAATCATTCTCTTTCGCAAATGTTAATGCTGCCTCAAACGTCGTCCACGTCTCAGGCTTATCTATGGACGCCCATTGCATTTTACCATCACTATCTAAGCCTAATGTCGGAGAATATATTGACTTATCTTTTTTACCTTTGTGTTCATTCCAACGTGTCGTGAACACGCACCAATTCGGATAATTTCGCATTTCTTCCGGTACGTTATGTTCCAAGTCGGATAATGTCTTAGCATTTTCTTCGCTCAGCAGCCGCTGTGTCCTCTTCCCTACTACTTTTCCGGCCATAGCCTGACACAGCTCCTCGCCTGTCAACTCAACTCGCTGATTCCCTCTCATAAGGGTATAATTAAAATCTGCGTTGACAGACAACTGCATCAAACCTGTTTTTTCATCTTTCCGTATGAATTTTGTCGGCACGAAAAACACAAAAGAGGCATATTCGCCGCTTTTAGACATATTTATTCTTGTTGATTTGCCTCTTTCATCGCCGATTTGGCCGTCTGATAGTTCAACACTTCTCCATTTCTTAACTTGTTCAACTTGTTGTGCTTGCTTGGTTTGTCTGACTTGTTCAGATTGTTCGCCTTGCTCGTTAAGTCCCTTTATTGTTACGTCCGCTCCAAAATCTCGTAACACTTTTGCGATATCTTCCATTTCGCTTTGTTTGATACCGTTTAAGGTAAAACGTGTAATGTCTGTTGCCTCTATTATTATGCCGTTACTTGTTCGACCATATAAACCAACTATGCTACGGCCGTCTTTGCCGATATACTTAATCTCATTCGTCCAATAATGTATTCCGGCCTCTGTAGCAACTATGTCATTATTTTGATTACGTTCAAATACGGAATCATCTCTTTTATATCCCAATTTTGCAAGCTTGTTGCTAAGCAACATTTCGTTACTGTAATTGAGCTTAAAATCTAATATATAGCTCTCTTTTGTGTTCTCTTCCTTATCACTTCCACTGAGCTGTAGCTTTTCGACATAATCTATTGTCGTTTGGTTCTGTTCGCCTGTAAAGAAATTTTCCGTTACCGTTTCCCAATACCAATCGTCGTGTGGGATAACCTCTTCTTTGTTATATTCGCCTGTCAAAAATCTGCGAATATTCTGTTCGGTCTCTTCTTGATTTTTACCTGTCAAGCGAATTACCATATACGTTTTATTCGCAGCAACCGCACCGTCGTAACGTTCTTCCGGCACAAACGCCTCATCAAGCTCCGATAGTTCGCTTGCAGTATATATGGAATTTTCCTCTTTTAAGCCTTTCCAATTATATATAAGTCCGTATATATCTTGCTCAGCTTGTCCGACTTGCTGAGATTGTTCGATATTATCTGATTTTTTGTTTGTGTTCTCTGCAACATTAAGATTATTTTGACTTTTTTGCTCTAAATTATTGACAAAAGCCTTTGCTTTGCGTATAATAGTATTAGTAGCAAGGCTATTAAGGTTGTCGGGAAATTGTATCCCGGGGGTTTTAATTAGCTCCTTGCTCTTTTCTTTATCCCAATAAAGAACTGTTCCGGCATCGATGTTTCGCTGAACAAAATCATTAAAATTATTTCGTCCATATACACTTGTCAAAATATTTGCGGAAATTTCTATATTATTTAAGTTACCAATACCGTCAAACTTAATCGCTCCGATTATGGGGCGATTATTGCTATCAACCGTTGCTGTTAATACAACTACACTATCATCACGTGTAAGACTGTCCATAACCATTACCGGATCAGCTATTAGTTCCGGTAATTTTTTTATAATATCAGCGTCCAAGCCGTGATAATTGACATTTTCATCGTTACCCTCTGTCGCAACTATATTTTTCAGATGCTTTGCAGTCATTAATATCGGTAAATTACTTGCTCCTAACTGCCTTAAAATTAACGGCGTTGACATAACTTTCAAATGCGTTGATGTTGTGTCCGCTCCCGACAGAACGGCGTCAACCTGTTTTGCAAATGAGGAATTCGGCTCAAATATCGGTTCAGCCGTTGAGATCACTTCTTCTACACGTTGCTCTTGAGCGTAGTGTTCAGAAACGTAGTCGGCTATCCTTTCAGCGTCGGCTGCTGCTGCAAAAAACTCTTTATTATTGTTTTTAACGGCCTTAAGCCACGACGCAAGGTAAGCACCGTGATTTTCAAAATGACGCCCCTCAACGCTTATACCAAGCTCAACTTGCATAAATACGCTTGCAAGTTCCGCACGAAGCTCTTCACGTGCATAATTAGGCGATCCGAAACCGTTTGATATTTCTCTGTTCAGCCTGTCTTTATGTCCTGTCGAGTGTGCAATTTCGTGCAATGCCGTAGCATAAAAGTCTTGCATCGATTTGAAACGCTCTATTTCAGGTAAGTGTATGCTATCCGTCCTCGGAGAATAATACGCTTTATTTTCGCCATCATAATGCACAGGGGCGGCACTGTTCGCAATAACTCTCTCAATAATCTCAACTTGCCTTGAACGTTCCTCAAGCTCCATTTCAGGCGTCTTATTATCTCGAACGTATTCAGGCATATTATTGCATTGATTCGCATTAAAGACCTGATAAAATTTCATTACAGGGCGTACGTTTTCATCACGGTATTGTTTTGCCTCGTCTTTTGTCATACCGTCTAGCGTACTTTCCTCAAACGGCTTTTTCGTCTTTTTATCGTACCAATTCCAATAAAAAACCTCGCTTGATTTTTCGCCGCTCTTAACGTTCGCTCCCATTTCTTGAGCTTGATTATACGTTATCCAACGTGGGTCGGAATACCCCTTTATAGCAGCAATAACGGACAAATAAAACGCATTTAGTCCGTTATACTTCTTTTGTGTTTTTCCGTTTATTGGGCTTTCAGACGGCATACGATACCAACCTGATTCCCAAGACGTCGGATTGGTCTCAATGTACGTAAGCAGCGTATCAATCATTTTTTGACGCTTTTCTTCGACTTTTTCTCTGAACTTGCTTTTCTCTTGATAAGCCATTTTTTTACCTCAGTTAAAATCTATTAGTATCATTTGCGACGGCTCGTCATCATTCACATTTGATAGGTCGGCTGACGTTCCGAACGTCTCAAACATAAAATCATTTATGCTCTGCTCCTCAGTCAATGAATAATACGCCGTATCGAGCGGTCTATCGGCTTTTACTGCATTAACAGCCGTATCGACTGCATTACCCGTCAGCTCTCCTTTTGAGATAGCTCTTAGTGTGCTAAGCAATCTATCTTCTTGCTCTGTAATGTATCTTTTTAGCTTTGCCATAAATACAACAAACTCCTTTTTATAAAAACACAAAAGAGAATAGGACGCTCCGCTCAATACTACATTTCTAAATAAGCAACTAACTATTCTCCATAAAGTTACTTATCTTTCTTGTGTTTTCAGATTTCCATATATAATTACTTATTATTTATATATAGGGTTCAATTTTTGCACCGCACCGGTGCAATTTTTGAACTACCCCATATCAATTTTTGCACCGGTTCAATTTTTGCACCGGTTGTCAGGCTCAATTTGAGAAATTCCTTTTTTGATTTCGTCTATGTACTCAAGATTTGCTCTATACGCAACCCTTTGAATATTACTCCCGTCTGTAAACTCTCTCTTCAATATGAATTTTTTATCAATCAAATTTCTGAGCATTGCAAGAGCTGTATTTTTTGACTTGATATTTGCAAAAGTCTGTAAATATGTTAGTGAACCAGTAAACTCACTTTTACCGTCTTGAGAAAAACTGTAAATTATACCAAATATTATTAGTTCGTTGCCTTTTAACTCTAATTCATTCAGCATCCAACCAAATACAGTATAAAAGTTTTCGTTTCTAATTCTTCCCATAAAGCTCTCCACACTCTCCATTTGTATATTTTCCGATTACGGATAATCGATAAATGGACTGTTTTAATTATTCGGAAGAGTGAACCGCCGGTATCATCAGCCTGTATTCGTACCCGATAAACAAGCCTTTTTCGTCTTGCAATGGAATACGTTTTAGATATCCCAACTCTTCGAGTTTCAAAATTGACGTTCTGATAGAGGCTTTGCCCTCTCCTTTAAGCTGCTTGATTGCATTTCCCTCGTTATCCCGGGGTATCACTAGCTCGGCCAAGAATGATACTGAAAACCTTTCGCTATCGGCTCGAGATATTATCGTACACAGTATTCCTTTCGTTCGATAATCTAATCTCCTGTCCTCAAACACCTCATTTGGAATAACGGTTTTCTTTCCGCTTAAAGTCATTCCGTTTTCCTTATAAAAAATAGCAGTAAAGCCAATTAGCCTTACTGCATTAATTTCACGCCATTGACCGACACACACACTCTTTTTACTTTTACACACGCTTATTTAAGAGTGTGTGAGTCAGCAGTCATCGCCTTACTCATTAAATTAAATATACCGATGACTGCCTCGTCACCTAAATTTTACACTATCCGTTTTGTTTACCGATTCATATTCGCGCCCCAGGTTACGTTCACCTGTCCGCTTCCGTTAAAGAACCAACCGTCGCTCCAAGCGGCGGGTTTTTCAGACGCTTCGCAGTAAATCGTGCCTGCCGCGCCCGACTGCCCTATAACCCCGTTGCCCTCACCGTAAAAAGCGTAACCTATATTTTCGACCGATGCGGGAATGTAGAAAATCATATCCGTTTGCTCGCCGAATGCGCGCCCGCCTATATATTTTACGCTGTTCGGAATGCGGACGGTTCTTTCGCTTGCGTCGGACTTCTTTATTGCAAAGCCCAACGGCTCCGCTCCCGTCCACGCAACATTCAATTCGTTTCTGAACGCGCCTACGGCTATGCCGACCGTACCGTCGCGGATAACGGGCGCGGCAACGACTATTTCGCTTTTGGAGTCAACGTTTTTCGGGCGTTCCGTAAAGCCGATGCACCAATCGCCGACATAAACGACTTCGCCGTCAACGCCTTTATGTTCGAGAAGTTTTGTGCCTTTGAACGCGCCGCGGGCAACCGATGTAAGCCCCGTATGACTTGCCGAAAGCGTAAAGGTTTCGAGATTTACGCAATTTTCAAACAGCTTATCGGGAATAAACGTCAGCGACGCGGGAATCACAATCGACGAAAAATTACAGCCGCCGAACGCCTGTTCGCCGACTTCGCTCAACGAATCGGGCAGATTCAGCTCCGCCGCGTGCGAACCGTTAAACGCCTGCCGTCCCACGCTCTTCAAGCCCTCGGGCAACGTTATGCGCCTGTTGTCATACGATTCGTCAGACACTGCGCCGCTTCTTCTCACATAGAATGCGATTTCGGCAACGCTCTTTACGGGATAATCCACGCCGCCGTCCGAAATCTTCTGCGGAACAGAGAGAACCATATCGGCAAACTGTCCGTAAACGAGCGTAGCTACGGGCGCGTTCGGGTCAGAGCCATCGAGCGAGTAAACCGCCATATCCACAGAGCGTATTTTGCCGTCTACTTTCTTCATTGTTAAATCATAACCCGAAAAATCCAAGTCCCAACCGCTCGGCGTTTCGGTCGCATCCGTATACACGTTCGCTTTTTGATTATTCGCCATCGAGAACGATTCAAAAGTCGCAAGCTCTTTGGACACGACGACCGCGCGCGTATATACCGAAAGCGCGTTCTCGCCTATCTTTTTCATATTCGGCTTATCGAGCGGATAACGTTCCACTCTGCTGTAATGGAATGCGCAATCCTTTATTTCTTCGAGCGATTCGGGCATATTGACTTCGGTAAGTCCGCCCGCCGCGAACGCGTATTCTTCTATCGTCTTTACGCTGTCGGGGAGCGTAACCGACTTTAACGTGTACGTCGTCTGATAGTTTTCGGTAACACCCTTGTCGTAAAAAGCATAGTCGCCGACCGCAACGACGGGCGCGCCGTTTACGCTCGCGGGAACCGTTACGCTTTCGGTCAAACCGCCCACAAGCCCGCAGACGGTCGCCGTCGGGGAACTCCCCCTATGTATAACGAACTCCAATCCGTCTTGCTTTACGCGCTCTTTCACGTTGTAGCAAACTTTTACGAGTTCGCCCGCCCAACCGTCCGCGAACGACGATTTGACAGCAACGTTGCCGCTTGCATACTCGAAGTCTACGACAACGCCCGCGTCTATCGCGCCGCGTTCCATTCTTATAGCAGGCAAAAGCAGCCCGTCTTTGTATTTGATTCTTACGTAGTTGTTATAATAATCAATCGCGCCCGTCCTTAAAACAAAACTGCCCGCCGTTATTGTTACGGAGCCGTCCGACATCACGGGCAACGAACCTATGTCGTCGCAACTTTCGGGAAGAGAAAAATCGTCGCTCCGAGTTGTATGGTCGAACGCTTCTTTTCCTATCTTTTCGAGAACAGAGCCGCTCGCAAGCGTTACGTTAAGCGGTATTATTTTGTCCGAGTCTATATCGTAACGGGTCGCCCCGGCGTCCGCAAAAGCCCAATCTCCTATTTCGGTAACGGTTGCGGGTATTACGAACTCTCTTATTCTCGTTCCCGAAAAAGCATTGCTCCCTATAATTTCAATCGGAGCGTCCTGCGGCATCGTAAACTCGGTAAGCACTCTGCAATCCGAAAACGCGTAGCCGTCTATAAAGCGCAGTTTCGAGCCGCTCGCAAGTGTAACTTTTTCGAGCTTCTCGCAACGCGAAAACGCGCCGTAACTTATTTTTTCAACGGACGCGGGAATTTCGATATGCCTGAAATCCGAGCCGTCCATAGCCCCGATTTCTTTCAGCCCCTCGGAAAGACCTATCGTTTTGGCGCGCGTATCGGAAAATTTTTGCCCCGTTTTGGTAACCGCTTTGCCGTCGTGCGCGGCGGGTATCGTAAGGGCGGGTAAGTATATCCACCAGCTATTGTCCGCGTCGGTGAACTTTGTGCCGTTTGCCGTAAGCGTGTTATCGCCGTTGTCCTCGTACACGAATATGTCCGCAAACGCCGCATAGAACTGCCCTTTGCGGTAAAGGTCGTTTTGTAAAGTATAAGTGCCGTCGT
The DNA here is from genome assembly GCA_013316045.1 of Clostridia bacterium. GTDB lineage: Bacteria > Bacillota > Clostridia > Christensenellales > Pumilibacteraceae > RACS-047. Next base: position 13,310 of record WSNJ01000021.1, read on the forward strand.
TTTGCCCCGTTTTGTCTTCCGAATCGCTTATAAAAAGCGGCAACTCGCTCGCGCTTAATCCGCCAAAACGCTCGCCCGCTTCGAGCTTTTGCGCAAACGCGTCCGCGCTCTCCTG
>WSNJ01000021.1:13524-18535 GCA_013316045.1 Clostridia bacterium
CGCCAAAACGCTCGCCCGCTTCGAGCTTTTGCGCAAACGCGTCCGCGCTCTCCTGCGAAATAAACCAGCCCAAAAACTGCTTGCCGTCTTTGTCGTCCGGGTTCGCGGGAACCTTGAACCTGTCGCCCCTGTCGGCGTCAAGGTCGGGCTGCTCGTCGTACACTTCGCCGCCTACGTAAAACCTTACCGTCGTATACGGCGAATAATCGTCGCTTCCGCTGTCGAAACACGCCGCAAAGCCGAACGCGCACAGCGCGGCAATAAGCATAACCGCCAAAATCTTTATCTTATTCTTCAAATCGGTATACCCCCGCTTATAGGATATACCTATTATATATTAAGTCCCCCCCCCGTCAATCTTTTCGCGGTGATTTCCGGATTTTTTTTCAGACGGGGAACTTTTTTCTGCCGTGGCGGTTGAAGCGTCCCAACGAGAACAGACATTCTTCGTCGCGCGTGATTACGTTGATTTTTTCGCGGCAGGTAAGCGTAAGAGAGTAGCCGCACTCGCGCAGAACGGCGTTTGAAGTTTTGTCGAACGCGCCGAACGGGTACGCGTAAGCTGTGGGACGGATACCTATTTTGTCAAGCTCGGCTTGCAGTTTCGCGGTATCGTTTTTAAGGAATTCCGCATAGGTTTCGTCGGTTTCGCGCCATAGCCTGCACGCTCCCTTGCGCGGCTTTAATTTGTGCAAATCGTAGCTGTGGCTGATTATTTCGATTGCGCCGCCGTCCTGCATCTGCTTGCATTCGTCGAGCGAAAGATAGCCGTAAACTACTTTCCGCTCGTTTTCGTCCCGTAAGTATCTGCCGACGACAGCCACGGCGGCGCATTGATTACGCTTGATAAGCTCGGGCATAGCCAAATCCTTAACGCCGCAAAAACCGTCGTCGAACGTTAGCATTATCGGCTTTTCGGGCAAATCCCGTTCGCCGCGGACGTAAGCAATCAGGTCGCGCGGCAAAACGGTCGTATAACCGCTTTGACGGATATATTCGAGGTCGGAAATAAAATCGCTTATTTTCACCGTGTACGCGTCTGCGGAATACTTGTCGGGAACGACAGCGTGATACATTATTACGGGAAGCTCCACTCCGTCCGAGCCGCTTTCACCCAAAGCGCTCGCGGAAACTTCCGCCCCGCAAAACAAAAAAACGCCAAACAATATAAATGTAAAAAATACAAATATCCGCTTTTTCATACCTTTATATAGTTTGACGTCTTAAATTAAATATTATGCAAAGTATGCAAAGACCTCATCAGTCGGCTTCGCCGACAGCTTCTCCTAAAAGGAGAAGCCTTGATTATGGATGTTTTAGAGATTTCTCCGCTCGCTTCGCTCGGTCGAAATACTCGCCGTTGGCTCGTGGCGTTCGCCACTTCGTGGCTCGGCTAAGGACCAGGGACAGTAAGGGCTCAGGACAAGCGGTGGTGTCATTTCGACCGAAGTGAGCAGTAGCGAACGGAGTGGAGAAATCTCTTGGAAAGATTTCTCGGCTACGCTCGAAATGACAGACTGTGGGGAGAGAGAAAAAGATTTCTCCGTGCGCGACTTCGTCGCTTAGTCGAAATGACAAAAAAAAGGCGGCGGAGAGTGCGTGCAAAAAAGTAAAAAACGGCGCAGTCGCGTGCAAGACAAGGAAGGCTCCCAAAGGCGGGTCGGGTGCGTGCAGAGAGCGGCAACCCCTTTCACCAAAGGCGGTGTAGACGGGCAACAGTCGGCGCGGCGGCAAGGGCGCGTATCAAAACATACGTAACCGTGCCGCCGCGCTGAACGTAGCTACTAGCCGAGCGCGTAGCGCGAACGCCACGAGCAACGCGAGTCTATATGCGCCCGTATACGCCGCCGAAATTTATGCCCACCAAGCGGCGGTATTATTCTCCTCAAATATCATAACGCTTTTCAAGTATTCTACGGCTTTTTCAAGACCTTCTTTCGGGGTCATAAGACCGTCTTCGTGTTCTATCGACATAACGTAGTCGTAACCTACCAATCTCAAAGCCGAAACAATCGCTTTCCAATCGCAACCGCCGTAGCCCACGGTACGGAATATCCAACTGCGCGAACTCATATCGTTGAACGACTTCGTGTCCAGCACGCCGTTAACGGAGTTTTCGCGCGCGTTGAACATCGTATCCTTTGCGTGGAAGTAGTAGATAGCGTCTTTAAGGTACTTGATAACTTCCACAATATCGCAACCCTGCCACAAAAGGTGCGACGGGTCGAGATTCGCGCCGAGAGTGTCGCCTACGGCGTTTCTTATTTTCATCATAGTTTCGGGGTTGTAAACGCAGAAACCGGGGTGCATTTCGAAGCAGACTTTAACGCCCGCATCTTTTGCGACGGCGGCTTGCTTTTTCCAATACGGAATAAGAACTTCTTCCCACTGCCATTGCAAAAGCTCGGGGTAATCGGTCGGCCACGCGCAGGTTATCCAATTCGGATATATCGATTTTTTATCGCCGGGGCAACCCGAGAACGTTACTATTCTGTCGGTTCCGAGCTTGTTTGCGATAGCGCACGCCGCGTCGAAATCGGCGGTAGCTTCGTCGGCTGTTTTCTTGTTCGGGTGCACGCCGTTGCCGTGTACCGACAGCGCGGCAATCTTTACTTCGTACTTTTCGAACAAATCCTTTACCTGTTGCAGTTTCTTCGGATTTGCCGCAAGCTCCACTGCGCTCGCGTGAGTAGTTCCGGGGCTTCCGCCGCAACCGAATTCCATTGCGGAAACGCCTATCGATTTTAGATACTTCAAGCTCTCTTCGAGATTCATCGAGTAGAGAACGGGATTGAAAACGGCTAATTTCATTTATTTAATTCCCCTTTTATGAATTGCGCGCATTTAGTAAGGTACTCGCCGTAAGGCATATCCAGCCCTTCGAATTCGAGAACTACATAGTCAAGTCCGATTTCGCGGGCAAACTTTATGCACTCGGCTGTTTGCGAAACGCCGCCGCCGAGAACGGGATTCGGCGCTTCTTTGCCGTCTTTCGACAGCTCTTTCAAGTGAATCGTCATCAGCTTGTCTTTGAAACGCTTAACGTATTCGGCGGGTTTTCTTCCCGCAACGGCAAGCCAGAAAATATCGGGTTCGAGCATAAGCCCGTCGATTTCGTCCGTCATTTTTTCGAGATAATCGGCACCCTCGAACTCGTGAGCGTGGTTATGGTAGCTAAGGCGTATACCGTTTGCGGCAAACTTTTTAACAGCCGCCGAAACCTTTTCCGCGAATTCGGGCATATTATCCCTGAGCGTGTCCAAGCCCGTCCACGGAATCGCAACGTCGGTAAAACCGAGCGTTTTCATATCGGCGATAACGCTATCCGTTTTTTCGGTAATGTCCGTATACGGAATATGCGCGCTCGTAACCGAAAGACCTACTTCGTCTAAAAGTTTTTTAAGTCCCGCCGCGCCCAAATCGTAGTAGCCCGCGGGTTCTACCGCGTCGAAGCCCGACTTCTTAACGGTTTGCAACACTTCTTTCAAACCGTACTTTTCGACTTCGCGCCGAACGGAATATAATTGTAAAGACAGTTTCATTTCTTTTCCTCCGAATATAATTCTAAGATAATTATACCTTGCGGAAAAAATAATTTCAATACAAATTCGTGTATTTCAGTGCCAAAAATTACGCAAATATTTTAAGCAGGCAGTGCGTCGCTTCGTCAACCCACGTTGCTATATAGTCGTTTTCGATTTGTTCCCTGCCGTTGCTAGTAAGCGAATTCGCAAGCGCGATGCCGTGCTGTCCGTGCGGGTAAACGTGCATTCCGAACGGGATATTGTATTTCCTTAACGCTTCGGCATATCTTAAAGCGTTGCGGCAATCTACGCAACCGTCGTCGGAAGTGTGCCATATAAATGCGGGCGGCGTATTCTCTTTTACGCGTTTTTCGAGCGAGATAAATTCCATAACCTTTTTATCGCCGCCCGAAACGTTCTCAATCGAACCGCTATGCGCTATTTCGGGGTCGGCTGAAAGAACGGCGTAAGACAGCACCGACGCAAAGGGGCGGAAATAGTTGTCGGGCTTGTTCGGGAACGCCTTTTTCACGCTGTCGCAGTCGAACAGACAGCTTATCATTCCCGCCAAGTGCCCGCCCGCGGAGAAGCCGCAAACGGCGATTTTATTTTCGTCGGTACGGTGTTCGGACGCCTTGTTCTTTATATAGTCGATTGCCGCCGCGGCTTGCAAAAGCTGAACGGGAAAGCAGTCTTTCTGCGAAACCGACTTAGTCGAATACGTTAAAACGTAGGCGTTAAAGCCCTTTGCGAGAAAGGACGTGGCTATCGGCGTAGCTTCGCGGTCGGAACAGGAGTTGTAGCCGCCGCCGGGGCAAACGAGCATTGCGGGACGAACATAACTTTGCGGGTCGTTTTCGAGCGTGTCGTAGACAAAACATTCGAGCGTAAAATCGAATTCGCAATCTATATTTTTATATAACTTTTTCAGATTTTCGGTATAGTGTTTCATTATTATTTTCTCCTTTTTTTGCAACCCCTTAATTATACAGCAGGAACGTTTTATAAGTCAACGGTTTACTCAAAGATTGACAAATTCCGCGCAAGATTATATACTGTATATATTATGAAAATCAGAACATACAACGATTTGATTATCGCCGCAATAATCGTAGGCATAGTCCTTGTTATGGAGCTTACGCTGTTCTTTTTCAATCATCTGTTTATTCTGAATTTTTTCGGTATAACGAACGATATAATCGTTACGGCGATTGCGTTTTTTGCGGTCTGCCTTATCCCGAACCCTACGGCAAAAAAAATAGTTTTTACAGTTCTGTTCTGCATTATCTCGATAATATTTATTGCCGACGCGATATTTTCGTCGTTCTTCTCGGGTTTTGCGTCGGTCAGCAGCCTTGTAACGGTGGGGAACTTTCAAGGCGCGGAAGATATGGGCGGCGTCCGTATGACGCTTTCGGCGGGCGTTATTCTCGCGGAAGCCGCAATCGGAATATTCCTTATTTGGTTTATAAAGGTTACCCCCCCCC
>WSNJ01000021.1:18634-24937 GCA_013316045.1 Clostridia bacterium
ACCCCCCCCCGCGAAAACTTCTTCCGCATTGCCGTTTCGGTTCTTCTCTCTACCGTTATAGCCGTTTCCGCGCTGAATATAAGCGTCGCTCAAACGGTGAAAAACAAAACTTACGAAAAAAAGACGGATTACTATTCGAGCGCGACTTTTCTGTACAACAACTTTTACAGCAGCGTAAAATACGCGTCGAAGTTCGGTTACTTCAATTTCCGCGTGCGCGATATGTTTTACCGCGGCGGCAACGAAGGGCTTATAAACGAATTGAACGAATTTTATGCGGCGCGCGAAAACTCTTACGAAAGCCCTTTAACGGGCATTTTGGACGGCTTTAATATAATAACGGTTACTTGCGAATCGCTCGATACGCGCATAATCGACAAAAAGCTGACGCCCGCGTTTACTTCGGTTATGGAAAAATCGCTCGTGTTCGACAACTATTTCGTGCCCACGTTCTTTCAGGGTGCGACCGTCAACACGGAATTTTTAACGCTAACGAGCCTGTTCCCCACTTCGTCGAAGTCGTGGGTTACGAGCCTCGGCGACCAATATAAGAATAACGATTTTTCGGACTACTCGCTTCCGGGGCAACTCAAAAAAGCGGGATATGCCACGTACTACGCGCATCTCGGAAAATCGGGCTTTTACTCGCGCAATAAGTTAATGCCGAATATGGGCTTCGATACCGTAAGGTTTGCCGACGACCTGAGCTACTCGCCCGACTACTACGATTACGAGCTTGTCGACCTGCTCGACGACGTGAATTTTTCCGAAAAATTCTATCTCGATTTGCTTACCTTCTCGATGCACAAGGGCAACGACGGCAAATACATAACGAGCAACAAGAACTCTAAAAATTACGAAAACTCGCAGTTCGTGCTTGAAAATTATCCCGACGTAAAAAAGGAAACGCAGGTATACTACGCGAAAGCCAAAGCGTTCGACGACTTTGTTGCGCGCCTAATGCAAAAGCTCGAAGAAAAAAACGTTTCGGATAATACGGTAGTTCTGTTCTACCCCGACCACTACGTATATTTGTCAAACGGCGACCTGTATTCCGATTTGGGCGTGGATACGGACTCGAAAGAAATTCACCGTCAATTCCTTACTATGTATCTGCCCGACGCGGCAAAGGAAAAGATTTTGTCTTATCTTTCGGGCTCGGGCGTAGAAACGAAAATAAAAGACGGTTACGATACTGCCGTAAGCGTGCCGCTTCTGTGCTCTTCGGCGGATATTACGCCCACTCTGCTAAACCTTGTTTACGGCGGCGGCGAATACAGGTATTTCGCGGGTCAGGACGCGTTCAAGGGCGACAATCACGTGTTCTTTTCGGACTACACCGTTTTCGACGGCAACTTTTATTACGACCTGAGCGGAAATATAATCTCGCTTAACGGTGCTTCGCCCACACGGGAACAGCTCGCGGAACTCGAAAAAAGGCTCGAATCGAGTCTTGAAATGAGCCTTAATTCGAGCGTTATTCTCGATTCGGATTATTTCGGAAAAATCAAGGGCTGAGATTTTTACTTCTTGCCGCCCGTTTCAAAGTCGCTTTTGTAACTGTACTTTAACGCGTCTTCTTCTTTCGCGCGCTCAACCGCCATATTAAGCAGTTTGTCTATAAGAGTTTCGAAGTTTATCTCCTCGCCCGCTCCCGTAAAAAGATAATTCGAAAGCGCGCCCGGAATCGTGTTGATTTCGTTTATGAACAATTCGCCGTCTTTCATAAGAAAATCGACGCGCGCAACGCCTTCGCAACCCAAAGCGGCGAACGCGTCTTTTGCCATAGCTCGAACCTTATCGCGCGTTTCCGACTCTATCTCGGCGGGGAATTTTCTTCCGCCGCCCTTTATTTTTTTCGTGTACTTATCGTCGTAGGTAAGAAATTCCGTCCAGCCGACGGGTTCTTCTATCTCGGACGCTACGGCGTTTTTGCCGCGCCCCAAAACGGCGCAATTCAGCTCCGTAAAATCTTCGAGCGCGTTTTCTACGAGAACGCTTCCGTCCCAACCGAGCGCGACTTCCACTGCGGCGAAAAGCTGTTCGAAATCGCGCGCAATCGAAATTCCTATACTGCTGCCGAGATTCGACGGCTTTACGATAAGCGGAAATCGGAGTTGATTTTTAATCTTTTCCGTAAGCGAAAACATCTCGTTTTCATACTCGCTTTTCGTGAACGAAACGAACGGCAAGACGGGCAGTCCCGCCTGCATAAACAAACGCTTCATAGTTATTTTGTCCATCCCCACGGCGGACGCGCGCACGCCCGACCCCGTGAACGGAACGTCGCAAAGTTTCAGCATCCCTTGCAGACTGCCGTCTTCGCCGTTCAAACCGTGATTGCACAACAGAGCAACGTCTATCTTAAAAAGCTTTCTCCCGCTTTTCGAGCGCAAATACGGACTTGCGGGGCGAATATGCACCTGCTTGCCGCCCGTCGCCTTGCCCTGCCTGTACGTGCTTATATCCGCGAATTTTTTGCCCGTCCGCCACACGCCGAGCGAATCTATAAAAACGGGAAAGACGGTATGCTCTTTGCTTACCGCCTTTATCGCTTGTATACCCGTTATTACGCTGATATTGTGTTCGCAAGATTTGCCGCCGAAAAATACAGCTACGTTCATAAAACTTCCGACCTGCCGCATATATGTATTTCGCGCGGCGCAAACCGCCTTTTTATGCGCGATATTCCATTATATGCCGTGCAGAAGATTTGCGTTAAAGATTATTCGCAAGCAAATTTTTCGCGGTAAAGTCGGCTTCTTTCTCGCTGACCGTAAGTATCAACGTATAGTAAATTATAAAGTGCGCATAGAAAAACGTCGGGTCTAAAAGGCTCATAAGCAAAAACGCCAACACTGCAAATCCCATAAACGAACGCGCCGACGTGGGTTTGGTTAAGTAAATCTTAACCGTTTCGTATCTGTGATATATATATGTAAGAATTCCGACTATGCCGCAACTTCCGAGCATTTGAAAAACGGTGTTGTGAGCAAGGTATCCCTTTTTGACAAGCGCGTCGCTCGTGCCGAAACCCATTCCGAACACGGGATACGAAGTAAACCTGTTCCAATAGTCTTCCCATATAACAAATCTGCCGCGGTCGTTAAGCATAGTGTCTATAAAAAACGCAAACAACTTATCCAATTTGTTAGAGTACTTGCCCACGAATATGAACACCGCCGCCGCAATTACAAGAACCGTCGCCGCAATCGAAATGCCGACGCTGTTTTTTCCGCTTATAATGCAAACTCCCGTACAGAACGCAAACAGCAATGCGCCGAACAAAAGCGCGTTTCGGCTGAGCGTAAAAAATACGGCAATCAAAACGACTACTGCCAACAAGTAATACAGCCACCCGCGGCGCGAGCTGAACGCAAGGTAAAATATCGGCGCGAGCAAAAACGTAAGCATTTCGCCTATGGCGTTGCTAATGCCCCAACCGAAAATTATCTCGCCTTTCCACGCTCCGTCAAGCGGTCTTCCCGGCGTATATTTCGTAATATACAGATACGCGATTTCAAGCGCGATTACGCCTGCCGCTACCGCAACCGTTTGCGACAAATATTTTATATTGTCTTTGCGGTGTTCCATCGTAGCCGCAAAGAACACATAAAACACAAGTCCCGTAACGAGCAGCGACCCTGATATCGCAAAACTTTCCGCCATATTCGCATTGCTGAAAAGTCCGCCCAAAAGAAGTCCGATACTGAGCGCGATAAAACCGTACAAAAGCCTTGTTCTGCAAAAAAGTTTCGTAATTTTTTTATCCGCAATCAACCTGTAAATCGCCGTACCGATAAGTATAACGCCGAGCGCTATCAACGTAGGAAACACGGGAGCCGTAAAGTAGCGAACAACCACGCTCTCTTCCGAATTCTGCTGTCCCATTACGAAAGTTATCAGAAAAAGCGGCGGAATAGCCGAACGCGTATCGCGCGCGAATAAATTCGTAAAACAAACGCAAAGCGTAATTACGGTAAAACCGACGAGTTCCCATTTGAGCATATGTACGCAAAGCACAAAAACGCCCAAAGCAAGCGCATAAAACGGTTTATCCATAAACGCGCATATAGCTTTGATTATTCGGTTTTGTTTTAATTTTTCCATTTATAAACCGCTCAGTCTTTCAGATAAAGTAAACCGCGAACGTTACTATGCTCAGTATAACGAGATACAGCGAGAACCACTTGAAATTCGCCTTGGAAATAAGGCGCATCATAAACTTAATCGCAAAAAGTCCGCTCACGAAAGCGACAATCATACCCGTAAGATAGCAATACCACGGGACTGCGGCAACCGCGCCGAACCCGTCTTTTGCCGCGCTTACTATCTCCAACAGAGCCGCGCCCAAAATAACGGGAATACTCATAAAAAACGAAAACTTCGCAACGGAACTGCGCTCGCCCTTTGCGGCAAGTCCGCCGAATATGGTCGAGCCGCTGCGCGTAACACCTGGGAAAATCGCTATCGACTGCATAAGCCCCATACAAAGAGCCGTTTTAAGGTTAACGTTTTCCGCGCCCGCGCTTACAGCCGTTTCGCCGCTTTCCGTATTCGCGCGCGAACGCTCGTAACGCTTCGATATGAATTCCGCGAAAAACATAATAATTGCCGAGAACAAAAAGAAAAAACAAATATATTTCGCGCTCTCGAATATCTCGACGTCGAGTAATTTATATATAAGCCCCGTTATAACGGCGGGAACCGACGCGAGAATAATAAACCCTATCGTCTTGAACGGACGCTTGAAAAGTCCGAGAATGTCTTTGTAAAATACTATGAGTATAGCCGCGAGAGTCGCCACGTGCAACATTATGTCGAACAGCATAAAATCTCCGCGAATTCCCATAATCTCGCGCAACAGCACGAGATGTCCGCTGCTCGAAATGGGCAGAAATTCGCCGAGACCCTGTACAAGTCCTAATAATAACGCTTCGTAAAATTTCATAAAATACCTTTTTTCAAAGATTTCCCTGATTAACCTCATCAGTCGGCTACGTAAACTTCGCCGACAGCTTCCCCTTGAAGGGGAAGCCTCTTTCTTCTGTTTAGGCTTCCCCTATCAGGGGAAGCTGTCAAGCACAAAGCGTAGCGATTGCTTGACTGATGAGGTCTTTTGCCTAAGGCGGCGAAGACGGGTGTAGAGACGGGCAACAGTCGGTACGGCGGCAAGGGCGCGTATCAAAACATACGTAACCGCGCCGCCGCGCCGAACGTAGCCCGTATATGCGCCCGTATACGCCGCCGTTAAGCGCCGCCGCGCACCCCCTGGTCAATAAACTCCTTACTCCTAACCTGCTCTTCGAGAGCCATATTGCGGTAAGTACTCGGAACGACGGAGAAAATCGTTTTTATGGTGTTTTCTTCGTCTTCGGCGTGCGAGTACTTGTACAGCATTTCAAGTTGCTTTTCAAACGCCGCAGTGTTTACGTCCTGCAAATGCGTTACGAAAATACCTTCGTGAATAGTGGCGTCCGTCGTTTCCTTATCGTAGCGAAGTTCTTCAAACATTTTCTCGCCGGGGCGCAGACCCGTAACGACGATTTCCACGTCTTTTTCGGGAACAAGTCCGTTAATGCGAATAAGGTCGCACGCCAAATCGTATATGTAGACTGGTTCGCCCATATCGAGAACGAAAACTTCGCCCGACGCCGCGAGCGCGCCCGTTTGAAGCACGAGTCTTACGGCTTCGGGAATAGTCATAAAGTAGCGTTTTATATTTCTGTCGGTCAGCGTAATAGGACCGCCTTCTTTAATCTGTTTAAGAAATACGGGGATAACGCTTCCGTTAGAACCGAGAACGTTACCGAATCTTACCGCCGCCATCTTCATTTTACTCTTTTTGCCGATATTCTGTATAAGCATTTCGGCAATACGCTTGCTCGCGCCCATAATGTTAGCGGGGTTTACGGCTTTATCGGTCGAAATAAGAACGAACTTCTCGACGCCCGACTCTATACTCTGATTTATAACGTTAAGCGTGCCGAACACGTTGTTCTTTATCGCTTCGCACGCCGAAATTTCCATCATCGGAACGTGCTTATACGCCGCCGCGTGAAAAACGACTTCGGGCTTGTACTTGTCGAAAACGTCCTTTAACCTGTCTTTTTCGCGCACTGTACCCATTGCGAGCGAGTATCTCGATTTCGGATAAGTAGCGGAAAGCTCCAAATCAAGCTCGAACATACCGTTTTCGTGCATATCGAAAATAACAAGGTGCTTACAGCCGAATTTAAGCGCCTGACGGCAAAGCTCCGAGCCTATCGACCCCGCGCCGCCCGTAACGCAGACTACTTTATC
>WSNJ01000103.1 GCA_013316045.1 Clostridia bacterium
CGTTTTCCTTTATAAGCTCTATGGTCATTCGTTATATCCTCTTATTAGCGCCGTCGCCCAATTCAGTAGCAACTCCGACATATCTTCAAATTGCACGCTTGCGCCGCTCTTTAACTCTTGTGCATTTGTTAGTACGGCAGACGGCGGATTGATTGCATTTTGCAATTCAGCCTTTGATTTGATATAATTACCTGTTTCGTAAAACCATACCGCCTGAATTACAAACACTGCCGACTTATACAACGAGCGCAGAATATCGTCGCTTTTTTCGTGAACGAAATTATGAACGCAAGCGTGGTAAATATTACACGCGCCTATTTTTATAGCACGCATTACAGCGTGCTTATCTATCTTTTCAAGCAAGCAATCGAGAGTTCCTTTAATGGGCGTAGTGTCATAATAGAATTGAAAAAGGTCGCTCGCCTCCCAATTCAAAAGCTCGGCTTTACCGGATATAAAACCGCAAATCAATTGCCTGTTCTGTAAGGTATCAAGCATAGCGCTATAAGTTTTTAAGTCGTTTATTCTCAATTCGTCGAGAATAACAACCACGTCAATATCGCTTGTTTCGGTTGCTTCTCCTCTACCGTAACTACCTTGCAAACCGATAAACCAAACGCGACCCGTAAAGGTTTGCTCGACTTTTTCGGTAAATACTTTAATCCAGGTTTTTATATCTATCATAAATCCATAACCGTGTATAGGGCTTACGAATTATATACGCCGATTCAGAAACTGATACTTCCGATATATCTGAACTGCAAAGCGAATCTCGTGGAAATGGCGGCTATAAGCATCGAATTGCTTATGCCGTCGCAAATAACATATTCGCAACCGAATATCGAATTCAATTTTCTTAACTTTGAACTTTTGCTTGCCGTTTTGATTGCGTTGGATATCCCCGCTTCTACGCTTGTACTCGTTACCGAAAACTTATTTGCGCATCTTTTGTACCAATACGTCATACTCATTTCTTTATCGCTGCACTTAACGTTTTCGCTGATTATGTAAGCAAGATATCTGAAACCTTTATCGCAAATACGAAAGCCCAGAACTTCAAGCAAATCAATAACGGCTTTCTCGATATGATAAGCGTCTTCCGGACGGAAAGCAACGTTATCCGGATTAAAATCCTTTTCTTTCACGGTCAACACGGTGTTGTAAAACTCTTTGTCAAATTCATTGGTACTCATAAAATCGCAAATCCTTTTTGTAAAATTTCAGAGCTTATTTTATCACATTAAATCAGAAAAGTAAAGAAACCTATGACCCCTAATCGTAAACTTTATAATATTTTTTGAAAAAATCGAAATAAAAGCGTTTATTTAAGACGTAAAACAGTTTATTCTTCTTCCGCATTCTCTTTTACTTCGGTAAGATTCTCGGCAGACTTTTTTATCTTGGGGGCGCCGTCTTCGATTAAAGAAGTAAACCCTTTACCGCGCACTTCGACGGAATCCTGAATCATTATAAACGCAAGGGGGTCAATCGACTTGACGATATCTTTAAGCTGAGCAAGCTGTCTGCTCTTAATACAGGTAAGCAATACGTCGTGATTTGTTTCCGTATACATACCCTTGCCGTCCCACATAGTTATTCCGCGCGGACTGTTTTTAATCAATTCGTCGGAAACTTCTTTGCCTTTATCCGTAACAATAACGCACATTTTGGACTTTTCCAAACCCGTGAGAATAAGGTCGGAAACCTTTGTGCTGCAAAATATTACTATAAGCGCATACAACATATTGTTCAGAGTACGGGTTGCGATTGCGCCGCCTATCACTATAATTCCGTCCAAAACAGCCAAGCATAACGGAATCTTGATATTCTTTGCTTTTAATGCAATCAGGCGGGCAATCAGTTCGGTTCCGCCGCTCGAATACTTATACAGTACGAAAAAACCCACCCCGATTCCCTGACATATTCCGCCGTAAAGCGTCGCAAGCAACGGGTCGGTTGTCAAAGGCGGCAGTAATGCAAACAAATCGGTCGCTACACCGAGTATAACAATGGTTACAAGGCTTTTCAGCGTAAATTTCCAACCGAATCCCTTTATCGAAAACAGCAGTATGGGAATATTTATTGCAATAGATAACGTACCTATCGGAATTTTTTCGTACAGCGTATGAACGGTAACGCACAAACCGCTTATGCCGCCCGCAATTATAACGTTCGGAGCCAAAAACAGACTTGTGCTCGCGCCGTATGCGGCGCAAGCCAAAAGCATCATAAAAAATCCTAATACGTCGTTCTTTTGTATGCGCAAAGACATAAAACCGGCACCTTTACATTTATTTATCGGCTTTCTAAATTTAACACATAATCGACGGAAATGTCAATTAAAACCGCTTAAATCCATATTTGAAAAAATATTATTAAGCGAATGACATAAATTTGTTGACATATTTTTGTAGTTGTGGTATCATTTTAAGGCACTGTGTTCGTGCGGGTGTAGCTCAATGGTAGAGTTCCAGCCTTCCAAGCTGGCTGCGTGGGTCCGATTCCCATCACCCGCTCCAACTTTGCGCCTGTAGCTCAGCTGGATAGAGCAACGCCCTTCTAAGGCGTGGGCCAGGGGTTCGAATCCCTTCAGGCGCGCCAACGGAAACGTTTTACGACAGCTTTGCGCAAAAGTCGTTTGTGGTGGGTATAGCTCAGCTGGTTAGAGCGCCAGATTGTGGCTCTGGAGGCCAAGAGTTCGAATCTCTTTACTCACCCCAATAATTTAGGGGTGTCGCCAAGCGGTAAGGCACGAGACTTTGACTTTCGCACTCGCAGGTTCAAATCCTGCCACCCCTGCCAAATACGACTTCTTGTCGTTCAACCGAGAGTGCAGAGCAAAGCAGTTTCCTAACAACGCCGCGATGGGGTGTCGCCAAGCGGTAAGGCACTTGACTCTGACTCAAGCATTCGGGAGTTCAAATCTCTCCACCCCAGCCATTTATGATCCATTAGCTCAGCCGGTAGAGCACTTGACTTTTAATCAAGGTGTCCCGCGTTCGAATCGCGGATGGATCACCAAAAACAAAAAAGCGTTTGAAAGTATATTTCAAACGCTTTTTTTTATTTTATTTAATAATTATAATGTTTACACGCCGCTGTAAGCGGAGAAACCGCCGTCGACGGGAATTACGGTGCCCGTTACAAAGCCGCTTGCATTATCGTCGGCAAGCCACAGAAGCGCGCCGGTTAGGTCGGATATTTCACCGAACTTTTTCATAGGCGTTGCATTGAGTATTTTCTCCGTGCGCGGCGTAGGATTTCCGCTTGCGTCAAACAATAGTCCCCTGTTCTGATTCGTAACGAAAAATCCGGGCGCGATTGCGTTGCAACGTATATTGCAAGGCGCGAAGTGAACGGCAAGCCACTGCGTAAAATTGCTTATGCCTGCTTTTGCCGCCGAGTAAGCGGGAATCTTAGTCAACGGACGGTATGCGTTCATCGACGAAATATTTATAATATTTCCGCCGGTCTTTACCATATCTTCGGCAAAAACCTGCGTTACCAAGAATGCGGAAGTTATATTCAAATCGAATACAAACTTCAATCCGCTTTCGTCGAGCGCAAAAAAGTCTTTCACGCCGCCAAGTTCGGGCGTCATATATTCGTTATCGGTAGTGGCTTTCGGATTGTTTCCGCCCGCGCCGTTTATAAGAAAGTTAACTTTTCCGAATTTCGCATTGACAATCTTTTTCGCGTCGATAATGCTTGCTTTGTCCAGGCAGTTACATTTAACCGCAACGGCATTTGCACCGATTTCGTCAGCCATCTTTTGCGCCGCCGCTTCGTTTATATCCAAAAGCGCGACCTTTGCGCCGCAAGCCGCGAGTGCTTTCGAAAACTCACCGCATATGATTCCGCCTGCGCCCGTAACTACTGCTACCTTGTTTTTCAAATCTACGTTAAACGGTAATTTCATTTTATTTACTCTCCTTTTCGATTGCTTCAAACAGTCCGTTCAGATAAGCGGCTCCGAGTGCGCGGTCATACAATCCGTAACCCGGCTTTCCGTCTTCGCCCCAAATATTTCTGCCGTGGTCGGGACGGACGTATCCGTCGAATCCGCCCTTTACAAGCCCTTTAACGATAGCGTAAACGTCCAAATCTCCCGCCGCAGTAAGATGTCCCGCTTCCGTAAAATCGCTGCTTCCGCAGTACTTTAACTGCCTTATATGAGCAAAATAAATTCTGTCGGCGTACTTTTCCGCCATTGCGGGCAAATCATTGCTTCTTCCCGCGCCGAGCGAACCCGTGCAGAACGTAAAACCGTTATGCTTATCGGGAACGGCGGCAATCATCCTGTCATAGCTGTCGGCGCCCGTTATAATACGCGGCAAACCGAACATATCCCACGGCGGGTCGTCGGGATGAATCGCCATATTTATCCCCGTTTCGTCGCACGCAGGCATTATGCCTTTAAGGAAGTAAACGAGATTTTCAAAAAGTTTCCCGTGCGTTACGTTTTTATATTCGTCGAGCAAACCGTTTAATTGCGCCGTAGTATAGCTTTCGTCCCAACCGGGCAAATGCAAGTTCTTAGGGTCCAACTTCATAAGCGTTTCGTGATTGTACGAAAGACTGTTCGACCCGTCGGGAGCAACCGTTTTCAAATCGGTTCTCAGCCAATCGAACACGGGCATAAAATTATAGCAAATACACTTTACTCCGAATTCGCCCAAATTGCGAATCGTCCGAGCATAGTTGGCGATAAGTTTGTCGCGCGTCGGCTTGCCGAGTTTTATATCTTCGTGAACGGGAACGGATTCTATTACTTCCATTTCCAGGCTCTCGTTATCGCAGAGTTTCTTCAATTCGGCGATTTTATCCTTAGTCCAAACTTCGCCTACCGGTACGTCGTACACTGCGGTAACAACGCCCGACATATTCGGAATCTGTCTTATGTACCCGAGCGGAATGCTGTCGCTTTTACCGTACCACCTGAAAGTCATTTTCATAAAACGTTAAGCTCCTTTCCATTTGTATTGACTTTAAGATTATTTAATGATATTATTTATACATAATAAT
>WSNJ01000104.1 GCA_013316045.1 Clostridia bacterium
ACTATTGACAAAGTAGGTTATAAATGATAAAATGCTATTAACATATTAAACAAGTAGGTTATAAAGGAGAAAAAACTATGCCCGACTATAAATTCGAAACGAAACAACTTCACGTAGGACAGGAAACGCCAGACCCCGCAACCGACGCGCGCGCGGTGCCGATTTATGCGACTACTTCTTACGTGTTCCGCAACTGCGAACACGCGGCGAAAAGGTTCGGACTGTCCGACGCGGGCAATATTTACGGCAGACTTACAAACTCGACGCAGGACGTGTTTGAAAAGAGAATAGCTTCGCTCGAAGGCGGCGTTGCGGCTCTTGCTCTCGCGTCGGGCGCGGCGGCGATAACTTATACTATTCAGGCGTTGGCGCAGAACGGCGGTCATATAGTCGCTCAGAAAACGATTTACGGCGGAAGCTACAACCTGCTTGCGCACACATTGCCGAACTTCGGAATTACGGCTACTTTCGTTAACATTCACGACCTTAAAGAAACGGAAAAAGCAATTAAGAGCAACACGCGCGCCATTTATATAGAAACGCTCGGCAACCCGAACAGCGATATTCCCGATATAGACGCGCTTGCGGCTCTCGCGCATAAACACGGTTTGCCGCTCGTTGTAGACAACACGTTCGGAACGCCGTATTTTATCCGTCCTATCGAACACGGCGCGGATATAGTCGTTCACTCGGCTACAAAGTTTATCGGCGGACACGGCACGACGCTCGGCGGCGTTATCGTGGATTCGGGCAACTTCGATTGGGAAAAGTCGGGCGCGTACCCCGCCGTTTCCGCGCCTAATCCGAGTTATCACGGCGTTTCGTTTACAAAAGCCGTAGGCAAAGCCGCTTTCGTTACATACGTTCGCGCTATACTGTTGCGCGACACGGGTGCGACTCTCTCGCCTTTTGCGGCGTTCTTACTGCTTCAAGGCACGGAAACGCTGTCGCTCAGACTCGAACGCCACGCATTCAACGCAAAAAAAGTCGTCGAATACTTATCGGCGCACCCGCTCGTGGAAAAAGTAAATCACCCGTCGCTGAAAGACCACCCCGACCGTAAACTGTATGAGAAGTACTTCCCTAACGGCGGAGCGTCGATATTCACTTTCGATATAAAGGGCGGCGAAAAGGAAGCGCATAAGTTTATCGACAACCTTAAAATATTCTCGCTGCTTGCAAACGTCGCGGACGTTAAAAGCCTTGTTATTCACCCCGCCACTACGACGCACAGCCAGCTCACGGCGCAGGAGCTTGCCGACCAAGGAATAAAACCAAACACCATACGGCTTTCGATTGGAACGGAGCATATAGACGATATAATTGCGGATTTGGAAAACGGATTCAAAGCCGTTTAAGAAAGGAGATAATTTTATGGCATTATACAAATCGGCGGACGCGCTTATAGGCGGCACTCCTATGCTCGAACTCACCCGCTACAACGAAAAGTACGGCTTGCAGGCAAACATTTTCGCTAAGCTCGAATATTTCAACCCCACCGGCTCGGTAAAAGACCGCATTGCGAAAGCTATGCTCGACGACGCGGAAAAAAGCGGAATACTCCGCCCCGACTCGGTTATAATAGAGCCGACTTCGGGCAACACGGGCATAGGGCTTGCGTCCGTAGGCGCGGCGCGCGGATACAGAGTTATAATCGTTATGCCCGAAACGATGTCGGTCGAGCGCAGAAAACTTATGAAAGTTTACGGCGCGGAGCTCGTGCTGACCGACGGCACGAAAGGAATGACGGGCGCAATCGCAAAAGCCGAAGAACTGAAAAAAGAAATTCCGAACGCATTTATTCCGAGCCAATTCGATAACCCCGCAAACCCCGCGGCGCATTTCGATTCGACGGGTCCCGAGATTTACGCCGACCTTAACGGACACGCGGATATTTTCGTTGCGGGCGTAGGCACGGGCGGAACGCTAACGGGCGTAGGAAAATTCCTGAAATCCAAGAACGGAAACGTAAAAATCGTAGCGGTCGAACCGCTTTCGAGTGCGGTCCTGTCTACGGGCAAAGCGGGCGCGCATAAAATTCAGGGCATAGGCGCGGGCTTTGTTCCCGCCACGCTCGATACGAAAATCTATGACGAAATTATCCCCGTTTCGGACGAAAACGCGTTTTCCGCAAGCAAGGAAATAAGCAAAGCCGAGGGCGTATTCGTCGGAATTTCGTCCGGCGCGGCGTTATGGGCGGCTACGCAGGTTGCGTTGCGCCCCGAAAACAAAGGAAAGAATATCGTAGTTCTGTTCCCTGACGGCGGCGACAGATACCTTTCCACCGCACTCACGGAAGAATAGAAAAGAATCCGTTCTCCGCAGGCGATTTCGGTATCGGAAAAACGCGACTGCGGAAGAATAAACGCATATTCGACAAAATGCGCTCATATATCTTAATATATGAGTAAAGTTTGGCTGATTATATTACTGTCGAGCATAGGAACGCTCCTTTTCTGCGACCCGTCCGCCGCCGTTACCGCTATGGTAAAAGGCTCGCACGACGCGGTAAATCTTGCTATGGAGCTTGTGGCTTTATACGCGTTCTGGCTCGGCTTTTTCGCTATACTCGAAAAAACCGGCATCTCGAATAAGTTGGCGAAAATTCTCCGCCCCGTTGTGCGTTTTCTGTTCCCCGGCGTAAAGGACGACACGGAAAAATTCATAACGATGAATATGTCCGCAAATATTTTGGGGCTCGGCAACGCGTCCACCCCTATGGCTATACGCGCCATAAACAGTATGGACGACGACGGCGGCAAAGCAAGCATAAATATGATTATGCTCGTAGTTATTTCGTCGACTTCGCTGCAACTGCTTCCGTCTACCGTTATAGGAATGCGCGCGAGCCACGGTTCGGCGAATCCGTCGGACTTTCTTATTCCTTGTATGATTGCAACAATCGTGTCCACGTTTATAGGCATTGCGTGCGTTAAAATTCTTTGGCAGTTCTTAAAGCGCAAAGTCGGCAAAACGGAAAAAACCGAGTTAAACGGCAAGCCGTTGCCCGTAAAGTCGGTAGGAAAGAAAAAGCGCGCGCGTGCGTCTGAGGCGGCGGCAAAATGACGTCGTACATAATACCGATTATATTTATATCCGTTCTGCTCGTTTCCATATTCCGCAAGCAAGACGCTTATTCGGCGTTTATCGACGGCTCGGGAAGCGCGGTTAAACTTATGATTAACGTATTTCCCTATCTTCTGACCATAATGATGGCGGTCGAAGTTTTCCGCGCGAGCGGCGTTTCGGCCGTCGTTGCCGACTTCGTTTCGCCCGCAATGCGCGTGTTCGGAATTCCGAAAGAACTCACCGAGCTTATTCTCCTGCGTCCGCTGTCGGGCGCGGGCGCGCTCGGCGTGCTCGAAAACGTTTTTACCGTTCACGGCGCGGATACGTATATCGGCAGATGCGCGTCGGTTATATACGGTTCGAGCGAAACGGTTTTCTACATATCGACGATTTACTTTTCGCAAAGCAAGGTCAAAAAACTCGGATTCGCAATTCCGATTGCGCTGTTTGCCACTTTCATAGGTTGCATTCTCGGGTGCTTTTTGTGCCGCTTTATATAAATTTCCGCAAATTTCCGAAACTTTTTAACGCTACTCTATTGTAATTTATACGTTTTTATAGTATAATGAAAAAAAAGGCGGTAAAAAAATCAATAATATGGACAGAATGACTGACAACCAAAGAGTGCGGCTGTTAAAAGCCATTCGACAAAGCGGCATATTCGTTACGAGCGGACACAAAGAAAAAGTTAACATAATGTCTACGCATTGGGGTTCGCTCGGAACTTTCTGGAATAAGCCCGTTTTTATTCTCCCCGTCCGTAAAAGCAAACTCACGCACAGCCTTATCGACGAAACCGGTTGCTTTGCAATCTCCGTCCCCGCTAAGGATATGCGCAACGAAATAATTATGTGCGACCACCTGAGCGGCTACGATTCCAATAAATTCGAATCTCTGCACCTGCACCCCAAGCGCACGAAAAAAATCCCGACCTACACTATAAGCGAGTGCGGGCTGTTTTTGGAATGTAAAGTTATTTACAAAACCGATATGCAACGCGAACAGCTCGACGATAAACTGCGCGAAGAAATGTATTCGCAAAAAGACTTCCACACTATGTATTTTGCGGAAGTCGTTGCCGTTTACGAAAACGAAGATTAACGGGCTGTGCCCTTACGGTTAATCAAGGGCTTTACGCCTGTTCGGTTATTCTGACGCTCTGAATTTCAACGGGACGCACGGGTACGTCGTCGTAGCCGCGCCACGAACCCGTCTGTACTTTGCTGACCGAGATTGCCACCTTTAAGCTCTCTTCGTCCGCAACTTTTCCGAATGCCGCATACTCTCCGTCCAAAAACGGAGTGTCGGCAACGCAGATAAAGAATTGGCTCGTCGCGCTGTCCTTTATCATAGTGCGCGCCATAGATATAACGCCCGCCGTGTGCTTTAAGTCGTTCTTTACGCCGTTGGACGCAAACTCGCCCTTTATCGCGGCAGTAAGCGGGTCCTTGTTTTTAAGTCCGCCGTCTTTTGCAATAAAGCCGCCGCCCTGAATCATAAATCCGGGAATTACGCGGTGAAAGCAAAGCCCGTCGTAAAATCCCGCCTTGCACAGTTTAACGAAATTATCAACCGAAATCGGCGCAACGTCGGGATAAAGTTCGAGATTGATTTTCTTCCCGCCCACGAATTCGATAACCGCGCTTATTTTGTTTTCCATCAGATATTATTCTCCTTGAATTTGCTCCGAGCGATTCTCCGCTCGGATTTTATTATAATACTTTTTGCCGCGCAGGTCTACCGTTTTCGGCTGGATTGACGAAAGACTTATAAAATACGGCTCGACAATTAAATTCTGTTTTTCTTGAATCTTTTCCTTATAAATTCAGTCAGATAATGTCGGAAATCTTTATTTGAAATTATTATGCCTATTG
>WSNJ01000105.1 GCA_013316045.1 Clostridia bacterium
CGTTTTCAACAACTCTGCCGTTTACAATTAAAGTCTGGTAATTCCTGTTATGTTTTGAAAAATTCGGCTTAGAAACATAACCTTTCAGTGTTACGTCAGGCATAATACTCTTGACTTCTTGTAGATTTTCAATCATTTCACCGTACACGGTATAGATTGCGGATTCAACTCCGTCGCCTTTCGAATCATAAACCGTTTTGTCGTCCATAATGTACGTTATTGCTATATCGGAATTTGCAAGTATCAGTTTTTCGACTACCGAAGTTATTTTCGCTCCTTCCGCAGACGTTTTTTTCAAAAACTTTTTTCTCGCCGGAACGTTTTCGAAAATGTTTTTAACTTCAATGCAAGTGCCGACGGCGGCTCCGCTTTCAAAAGACGATTCCAATTTGCCGTTTTTATACACTATCGTATAGGCGGTTTCGGAATTTTCAACGCGCGAAGTTGCGGTTACTTCTGCGACGGAGGCAATGCTTGGCAACGCTTCTCCGCGAAATCCCAACGTGGATATTTCATTCAAATCGTCAAGCGTTTTTATCTTACTTGTCGCGTGCGGAAGAAACGCTATCGGCAAATCGCTACCCGACATACCTTTACCGTTGTCGGTGATTTTAATGCTGCTTATGCCCCCGAGCGCTATTTCTATACGAATACTCGTAGCATTTGCGTCGATACTGTTTTCAACCAATTCTTTTACGACGGCGGCGGGACTTTCGACCACTTCACCCGCGGCTATACGGTTAAACACCGAACTGTCAAGTACGTTGATTTCACCCATTACCCGTTCACCTTTTCCTTCAAATCGGACAACACGTCAAGCGCGTGTCTCGGAGTTATTCCGTCCAAATCCATATCCCTTAAAATTGCGAGAATTTCCGACGAACCGTCCGAGTTATAGAATGACAGTTGTTGCGATGAATTCATTTTTGCCTGTCTGCCTATATCAGCGCTTTCCAACATCTTTAAAAGCTCTTTCGACCTTGCGACTATTGTTTCGGGAAGTCCCGCGAGTCCCGCAACTTCTATACCGAAGCTCCTGTTGGCGCTTCCGCGCATAAGTCTGCGCATAAATACTATTGAACCGCCAATTTCTTTTAACGAAAGTTTATAATTTTTTACGCCGCTCAACACTCCTTCGAGTTCGGTAAGCTCGTGATAGTGAGTGGAAAACAAAACCTTTGCCGAGGTGTTTTTCGATAAGAATTCCATTATAGACCAAGCAATGCTCAATCCGTCATAGGTAGAAGTTCCGCGACCTATTTCGTCGAGCAGAACAAGGCTGTTATCGGTTAGATTTTCCAAAATAGAAGACACTTCCGTCATTTCGACCATAAACGTGCTTCTTCCGGTTGCAACGTCGTCGCTTGCCCCCACTCTTGTGAAAACTCTGTCGGTAAGCGCAATTTCAGCACTTTTTGCAGGAACAAAGCAACCTATGTGTGCCATAATAGTAATAATAGCCGTTTGCCGCATATATACGCTTTTACCCGCCATATTAGGACCGGTTATTATCATTATCTTATCCGAATCGGTATTTAAGAAAGTATCGTTGGGAACAAAAGAATCGCCTTTCAATATTTTTTCGACTACCGGATGCCGCCCTTCCTTGATTTTTATATAATCAAGCGAATCGT
Source organism: Clostridia bacterium (assembly GCA_013316045.1). GTDB lineage: Bacteria > Bacillota > Clostridia > Christensenellales > Pumilibacteraceae > RACS-047. Next base: position 1,635 of record WSNJ01000105.1, read on the forward strand.
TCACGATAGGTCTTACGTATTTGCAATCTCTCGAAACCTTAGCAAAGGCAACAAGACAATCCAATTCCGCAACGGCTTGCGCCGCAGATAAAAAATCGTCCATATACTTTTTAAGGTTTTCTATGAGCATTTTATAGAGAACCTGTTCTCGGTTGAGCGCATCTTCACGAGCGCTTGTGATTTTGATTTCCAACTCGCGCAACTCATCCGTCATATACCGCTCGCAATTCGCAAGCGTCTGTTTGCGTTTGTATCTGTACGGAACGAGCTGTAAATTCGATTTTGAAACTTCTATATAATAACCGAATACTCCGTTATACCCTATTTTGAGATTCTTGATTCCCGTTTCTTCTTTCTCGTCCGATTCGAGATTCGCCATTACTTCGGCAACATTATTACTTAAATTACGGTAGCCGTCGAGTTCTTCATCGAAACCGTCGTTGATTACGTCCCCGTCGCGAATATTTACCGATGGGTCGGGACGGATAGCTGATACTATTAGCCCCGCAACGTCTTCAAAAGGTTTGATACGAGCGTTAATATTTTGTAATATATCGCAATCAAAAGACGAAACGAGATTTTTAAGCGTCGGCAACTGTTGTAATGATTTTGCAAGAGATATAAAATCTTTCGGCGTAATATTTCCGTAAGAAATTTTGCCGACAAGTCGCTCCATATCATAAATTTCGTCGAGTATATTATGTACTTTGTCTCGCATAATATCGTTTTGAAGCTCAGAAATGCCGTCAAAACGCGCATTTATTTCGGAACTGTCGTATAAAGGCATACTTATCCATTTTCTTAATAGCCTATGCCCCATATTTGTACAAGTCTTATCGAGCAACCATAACAACGTGCCTTTTTTGCCGCCGTCTTGCATATTTTCGGTAAGTTCCAACGTTTTTGCCGCAACGTGGTCGATAACCATATAACGCTTATCGTCATCGGACGAAGTTCTGTTCAGATGCGCCAAAGCTCTCTTTTGCGTTGTATTAACGTAATCGAGCAATGCGCCCGCTGAGTTAACGCATATTTTTTTAGCTTTAAGCTCTTTAATGCTCGCATTGTCAAATTGTTTTTCTATAACGTTTATTGCATTTTCGTATTCGTATGCGGCATCGTTATAAACCGAAAACGGACATACCGCGCCGAATTTTACGGTCGATAAACTCAAACTTACAGCCTGCATATCATTATTGCAAATAATTTCAGCGGGATTCAGACGCGATAACAAATCGTTAAGCTTCGGCGCAATCGGAGGCTCAATAAGAGAATGCTTAAACTCTCCCGTAGTTATATCCGTCCAGGACGCACCGACCGTATTGTCCGCAAAATATAAGCTCATTAAATAGTTGTTCTTATCTTCGGACAATAAATTACTTTCGGTTACCGTACCTGCCGTAACGACTTTTACAACGTCGCGTTGAACAATACTACCCTTTTCGGGCTCGGACAGCTGTTCGCAAATAGCGACTTTATATCCTTTGTCCATAAGTTTTTTAATATAAGTATCGACAGAATGAAAAGGAACGCCGCACATAGGCGCCTTTTCGGGCAAACCGCAATTACGGCTTGTAAGCGTTAATTGCAACTCACGGCTTACAAGTTTCGCATCTTCGTAAAACATTTCGTAAAAATCACCGAGTCTGTAAAAAATCAGCGTATCGGGATATTTTTCTTTCAGAGTCAAATAGTGCTCCATCATAGGAGATAATTTCTTCTTATTGTTCTTATCAGACATAAGTCTTATTCCTCGCTTAATCTTCCGTACAAATTAGTGTTTCTGCTTTTTTCCACTATCACTTTTACAAACTTGCCGTAAAGATTTTTTTCACCGCAATCGAACGTAACGTTCCTGCCGCATTCGGTTTTACCGCTCGCTTTGCCGTCGGAACAATAATCGCATAATACTTCGTATTCTTTTCCGACGCATTCGCCTGCAAGTTTCTTGCCGATTTCGAACTGCGTAGCGATAAGCCGCTTTATCCTATCGCGCTTAACCTTATAATCGACCTGATTTTCCATTAAGTCCGCTTTCGTTCCCGAGCGGCGAGAATAAATAAACGTAAAAACGTTGCTAAAACCTATATTTTCCAAAAGCCTAACGGAATCGGCAAACTCCTCTTCCGTTTCGGACGGAAACCCAACCATTAAATCAGTTGAAAGTCCTGCGTTCGGCACATATTTTCGCAAAGTTTTTATTTTCTCGGTATATTGCTCTACGGTATATTTTCGATTCATAAGCGCAAGTATTCTGTCGTTCCCCGCCTGTACGGGCAAATGAATAAAACGCGAAATATTCGGATGCTCGGCAATAACTTTAACGACTTCTTCCGAAAAATCTTTCGGATGCGAAGTCATAAAACTCAGCCTGAATTTGTACGGCAACTCGGCAACTTCTTTCAGAAGCCGCGCAAAGCCGTACCGATTGTCGCCGAAATCGTTACCGTAAGAATTTACGTTCTGACCGAGTAAAGTTATTTCTTTATAATCCTGTTTAAGCAATTCTTCGATTTCACGAATTATAACCTGTGGATTTCGGCTTCTTTCTCTGCCGCGCACATAAGGAACTATACAATACGAGCAAAAATTATTGCAACCGTACATTATATTCACCCACGCGTTCAGACCGCTGTCTCGCCTTATCGGCAAATTCTCCTGAATTTCCGTTTCTTTTTCCCATACGTCGATAACGTTTTCGTTTGCCGCAATCTCCGAAAGATAACTTTCAAAAAGATGTATGTTGTGCGTGCCGAAAATAAGATTTATAAACGGACAGCGTTTTTTAAGTTTTTCGGCGGCATCTTTTTGCTGAGTCATACAACCGCATACGGCAACTTTCAGAGACGGATTCAGCTCTTTCAGCTTCTTTACTATTCCGAGATTTCCGAGAATTTTAGACTCTGCCGTTTCGCGTATGCAACACGTATTAAGAACTATTATATCGGCTGCGCTTTTATCTTCCGTGAGTTCATAACCGTTTTTTTCCAAAACGCCCGCAAGTTTTTCGGATTCGTGAACGTTCATCTGACAACCGTCGATTTTCACTTTCGGCTCTAAAATAAGTGAAAAAGCAAATATTGCCA
>WSNJ01000106.1 GCA_013316045.1 Clostridia bacterium
ATAAAAAGAAAACCAAATAAAATATAACTACTGATTTCAGTTCAGATATATGTTAAAAAAAGAATTTACGTACAAAAAAATACTGATTGTGGGTTGCGGCGGCGCAGGAAAGAGTACGCTTGCCGTCGAAATGGGCAAACGCTTTTCACTACCCGTTATTCATCTCGACAAAATCTGGTGGTTGCCGAATTGGATAACCCGAACCCGCAAAGAATTCGACGAATTGCTCGGCAGGGAACTGAAAAAATCTTCTTGGATAATTGACGGCAACTACAACAGAACTTTTCACGAGCGATTGAAGTATGCCGATTTCTGCATTTTTCTCGACTACCCTACCCGTTTGTGTCTGAAAAGCGCATACGAGCGCGTAGAACGATACAAAGGGAAAACGCGTCCCGATATAACGGAAGGTTGCGCGGAACGCGTTGATTCGGAATTTGAAGAATGGATAAAGAATTTCAAAAATAGCGTAAGACCGATTATGAAACGCGCGCTTAAAAAAGGTAACGTTCTGTATAAAATATTCCGCAGTCGAAAGTCTACCGAAAAATGGCTTAAACGGTTTTCCCGATAGGCTTGCTTTACAGTCGTTAAAATGTTATAATATTTATATGAATAACAACATTGTCAAAATACGGTATGTGAAAAACGAAGATAAAACTTTTTGGTTTTCACTTGATAAACATTTACCGCCCGCGGAATTCGATAAAAAAGTACGTGATAAACAAGGATACGTTCTAAATCTCGGCTATTCGGATTGCGGTACATTACTGATGCCCAATCAGCCTACCGAATTGTTTTTAATCAAAAAAATTAAATAAGGTAAAAAAAGTATGAGTTGGTTTAACTATTACGGCTTAATTATAATGGCGCTGATTATGATACCGAATATTATATTCGCAGTTAAAACGCGCGGTGAATTTAAGAATAAATTCAAAAACAAAGCCGTCGAAATATCGGAACAATTAGGACGCTACGCTTGTTTTGTATTTATGATTTTCAATATCCCCTATACTTATTTCGGGTTTTGGTTTGAGCGCGCGCTGACTGTTTACTTGTGCGTTAACGCATTATTGCTTTTAATCTATTTCGTATCTTGGTTGGTTTTTCGGAAAAATCACAAACTGCCGAAAGCCGTTCTTCTTTCCGTAACGCCCACCGCTATATTTCTGTTCGGCGGCATTGCCGTTTTAAGCATACCGCTTATAGCTTCTTCGGTTGTTTTCGGAGTTTGTCATATAACGATTAGTTGCAAAAACGCATTATAAATTAAAGTTCGGACAACAAAAAACCGCTTGCATAACGCAAGCGGTTTTTTGACAAGTTAAATTATTGTAAACAAAGTTTCTTGAAAAGAAGTACCCAAATCAAGTCTATCCAACCGAATACAATACCGGAAGGAATCGTAACAAGGATACAAATAATAAGTCTGAGTAATCCGCCTTTCTTAGCAAACGTACTCCACCGAACGATGATTTCGGTAAACCAGTTTACAACGGGGATAAGCAACAAAAGTACCTGTACAAGGCGGCTCTGCTTATTAAACCAAGTCATACCACAATTCTCCTTTTTTTATTTTATTTATTACTATTATTATAATAACTTGCAAAAAATATGTCAACCGAATATGTCGAAAATACAGACATTTTCGGTTATTTGTTTATTTTGCGTACTCAACGCTTCTCGTTTCGCGTATTACGTTAACTTTTATTTGACCGGGATACTCCATATCCTTTTCAATCTGTTTGGCAATTTCTTTTGCAAGGAACAACGTTTGACTTTCGTCCACCGCCTCGGGCTTGACGATTATGCGAACTTCACGTCCCGCCTGAATTGCGTAAGACTTTTCTACGCCGTTAAACGAATTTGCAATGCTTTCGAGCTTTTCCAAACGCTTTACGTAATTATCGAGCGATTCACGCCTTGCGCCGGGTTTTGCACCGCTTATGGCGTCTGCGCACTGAACAAGTACGGCTTCAACCGTAGTGGGCTCTATGTCGTTATGGTGAGCCGCTATGCAGTGAACGACTTCCTTGCTTTCCTTGTACTTCTTTGCAAGGTCGGCGCCAATCGATACGTGAGTACCTTCCACTTCGTGGTCTACCGCTTTACCTATATCGTGCAAAAGACCGCCGCGCTTAGCAATATTCACGTCAGCGCCGAGCTCCGCCGCCATTATACCCGCAAGATGCGAAACTTCGAGCGAGTGTTTAAGCACGTTCTGTCCGTAGCTCGTTCTGAATTTAAGTCTGCCCAAAAGCTTGATTATTTCGGCGTTCAAACCGAAAACGCCGGCTTCGAACATTGCCGACTCGCCCGCTTCTTTCATTTGCATTTCGAGCTCTTTACGCGTTTTTTCAACGGTTTCTTCGATGCGTGCGGGATGAATTCTTCCGTCCGAAATAAGCTTTTCGAGCGTTATTCTCGCTATTTCGCGGCGAACGGGGTCAAAGCCCGATAAAACGACCGTATCCGGCGTATCGTCGATTATAAGGTCAACGCCCGTCGCATTTTCCAATGCGCGAATATTACGCCCTTCGCGACCTATAATTCTGCCTTTCATATCATCGTTAGGCAGGTTAACTGCCGAAACGGTAATCTCGGAAGAGTGGTCTACGGCACAACGCTGTACGGCAAGCGAAATAATGTCTCTCGCTTTCTTTTCGGCTTCGTCTTTCGCTTCAGCTTCTATTTCGCGCACGAGCTTAGCGGCATCGCGTTTGGCTTCGTCCTGAATAGCGGCGATAAGTTCGGATTTTGCTTCTTCCTTGGTAAGCCCCGAAACCTTTTCGATTTCGGCAACCATTTTCTTGTGCGCATCGTCGACTTGCGCTTTTTTGGCGTTAATCTCTTCTTCGCGCTTTTTCAGATTTTCTTTCGTCGCGTCGAGCGCTTCGATTTTTTTATCGAGCGTCTCTTCCTTTCTTTCGAGAGATTCTTCTTTCTGTTGAATTCTCTGCTCCGACCGCTGAATCTCGTTTTTGCGGTCCTTCATTTGTCTGTCGAATTCGACTTCGCGTTTATGGATTTCTTCCTTAGACTCGGAAATAGCTTCCCTTCTCAGAGTCTTTGCTTCGGCAATGGCATCTTCTACCATTTTGTTTGCCAACTGCTTGGCATTGCCCATTTTTTTCTTGGTAAGCTGAATATACGTAAAGATTCCGACGCCTGCGCCTAAAATCAAACCGCCCACCAACATCAAAATGCCAGCCCATACAGGAAGAATCGCTCCATAAACAGTAACTAAACCGTTCATTATGATTCTCCTTTTGCAATATTGAATTATTTTTTTCAGCCGACCCCATAAGTTCGCAATTACAAGACCGACATAAAATCAAGAAAACGACATATAAAATATGCCTATTTTTATGATACATTATACCTGCGCAAAAGTCAAGTAAAAAGGCGTGTCTTATTCTTCTGCTACGCCGAGCGTTTCCGCAACGTTCTCTTCCGCCGCTTCTTCTTCGGCTTCCGACGGCAAAAGCTCGTCGGACTTTTCACTTGCCATACTTCTGATTTTACTTTCGATTTCGGCGGCAAGTTCTTTATTCTGTTCGAGCATATTTCTAAGAGCTTCACGACCTTGGCAAAGACGCTCGTCGTTATAGCTGAACCACGAGCCGCTCTTGGAAATAATCTTGAACTGCACGCCAAGGTCTATTATACAGCCCTCGCGCGAAATTCCCTTTCCGAAAATAATATCGAACTCCGCGGTTTTGAACGGCGGTGCCAACTTGTTTTTAACTACTTTTACTTTCGTATGATTTCCGACTATATTAGTTCCGTCCTTTACCTGGTCGGCACGACGGACGTCAAGACGTATCGACGAATAAAACTTCAACGCTTTACCGCCGGTCGTAACTTCGGGCGAACCGAACATAACGCCGACTTTTTCGCGCAACTGATTTATAAATATTATGCAGGTTTTCGACTTCGAACCTACCGCCGTGAGCTTACGCATTGCTTGCGACATAAGCCTTGCGTGCGCGCCTATACGGCTCTCGCCCATTTCGCCGTCGATTTCGATTTTCGGCGTCAGCGCGGCAACCGAGTCGATTACAACAACGTCCATAGCGCCGCTACGCACAAGAGATTCTGTTATATCGAGCGCCTGCTCGCCGTTGTCGGGCTGAGATATGTAAAGTCTTGACAAGTCGATTCCGAGCTTCTGAGCGTAACTCGGGTCAAGTGCGTGTTCGGCGTCGATAAACGCTACGTTGCCGTTATTTTTTTGCGCTTCGGCAATAACGTGAAGCGACAAAGTTGTTTTACCGCTCGACTCGGGACCGTAAATCTCGATAATTCTGCCGCGCGGCAATCCGCCTATACCCACAGCCAGGTCAACCGACAAACAACCCGTAGAAATAACTTCCACGTCGTTAGACGACTTATCGGTCAATTTCATAATCGAACCTTTGCCGTATTGCTTTTCGATTTGCGCAATGGCAAGTTCGAGTGCTTTTTCTTTTTCGTCTGCCGTCAAATCGCCTTTCGGCATTACTTTCTTACTCTTTTCCATTTTCTTATCCGTATTCTCCCGTATATTTATAC
>WSNJ01000107.1 GCA_013316045.1 Clostridia bacterium
TCATATAAGATAATAACTTATTTTGTGGATTTTATTCTGATTTTAACTCGCAAAGCATTATCTGATATTGTACAACTTTCAGCCATTAAAAAATAATCTGCAATACGTATAGACTCGCTTATGCCCGAAAAGATGCCAAGCAATAGAATACCTATATTCTGAATCGATAACAAAGGGATGAACGATTTGCTGTACTTGCGTTTGTCGGAAAGGAAAAATACTACAAGCATAAATGTGAAAATATACAGATAGCTTGAAGAATTAAAAGTCGGAACAAAATCCACAAAATAAGTTATTATCTTATATGACACCAATCCGCTCGGAATCAAATTGAAAAACATTACCGCAAACTTTGCAATAAAGTTAGAAACTATTCCCGTATAAGTCAATAATAAACTTATCGTTATTAAAAATACGTAATATATTAATTTAAGTTTGCGTTTTCTATTTATAAAAGGAAGCATAAGAATACTTATAATTGCCGTACTGTGAAAAAAAGTCGCAATCAAAACCCCGATTATAAATTTTATATAACAATGCGATTGACGTTTACACGTTTTGGCTAACGTATATAAAATTATAGCCATTGCAAGCCCTTGTCTTATTACTATAAAAGTATAATAAAAACCGAATACCGAGAAAAAAATGAAATAAGATAATATCCTGTTATCCGTCAACTCAAATATCGCCGAAGCAGACAATGCCAAAATAGTAAATGTTATAATAAAAAAGTATAATCTATAATTCGGAAAAAATAATTTAATGAATTTAGAAAAAAATTCAAAACCCAATTCGACATTATGCGAACTTTGAAAAAACGATTTTATAGAAGTAATTTTCCAAACAGCTGTATATAAATTATAATATACAGCTGTATCAGGTGTTTTTTGCACACTTCTGAAAGCGCATACTAAACTTATAAACAATATCAACGCTAACAACATACGCTTCTGTGTTTTTTTAATATATCTATTAGAGTGCGAACTATGAAGCAATTTGTTTTCTTTATATACGCACAAAAGCATAAGTATATAATAAAATGGTATGGCTATATAAATCATATTTTATCCCACATAGCTTTTGCGTCTGCTTTTGACTGTTTAATCATTTTCTTTTTTTCCTTAAAATCCGAATGCTTGGGAACATTAAACGTTCTGTCTATCCAATGCGCCAATCCCAATTTTGCCAAATACGCTTTATGCGATTTTCCGAACTTTTTTTTTAAATACTCATAATTTCTATATATATAGTAATATCTGAGCGGAGAATGATATTGAAGTTTTCTCTTTCCGAAAAAAGTTTTTACCGTTATGATTTCGCCGATACTATGCTCTATTTCGGCAGAAAAAACATAAGCAAGTTTGTATCCCGCATCAATGAGCTTAAACGAAAATTCCGTATCAACCCCGTCTATAAACAATTCGCTGTTGAATCCGCCGACTTCTAACGCTTTATCAACCCAAACCAAATTCCCGGAAGTTATTAAAGCGTCAACAAATTTATAGTTTTTTTTTGAATCGATATTTTTATAATTTGCACCAACGGAAGCAATTTTCTCATTACCGTTCAATGCTGCCAGCAGACGCTCGACACAATCAGGTAATAAAACGCTATCTTGGTCCATTGTTAAAATAAGTTCAAAGTTGTTTTTCGCGGCATAATCCAAACCTTGATTTAACGCCGCGGCAACTCCCGCATTCTGTTCGTTACAAATTATCTTTACCCTATCTATATGTCTGCTTTCTATTTCGGTCAGAATTGCTTTATCGGCAGAATTGTTATCTATAATAAGAACAAAGTCTGTTTGACAGACCAATTCGTCAATGCTTTTCAACAAAACTTCATTTGGATTATATGTTATAACAATAGAACAAATCATCTGCTGAATACCTTCTATTTTGCTAACGCCGAATTTACAACGTCATAAATCTTACTTACCGAAAAACAATCAGTAAAGGCTTTACTGCAATTTTCACTTATCTTCGACCATTGCGAACAAAGTAAATCAAAACGACCCAAAATTTCATTGCGGAAATCTTCGACATTCATCCCGCACTTATATTCGTCTATAATCCGGGCTGTGTCGTAAATATTACTGTTTACAATAGGCAAACCTCTGCAAAAATAATCTAATGATTTCATAGTAAGACCGATACAAAGTCCCTTTTTATACATATTTATACCGAAATGACAACGGGACGCGATTTCGTCTTTTTTTTCTTCGTCGAATATTTTGCCGTGATTTACAAACGGGACTTGCGATTGCGTAAGTTTATCTAACAATTCCTTTTCCGCTTCTCCGCCGCCGACAATTTCCAAACACACGGAACGCTGTTTATTAACGGCAGACAATAACTTGACAATTCCGTCTACGTCTATAATGTTGTTTATTGAGCCGAGATACAGAAATCTCAAAACATCGTCGTGCTTATATTCGATATTTCTTTTTTCCTTACACAAATATACGACGGTATAATCAAAATTTTCAGGCAAAAATTTCTTATAATATTCGCACTCCGAAAATATCTTATCTGCGCATTTAAGATGCTTATCCCGTAAATTGCGCCACGGAAACAGAAGTCTTTTAATTGATTTTCTTACTGGCATCGATTCCGGCCATAAATCGTAAATATCAAAAAATACTTTCGTGTTTTTGTGGCGCTTTTTATATTTTTCTACCTTTTTTGCCAAAGAATTCAACGGTAACAGACAGTAAATAACGTCCGGCTCCGTTTTACAAATTCGGCAATATGCCTTTTTTGCAAAATCCGAATGCGAGCATATTCGGGCAAAAGAAAGATTTTTATAATAAGGCTTAGTAGGAACAAAATCGGTATTATCACGCGTTTCTTCCCACTTGCTTTTCGTAATATGATTAAAATCCGACACTATCATAGACACGTCGTAACCAAGACGCAAAAGTTCTTTGTAAACATATTGCGTCCTTAATTCATAATAATTAAAGGTATCTATGATAATAGCTTTCATTTTATTTCCGTTTTCTCTATCGATTGTAATAACGTATATTTACGGTACTCTTCGCCATACTCGCTCATTGACTTGTCGTAGGTTAAGTTACCGAATGCTTTACGGGCGGATTTGATAAACGGCCCCAACAGTTTAACCGCCCAGCCGAAGCCGCGGATTAAACGCAATTTTTTACCGTGAGCGGCGGCGACGGATTTAACCATTTCGGAAGTGTTCGTGTACTCTGCGTTTTGAGGGAAGAACACTCCGCTTTCACAGTTCTCTATAATAAGGCGCACGAACTCGCAAAGGTTTTCTATATAAAGCATAGAACGCTTATTTTTCACGTAAGGGAATATTTTGAGTTTGAGCGCGAATTTTCTAAGAGTTACGTAATTGCCTTTGCAATCTTTTCCGTATATCATCGGCGGACGTAAGACGCACACTTTGAAATTCTCGTCTGAGAGCGGCAAAATATTTTGCTCTGCTTCTAACTTCGATTTTCCGTAATTTGTTTTAGGTTTCGGCAAAGTATCGTTTGTTATCTTTCCATATTCTTTTCCGTAAACGCTCATAGAGCTTAAAAATACAAATTGCTTCACGCCGCTACTTTTCGCTTTTTGCGCCGTTTCGACAGCCAAATCTCTATTTACGGAATAATATAATTGTTTATTTTTCTTGGTTTCCTTTACGTGCGCAATACCGGCTACGTGAAAGATACAATCGTAACGCGAAAAGTCGGCGGACTTCCACCCGTCGCCTATCATATCGAGAACTTCCGCTTCGTGTCCCGCTTCTTTCAAGCGTGATTCGACTGCATTCCCGATATAACTATTCTTGCCCGTTATCAGTATCTTCTTCATTTTGCTCCGTTGCTTCCGTTGCCGTTTCTTCGCTATGTAGTTCTTCCCGCAATTCCGCCGTTTCGGTTTCCTGCCGATGCGGTTCTTCGCTTTCCGCGCAATTTGCCGCAGCGTTCTCGGCAATTTCTTTGTCCTGCTCTTTATCCAACGCACCCGTGCCGCCTTCGACTACGCCGTCGTGCTTGAATACGGCTTTAACCGTTCCGAAAAAGCACTTCAAATCGAACCCAAAACTCATTCTTTTCACGTACTCGCCGTCGAGCGCGGCTTTTACGGGAATTTCGAGCTCGTCGCGTCCGTTAATCTGCGCCCACCCCGTAAGCCCCGGTCGCACGGAATTCGCGCCGTACTTGTCGCGCTCGGCAATCAGGTCGTCCTGATTCCACAGCGCGGGACGCGGACCTATTACCGCCATCTTCCCAACCAGAATATTATAAATCTGCGGTAATTCGTCGATAGACAACTTTCTCAAAAGTTTACCTACGCGCGTAATGTATTGTTCGGGGTGCTCCAATAAGTGCGTCGGTATATCAGGAGTTTTAGTCTTCATAGTACGGAATTTCCAAAGCGTGAATAATTTTTTATTCTTGCCGACGCGCTTTTGCCTGAAAAATATAGGTCCCGGATTGTCTATAAATATAATTA
>WSNJ01000108.1 GCA_013316045.1 Clostridia bacterium
TAAACTCCCCGTCGAAAATGCTCGCTTGCCTTCTCTTTCGCGCGACTTCGGGTTCAGGGGGAAAGACGAATTCATCGCGAAACAGAGCGTTAAGCCGCGCTTTTCTCGGGTCGTTTATGCGAAATAAAGGAGATTTTACAACAGAATGAAATACAAACTCATAGCGTCGGATTTCGACGGGACTCTTGCGAACTCGCGCGACTTTATTTCGCCCGAGAACGAAGCCGCAATAGCCGACTACATAGCGGCGGGCGGTGTGTTCACCGTTTCATCGGGGAGAATGTACGCGTCCGTTATGCGTAAAATAAAAGCTCTGAATCTCGATAAGTACGGCATTCCCGTAATGAGTTTTCAGGGTGCGCTCGTAACGGATTCGGTAACGGGCGAACATATTTACAAGCGGCTTATGAACAGGGAGCTTGTTGCCGAAATAGCCGAGTATTGCGAAGAGAAGGGCTATTACTTTCACACTTATTCGGCGGACGAGATTTTTATCGCGGAAAAAAACGAGCTGTCCGAAGCGTATTGCAAGGCGGTGCACGTAGAGCAGTACGCGCGCTACGTCGGTAAGGTTTCGGAATTTCTGAGAAACAACGACGTCGAACTCGTAAAAGGTCTTGTAATAAATTTCGACCCCGTAAAGCTCGAAGAAATCAGGCGGGAGCTGAATGCGCATTTCGACGGGCGCGTTTCGTTTATGAACTCGTCGACAATGCTCGTCGAGTGCGTAGACAACAGCGCGGGCAAGGGCAACGCGCTTCTGCACGTGGCTGAAAAGCTCGGTATAGACCGCTCAGAAACGGTTGCGATAGGCGACGCAATGAACGACCTTTCGATGATAAGGGCGGCGGGTATGGGATGCGCGGTTGCCAACGCCGCCGAAAAACTCAAAGAAGAAGCCGATTTTCTTGCGGTAAGCAACGACGATAACGCCGTGGCGCAGATTATTCGGCTTGCGCTTAAAGACAAGTTAGTAGCCAACAATAAAAAGGAGAATAAATAAAAATGCCGAAACTCAGCAAAATCAAAAAAGCGGAAATCGAAGAAAACGAAATAGACATTAAAATCGACGAATTTTGCGGCAAGCTCGGACTTGAAATTCTGCACCGCGGAAAATCCGACACGATTCATTTTTCCACGTTCAACATCAACCGCCCGGGGCTTCAACTTGCGGGCTATTACGAGCATTTCGGCGTAGAGAGAGTTCAGGTTATAGGCGAGCAGGAAATGTCGTATCTTCATACGCTTTCCGCCGAAAAACGTATGGAAGTGTGCGACAGATTTTTCAGCTACGACTTTCCGTGCCTTGTTCTCAGCACGGCTCTGCCGCCCGGCAAGGAAATAATGACTTGCGCCGAAAAGCACGGTCGCGTAGTGTTGCGCTCGTCGCTCAGAACCACAATGACGGTAAACGAGCTCAGCATATTTCTCAACGACGCGCTCGCGCCGCAACAGACCGTTCACGGCGTTCTTATGGACCTTTACGGAGTCGGAATGCTTATTATCGGTAATTCGGGCGTGGGTAAGTCCGAAACGGCTCTCGAACTCATTCAGCGCAATCACAGGCTTGTTGCGGACGACGCAGTCGTGATAAAGCGCATTTCCGACAGGCTCGTGGGCGCGTCGCCGTCTATCATAAAATATTTTATGGAAGTGCGCGGCATCGGAATAATAGATATCCGTTCTATGTACGGCGCGGGCGCGGTAAAGCTGACAAAGGGCATAGATTTGGTTATAAAGCTCGAAGATTGGGATTCGGAAAAGGTTTACGACAGGCTCGGCGACGTTAAAGAAGTTCACAATATTCTCAACGTAGAACTTCCTATGCACACCGTACCCGTCAAGCCCGGACGGAATCTCGCCGTAATACTCGAAGTTGCGGCGCGTAATTACCGCCTTAAATCTATGGGGTACGATACGCTCGAAGAACTCAACAAACGCGTCAACAGCCGCGACAAGGAAGAAGACCCGTTCAACTTTTAGAGCCGAACCGCATAATATGGCTATATGTACACATATTATGCTTTACTCGAAGATATTGCGTATATCGACCATTTCGGTGTCGAAACGGGCAGTATAGGCGAAACCGAATCCGGCAGAAAAATTCCGTTTGTTCATATCGGAGCCGAAAAAGGCAGTCAGATTATAGTAACGGGCGGAATACATTCGCGCGAGCATATATCTTCGCTTCTCGTTTTCAGGCAGATAATTTACCTGTTGAATAATTTTCCGTCCGCGGATTTAAGCTCGGGCGGAATTTATTTTGTGCCTATGGTCAACCCCGACGGCAATCTGATTTGCGCTTACGGCGAGAAGTCCGCGCCGCCCGCTTTCCGCGAAACGCTGAGAAAAGTAAACGGCGGGAGCGATTTTTCGCTGTTCAAGGCAAACGTTAATTGCGTTGACCTTAACACGAATTTCGACGCAAGGTGGGGCGAAGGCAAGCATAACGTAAGAGAGCCGTCGGGCGCGAATTATATAGGACCGCGACCGTTTTCGGAAAGCGAAACGCGCGCGCTGAGAGATTTCACGTTGCGCGTAAAGCCGATTTCAACGCTCTCTTACCACGCGATGGGCAGAGAAATTTATTGGCAGTTCGGGCAGAACGAAAAAGATATGCGGCGCGATAAAGCGATTGCCGAACGCATAAACGGTTTTCTGAATTACCGTCTTGTGAATGACGACGGAACGAGCGTCGGCGGCTATAAGGATTGGTGCATAAGCGCGCTCGGCATTCCGTCGTTTACAATCGAGCTTGTGAACGACAAAAAGTACTCGCACCCTCTTACCGACGACGGGTGCATAGACGAAGATTTTGAAAAAAACAAACTTTTGCCGCAAAACCTTTTGAAATTCGCGTCGGATATGTTATAATTTTTTCGTGATAGAAACGAGAGAACAACAGGAATATTTTATGCGCAAGGCGATAGAGCTTTTGCCGCTCGCGGAAGAACTCGACGAAGTTCCCGTAGCCGCGCTTATAGTAAAGAACGGCGAGATAATCGCAAGCGGATACAACCGTCGCGGCGCGGACAGCGACCCTACGGCCCACGCCGAAGTTATGGCGCTAAGGGCTGCGGGTAAGGCGCTCGGAGTGTGGAACCTGTCGGGGTGCGATATGGTGGTAACGCTCGAACCGTGCGCTATGTGCGCGGGGGCTATCGTAAACGCCCGTATAGACAACGTGTATTTCGGCGCGTATGACAAGCGTTTCGGCTATTGCGGCACGCTGGGAAACATTGCGACCGACGAACGGCTGAATCACCGCGCAAACGTTATGGGCGGCATTTTGGAAGAAGAATGCGTCGAGCCGATAAAGAACTTTTTCAGGGTGCGCCGCGCAACAAAGGCGAATAAGTAGGCGAAATCTGTAAGCCGAAAGGCTTGACTTTTTGCGAATATAACATTATAATTAAACCGTAATGGAAACTACGGTAAACGGTATTATTCTCAGAGTGCAAAGCGAGCGAATGGGCGACACGTCGCGCATCGAAATTTTGGGCAAGACTATGTTCGATTGGGTCGCTTTGAGTTTGGGAAACAACGACGTTTCTTCCGTGAGCTACCGCGACGGCGACGAAATTCCGTCGCTTGTGCGTACTCTTATCAACAGAGAAAAAACCGAAACGGTTATTCTGTTTTCGGATACGCCGCTTATAACCAAGCAAACGGTGTTCGACGCCGTCGGAGAACTTCGCGCGTCGGGCAAAAACGTTATAAAACTTACGCGCGGATACGTTTTCGATACGGAGTATCTTTTGCGCGCGGATAAAATATACACGCAGGAAACGCATTATTTCGAAGTGGACGATTTCGTTACGGCTTTTTCGTATAAACAGGTCGCTCTGATTTCGGATATTTTGAAGAACAGGATTCTGGAATTCCATATGGAGCGCGGCGTTCATTTCGAAGATATGGCGTCCGCGTTCGTCGGTTGCGACGTTAAAATAGGCAAGGGCGTAATAATAGGTCCGAACAACGTTATAAAAGGCAATACGTACATAAAGGATAACGCGCGGATTTTATCGAACAACGTTATCGATACCTGCATAATAGAAGAAAACGCAGTTATAAATTCATCTCAGCTTTACAAAAGCTATATAGGGAGCGGCTCGACCGTCGGTCCTTTTTCGGTTATAGGCGAGGGCTGTATTATAGGTCCGTCGTGCCGTATAACGGGATGCGTCGGAATGGAAAAACGCGTTGTGGAAGAAGGTTCGGTTATTTCGGGCTATATGACCGCTTATAGCTTCCAAAGTTTCAAGCGACGCGTTTTTAATATCGTCGATACGCT
>WSNJ01000109.1 GCA_013316045.1 Clostridia bacterium
GTATATAATTTGTTAAGGAGAAACACCTGTGCCAAACATTAAATCCGCGAAAAAGCGCGTACTCGTAAACCAAAAGAAGAATACTCTTAACCGTGCCGAAATATCCGAAGTTAAGACCGTTATCAAAAAGTTCAATAACGCTATCGATACGAATAAAATAGACGAAGCGGAAGCGTTGCTCCCCGCCGTATTCTCCGTTCTCGACAGAGCGGCGTCTAAAAACGTTATTCATAAAAACAACGCGGCTAACAAAAAGTCCGCGCTCGCAAAGAAACTTTCCGACGTTAAGTCCGGCAAACTCGTTATCACCATAAAGAAAGATAACAAGACTATCGCCGCAGAAAAAGCCAAACTCGCTCAGGAAGCGAGAGAAGCCGCTAAACTCGAATTCCAGCGCGTAGCCGCAGAAAAGAAAGCCGCTAAGCTCGAAGCCGAGAAAGCTAAGCTCGAAGCCGAAGAAGCAGCTAAGGCAGCCGCTAAAAAGTCGAAGAAAACCAAGGAAGCGAAAGAAGAACCGAAAGACGCTCCCGTAGCCGAGAAAAAACCTGCGGCTAAGAAAACGACTGCGAAGAAGACGGAAGAAAGCAAGGAAGAAAAGCCCGCCGCCAAGAAACCCGCGGCTAAAAAGACAACGGCTAAGAAAACGGAAGAAAAAGCCGAAGAACCGAAAGCCGAATAATTTTTCAAGAGCAAATCGAAAAGCGGTACGGACAATAAGTTCGTACCGCTTTTTTGTATTCTTTTTTTACCGCTCCCCTTTACGAAATGCCGTTTACTCGCCCTTGAATTCGTCGTAGAGCGCGCGGATTGCCTTTTCGTAATCGGCGTTTTCCACGGCAACTATAATATTAAGCTCACTGCTGCCCTGGTCTATCATACGGATATTTATATCCGCTTTGGAAAGCGCGCCGCAAACCTTGGCGGCAGTTCCCTTTTTGCGGTTCATTCCGTGTCCTACCACGGCGATAAGCGCGAAATTATCCATTACTTCTATGCTGTCGGGGCGGCACTCGTTCTTTATATCCGACACCACCCTGTTTAGTACGTCGCGGTCGGTCGACGCCGTATCCACTATTAAGGACAGCGTATCGACTCCGCTCGGCATATGCTCGATTGAAACGTTGTGGCGTTCGAGAACGGAAAGCACCCTGCGCGCAAAGCCGAGTTCGTTGTTCATCATCGACTTAGCCATAAATATCGAAACGAAATCTTTCTTGCCGGCAATACCCGTAACGGTTCTCTCTTCGCGCTTGTATTCGCCCGAGAGATATTTTTTCGTAGGAACGATAAGCGTTCCCTGAGCCGACGGGTTGAACGTGTTGCGGATATTTATCGGAATATCGCACTTGCGCACGGGAAAAATGCTGTCCGAGTGCAGAACGTTCGCGCCCATATACGACAGCTCTCTCAGCTCCTTATAAGTAAGCATCGAAATGCCTACGGGATTATCTACGATTCGCGGGTCGCACGCCAAAAAGCCGTCGACGTCCGTCCAATTCTCGTACACTTCCGCTTCTGCCGCACGCGCTATAATAGAGCCCGTAATATCGCTTCCGCCACGCGAAAAAGTCTTGATTTCGCCGTTGGGCATCTGACCGTAAAAACCGGGTATTACCGCGTTCTTGAAATTTTTCAGTTTTTTTGCGCAAATTTCATTTGTAAGCTCGGACTGAAAAACTCCGTGCATATCGAATTTAATGAGTTCGGCGGCGTCGATAAACGGCAAATCCAAATAACCTGCCGTTAAAATTGCCGAAAGATACTCGCCGCGCGACGCTACGTAGTCCTTGCTCGCGCCTGTATTTATGTTGTTTCGGATATCGGCGAAATACGGCGACATATCGAGATTTATCTTCAAACCGTCTATTATGTCGTCGAATCTGCGCTTCACGACTTCGAGCGATTTATCGCACTTGCCCGTTTCGAGTTTTTCGTTATAGCACGCATACAAAAGGTCGGTAACTTTAATATCCGACTTTTCGCGCTTGCCGGGCGCGGATACGACCGTAAATCTGTTTTGTTTGTCGGCGCGTATTATGCTTGCGACCTGCTTTATGCTATCGGCGTTAGCCATACTCGTACCGCCGAACTTCAAAACCTTCATTTATATAATTCCTCCAATAAAACCAATAAGACGGTGCAGTCGCTCGAAAGAAAAGGCAACAGAGCGACTGCGAGCGGGCGCGTACTTCGGCATACGCAACCCGAGACGGCGCGACGGTTAACGCATTATTTCGAGATGAATGCGCCGTCTTTAATTTTGCGCGCTTCCAGATAATATCTCTTATCTTCCGCTTCGCCCATAGAGAAAGTTTTTTTAGGCAAAGCTCCGCAAGCTCCTATATAAGGGAACAGCTCGCTTTTCTTCATTGCTTTAAGCAAAATGCCTACGGCGTCCTTACGCGAACAAAGCTCTTTGAGTTCTTCTTCGCCGTGAATGTAATCAACCGTGCCGCCGTTTTTTTCTATGTATTGCGAAACGAAACCGTCAATCGCCGCGACGCCCAAAACAGCCGATTCGGGCAACTCGACAAGCTCCGAAAAATCTCCCGATACAAGAACGTAATCCGACTTTTCGCAATCGAACCGTTCGTTTTTAAGCTCGGATATAAACTTCTCCGCGTCCACGCCGAACACCGCCCTGTGAATAGGCTCGAAGTCGAGTGCGTCGGAATAAATATTGACGGCTTCGACAAGCGCGTAACGCGCCGCAAGGCAAGGGCTTTGTTTCTTCTTTTCGTTCTCCCAAGCCTGTTTTGCCGTAGCAAGCGAATGGTTACCGTCGCCGACGGCAAACAGCATATCGGAACCCGATTTTTTAAGCAATGCGGCAAATCTGTTTTTTACCGCTTCCGTATCTTTCACAAGATAGCCTTTAACCGCCCCGCCGTCCGCGTTCAGCGAAAAGTCGTACAGCTTTTCGAGCTTTCCGTTTTCGAACGGAGAAAGCACGGAATCGTCCTTATCGTCGTATAAAAGCATTATGTGCGGAAGCTCCAAACTGCATTTTTCGCGCACTCTGAGCCGCGGCGGAATACGCTCCAAAACGGTGCGTTCGCTCGCTCTTATAAGTGCTTTATCGCCGTGAACAAAACTGTAATCTTCAAGGTCGACGGCAAATACGAGTCCTTTTCTTACCTTTCCGCAACGCAGCATTCTCTTTACGAACACGAAACCCGAAACGGCGCGGAAAATATCCCCGCGCAAATATCCGTCCATAGCCGCCGCTATGGCGTCCGTCTTTTTTTCTTCTTCCGCCGTGCCGAGATAGCATTCGGGCAGAATAAGATTAAGCGTACTCGGCGCGTCGCCGATATATTCTTTTAAGTCTTCCCAATATCCGACGTTGCTCGTATGCTGGTCGCACGCAACGACAGACCATTTATTCAAATCGATTTCTTTCTTCGGAATAAGTATTTCCGCGCTCTTTATCGGCACGCCGTCGTTCATTTTCAGCTAAGCCCCGCTTTAAGCACGAACAAACATACGGCAACGATAAGCGCCGCGATTTTAAGCCCGATATTATGCACGAATACTTTGTGCATAAATTTCTTGAAGCGGCTTTCTTTCTTGGGCGGCTTAATCTCCTCGCCCGTTATCGTTTTGGGAAGTCCGCTTGTGGTTACGGGATATTCCATTTATTTAGACCCCTTCTTTTTTCTTTTTTTTCCGCCCGACGCTTTGAGTCCATAGACCTGTTCGAGCTTTTCGGTAAGCATCGGCGAATCGTAATAGCGCGTAATATCGCCGTCCACCGCCGTGGATATAACGCCCGTTTCTTCCGAAACGATTATAGCCGTTACGTTGCAACTTTCCGTAATTCCGATAGCGGCTCTGTGGCGCGTACCGAGTTCCTTGTCTATGCTGAGATTCTGCGACAGCGGCAAGAAGCAACCCGCCGCGATAATTCTGTTGCCGCGTATAACTACCGCGCCGTCGTGAAGCGGAGCTTTCGTATTGAATATACTTTCGAGCAACGAATACGACAGCTTGGAGTCGAGCGCGGTACCGCTTTCGAGAATATGGTCGGGAACGTTGTCGGGAGCGATTATAATAAGCGCGCCGACGTTCTTTTTAGCCATATTCTGAACGGCGCGGACGATTTCGCCTATCGCGCTTTCGAGTTCTTCGTCGGAGCAATCGTACTTGGTCGAAAACGTATCGTACTCTTCTTTCGGGCTTGCGAGCATATGAACCGAACGCCTGAGCTCCTGCGGGAACATAATCACAACAATAGCAATTACTA
>WSNJ01000110.1 GCA_013316045.1 Clostridia bacterium
ATATGCTATTCTATCTATGAAAGAAAAATTGATATGTAGGGCATAATACATTTATGGCATACAGTTATAAATGTAGCATAAGTTTTGGGCTTGTATATATTCCTGTAACCTTGCATAACGCAGTCAAAAGCAATGACATAGGCTTTAATATGCTCGACAAAAAGACTATGAGTAGGGTTAAGTATAAAAAGACATGTGCTGATTGCGGTGGACGAGAAGTTAAGCAAGAAGACATAGTAAAAGGTTATGAATACGAGGACGGCAAGTATGTTATTTTTGATGATAACGATTTTGAGAAAATCAAATCGAAAAAGGATAAAAACATAACTATAGAAAAATTCGTGCAGTCGGAAGAGGTTGATCCTATTTATTTCGATAAACCTTATTACGTTGTTCCTACGGGCGCAGAAAAGGCTTTTGCTGTCCTTTTATCCGCTATGGAGAAAGAGAGTAAGGCAGCAGTGGCTAAAACCGTTTTCGGCACAAAAGAAACGCTTATTTTGATTCGTGCAAAGAATGGACAAATGCTGTTGAATACTTTGTTTTTCGAAGAAGAGATAACAGTGAATCCGGCGAAGCAGATTGCAGAGAAAGGCACTGCGGCGGAAATGAAGATGGCAACGGCTATAATAGACAGCATGACAGGTGAGTTCGATCCGTCTGAATATAAAGATGAGTATCGGGAAAAAGTTATGGATGCCATAGAGAAGAAGATAGCGGGAAAAGAAATAGTTTCTCCCAAAGAAAAAACCGGTGCAACTATAACTGACTTAATGGAAGCTCTCACCAAAAGTTTAGAAATGACTAAATCTTCGAAAGCCACAGCGAAGACAGCAGCGTTGTCTCGCAGTCGTAATATAAAACGCAATACGGAGCGTAAAAAAGCATAATTGGCTGATTTATTTGACAGTAAAAATATTTCGCCGATGCTGTTTTACGAGACCGATCCGTTCGATGACGAAGACAGTATTTTCGAATTAAAACTCGACGGCATACGGTGTATTTCATATCCGGAGCCAAAGTCAGTAGTGTTGCAAAACAAGCGGTTTAAGGATGTTAGCACTTTATATCCCGAGCTTTCGGATATAAAAAACTGCGTTAAAAAGCGCGTAGTGTTGGATGGTGAATTGGTTGTTTTGACAGACGGTAAACCCGATTTTTATGCGCTCTCCAAGCGGGCACTGTGTAGTGATGAATTCAAAATACGGCTTGCTGCTCGAAAGAATCCCGTACAGTTTGTTGCTTTTGATATCTTGTATTATAACGGTAAAGATTTGACCGGACTACCGCTTATGAAGCGTAAAGAAATTTTGTTTAATGAAGTGACCGAGGGACATAACCTCGGTATTTCGCGCTATATAGAAAAAGAAGGTAAAGTGTTTTTTAACCTTGCAAAAAAAGAGAATCTCGAAGGTGTAGTCGGTAAGAAAAAAGATAGTCTTTATCATATTGGAAAGCGTACTCGTGATTGGTTAAAAATAAAGGTAATGCAAGACGAGGATTTGCTTGTTTGCGGTTATACGACAGATGATAACGGAGATGTAAAAGACGTTATATTAGGCTACTACGACGATAATGATAATCTTGTATGTCGAGGCAAGGTGTATCTTGGTATAAGCAAAACTGAACGCAAAATAATAAAGAACTTTGCTAAAAACAATATTGTCAAAAAACCTTGGTTCGATAAATACAAGAACGCGGTTTGGCTTAAACCGGAACTTGTCGGCACGGCTCACTTTATGCACGAGACAGAGAACGGTGGTATGCGTCAACCCGTATGGAAAGGCTTGCGCGACGATAAATAATGTATAGTTATCCGCGTATACTACGTATATGCGGACAATATTACATAGTGATCTGAATAATTTTTATGCGTCGGTCGAATGCCTGAAAAATCCAGCTATAAAAGATAAACCTGTTGTGGTTGTTGGTAGTAAGGAAGACAGGCACGGCGTTGTTTTGGCTAAGAACGATATTGCGAAGAGTAAAGGCGTTAAGACGGGCGACGTGTACTGGGAAGCGTTGCAAAAGTGTGGTCCGACACTTGTAGAAGTACAAGCGGACTTTTCATCGTATCTCAATATGTCCAAGAAGGTTCGAAAGATATATTCAGACTATACGGATCAAATTGAAGCGTACGGGATAGAAGAGTGTTGGCTTGACGTTACGTATAGTAAGATATTCGGTAACGGCGAACAGATAGCAGAGCAGATCCGAAACCGTGTGAAAAAAGAAATAGGACTTACCGTAAGCGTAGGTGTGAGTTGGAATAAGATATTCGCAAAGCTTGGTTCGGATATGAAGAAGCCCGACGCCGTAACGGTCATTACTCCTGAGAACTATAAAGATGTTGTTTGGACATTGCCCGTAGAAGATTTGCTGTACGTCGGCAAAGCTGCAAAAACTAAGCTCAATAAGATAAATATAAAAACCATAGGAGAGCTTGCAAATTCTGATGAGAACTTGCTTGTAAATCTGCTCGGAAAATGGAGCGAGATTCGGTAACGGCACGAATGCGAGAGTCTGGAATGAACAGGATACAAACTGTTCATATTTTTGCGCGCGCCGCAGATCTTACGAGCTATCGTAAACAAGGCAAAACAAAGCGCCCGACGGGAGATATCCGCGAGATAGGCGAGCTTGCATTCAGGTTGTTCAAAGAGATTTATCCGTGGCGTGAATACGTGCGTGGAATAGGTTTATCTGTAAGAGATTTCTATTTCGGTCCTGAGCAGATAGATATGTTCGGAAGTTTCGAAAAGGACGCCAAACAGCGTTCTCTCGACGCAGTAATAGATAACTTAAGGAAAAAGTACGGACACGATGTTATTCAGCTCGCGGAAGTGTATAGAGATCCTAAAATACGCGCGCTTGACATAAAGGGGGAACATACGAT
Organism: Clostridia bacterium; assembly: GCA_013316045.1. Classification (GTDB taxonomy): domain Bacteria; phylum Bacillota; class Clostridia; order Christensenellales; family Pumilibacteraceae; genus RACS-047. The sequence goes on from WSNJ01000110.1 coordinate 2,897, forward strand.
TCACCCGTACAGTTTTTTCAGGTAAATATATAAATTTATGGTAATAATATAAATGTGAGCTGAGGAGTATCTCCTTCAATATCTATCCAAGGCGATTCTTCTGTGATATTTAATAAGTCAGCTATATTATACATATTTATAATATCTTCATACCTTGTTGCTTCAACTGAAATTTCTGTACTTGACCCAATACTAAATTCAGCAAGTCCTGTTTCAATAAAAAGCCAATGACAATTATTAATTTCTTCAGAATTGTTATTTACAACGCCTGCGATTGCGCCAATTCTTGAGCTATTACTTACTGAACCGCTTATTTTGCCTGTGTAATAGCTATTTTGAATGCTACCCATTAAATTTACAGCCAACCCACCGCCTACGACAGAGGTGGTGCTTTCGGTATTTATAAAAACTACATTGCTTTTTGAATAACAATTAATAATGTCGCCTACGACTGTGCCGGCAAAACCTGCGGCCATACTTGTGGCGCTGACTTCGCCTAATGAAAAACACTCTTCAGCCGTTCCTCTAAAAATAAAAATAAATCCGGCAGCTTTTGCATTCCCGTTTACATTACCCGTTGCAAAGCATCTATAGAAATATGCTTCGTCATTTTCACCTATAAATCCACCGGTTTCGCTTCCACCAGAAACATTGCCAGTGGCACTACAATTTATTATTTTAGCGTTACCATTTTCAGAAAGTTTAAGTGCGCCGATAAAACCACCAACTTTAGAAGTGCCGATTATATTGCTATTTGCCGAACAATTTTCAATGTGCAAATCAGAAAACATTACAGAACCGAGCATTCCACCTGAGCTGCCTTTATTTTCTATTTTGCCGTTTGTTTCACTATTGGTTATTATAAAAGGAGTGCTTATAGAACAGTAACCGAATAGGCCTCCGCAGTAAGTTGTATTGTTGTTTTCAATATCGACAGAAGCAGTGCATTTATCTAATTTTACCATAGAAATATCAGGGTTGAATGCATAAGCTCCTACAAGCCCGCCTATTGATCTGCCGAAATCATTAGTTGTTAAAGAGACTTTTATGTGTCCGCTTGAATGGCAACTAATCAAATTAGATTCGGCGACTCCTACAAGTCCGCCTACATTTAAGGAATAATTTTGACCGCCTAATGCAACATTGTTGAGTTGAACTTGTATCTGAGAACTGCAGTTTTCGACTTTGCCGCCAGTTTGACCTACAAGCCCGCCTATTGCATGACCATTAACGTCAAGATTAGGGGCAGTAATAGCTACGTCAACATTTATATTTTTTAATGTACCGAGCGATACGCCACAAACGGGATATAAATTTATAGGTTGGTCGGACGGTGTAAAAACGCCAAGC
>WSNJ01000111.1 GCA_013316045.1 Clostridia bacterium
AATGTTCTACTGCATACGACATTATTATTAAAATTGAAAATTAAATTTCAATTTATCATCCTGTTGTCGTGCGTTTTTTTAGCGTTTTTTAATAAAACTCCAATAAGACTTTTATTTCGCTGTCATTTTCTTAACACAAACTTCCTTTATACTTAGGGTATAACATCAAGGGAAAGGCCGGAATGAAATCCTAAGGCTCGGGCGCGCGGAAAAGAATAATGCGTTCCCGTTCCGACAAGGTAAGACGGGAGGTATTGCTTATAGAGAAAAACGCTTATAACAAATAAAACAACAACACATAAAATTCTTCCTTTGTAAATAGAAAAGCCGTGCGCAGATTTTGCCGCGGCTTTTATCGTACAGGCTTGAAAAAAATTATAAAAATTTTTTAATTCGTTTGGACAAAACGCGCTTTCGGACGCAGTGATTGGACTCAGTCCGTGCAGTAACAAGACGGCTCTTTGCGTTGCCTAATATATAATCGGCGGGGTTGTCGGAACGGCGAACCCGCTTTTCTTTCGATTTTTACTTGCAATTAAGCGTGAAAAATACTATAATATACTACGAAAAAATATTGAAAAAGGCGGAGATAAAAGAATGAAAGAATTTAAGGCTGAATCGAAAAGACTGCTCGACCTTATGATTAACTCTATCTACACGAACAAAGAGATATTTCTGCGCGAGCTTATTTCGAACTGTTCGGACGCAATCGACAAGCGGCGTTTCCTGTCGCTTACCGACGCGAAAGCCGCGGCGGACTTCTGTATAAACATTTCGGTCGATAAAGAAAACAGACTTCTCACGATAGAAGACAACGGCTGCGGAATGACCGACGAAGATATGGAGAAAAACCTGTCCACGATTGCAAAGTCGGGAACGTTGGAGTTTAAAAAAGAACACAAAAACGACGAAAACCTTATAGGTCAGTTCGGCGTAGGCTTTTACAGCGCGTTTATGGTAGCCGACAGCGTTAACGTTATATCCCGCGCTTACGGCTCGGATAAAGCGTTCAAGTGGACAAGCGCGGGCGCGGAAGGGTACGAAATAGAAGAAAGCGCGCGCGCCGACGCGGGCACTACCGTAATTCTTCACATAAAGGAAAACGACGACGACTGCCGCTACGACGAGTTTCTCGAAGCGTACAAAATAAGCGAGCTTATAAAGAAGTATTCGGATTATATCCGTTACCCGATAAAAACGGACGTTCCCACAACCAAGAAAAAACAGGACGGCGACGGTTACGAAACGGTTACGGAACACAAGACCGTAAACAGTATGACGCCTATCTGGAAAAAGCCGAAAGGCAAAGTCAAAAAGGAAGAGTACGACGATTTCTACACGGCGACTTTTCACGACTATATGCCGCCGCTCAAACAGATTTTCGCGTCGCTCGAAGGCTCGGTTTCCTACAACACTCTGTTGTTTATCCCGTCGAAAGCGCCTATCGAGTACACTTCAAAGGACTACAAAAAGGGGCTCAAACTCTATTCCGACGGCGTTATGATTATGGAAAAGTGCGACGAGCTTATTCCCGATTATCTCGGGTTCATAAGGGGGCTTGTCGATTCGGGCGACCTGTCGCTTAACATTTCGCGCGAAATCTTACAGCACAACCGCCAACTCAAAACGATTGCCGTATCGCTCGAAAAGAAGATAATATCCGAATTCAAAAAGATGCTTGCGAGCGAAAAAGAGCGCGTTCTTTACGAGAAAATGTTCGACGAGTTCGGCGTAAGTCTTAAAATGGGCGCGTATGAGAATTTCGGCGAAAAGAAAGATACCATTAAAGATATTCTGATTTTCCGCAGTTCCGACGGACACAAATACACGACGCTTTCGGAATACGTAAAGCGTATGAAAGACGGTCAGGAATTTATTTACTATGCGTGCGGCGACGACTTTGAACAAATCGAGAAAATGCCGCAGTGCGAAGCCGTTCTCGAAAAGGGCTACGAAGTGCTTTTGCTCAGCGACAGGATAGACGAGTTCGTTATAAAAGTTTTGGAGAGCTACGATAGTAAGAAATTCAAGTCCGTTGCCGACAAAGACGCCTTGCCCGTTTCGGAAGAAAAGGAAAAAGAAGTTACCGAAAAATCCGAGCAATACAAAGAGCTGCTTGGCGCGGTAAAAGACGCGCTCAAAGGCAAAGTAAAGGAAGTGCGTCTGACTTCTCGGCTGAAAAACCACGCGGCTTGCATAGCGGCGGACGGATACGTTTCGCTCGAAATGGAAAAGGTGCTTAAAGATATGCCGACGGGCGGACCTGCGGCAAAAGCCGAAAAAGTTCTCGAACTCAATCCCGACCACGCCGTTTTTTCCCGCCTTTGCGACGCAAAAGACGACAAGCAAAAGCTGTCCGACTACGCGACCGTACTCTACGATACCGCGATGCTCAGCGAGGGAATGGAGATAGAGGATGCGGCGGCTTTTGCCGCCCTTGTGCAAAAGTTGATATAGCGGCGGCGTATAGCGGCACGTCTTTCTGCTACGCTTGCCGCGCAAACTCGGTCGAGTACGCCAAAGTACACTCGCTCGTTTGCGCGGCAACTGTCGCAAAAATCCGCACCGCTCTCCGCCGCCTTGGGTGGGGGAATCTGCACCCGTCTCCGCCGCCTTTTTTGTCCTTAGCCGAGCCACGAAGTGGCGAACGCCACGAGCCAACGGCGAGTATTTCGACTAAGCGACGTTCTCTGTCATTTCGACCGAGCGAAGCGAGCGGAGAAATCTTTTCTTTCTTATAGATTTCTCGACTGCGTGCCTGCGGCACTGCGCTCGAAATGACTAATACAGTACAAAGATTTCTCGACTGCGTGCCTGCGGCACTGCGCTCGAAATGACAATCAAAGAATATTCGGCAACTCCCCGCCGCCTTAGCCTTAATCAAGGCTTCCCATCTAAGGCAAAGCTGTCGGCGAAGTTTACGTAGCCGACTGATGAGGTCAATATATTTTACTTTTTTCGGTTTATATAGTATACTTATATAAAATAAGTCCATAATTTTACAGGCGGAACAAATGCAAGCTAAAAAAGTATCCGAAAGCGTATCCGAGCAATGCCACATAATGCACCCCGAACATCTTAACGGCAGGGGTTGGCTTTTCGGCGGAAAACTCGTCGAATGGATAGACGTCGTTGCGGGAGTAGTCGCGCGCAGACATTGCGGCACGAACGTTACGACCGCGAGAATAGAGAGCGTAGACTTTCTTGCGCCCGCGCTTGCGAACGAGATACTCACTATACGCGGTAAAGTAACTTACGTAGGCAGAACGTCGCTCGAAATCAAAGTCGAAACGTTCCGCGAAAGAGTCGGCGAAACCGAAAGAGAGCTTATAAACGTGGCGTATATAATTGCCGTTGCGCTCGATGACAAGGGCAAGCCGTCGCCCGTTCCGCCGCTTGTAATCGAAACGGAAGAACAAGCCGAAGAATTCGAGCGCGGCAAAGAGAGAGCCGAACAGCGTAAAAAAATCAAGGTGAAATAAATGGATAAACAAACTCAACTCGACAAAGAAAGAGCCAAGGCATTGGGCGACGTACTTGTCGCCGAGTGCAAGTCCGCGGACTATTCAATCGAGAGCATAGACACTATGCTTCAAAACGGCGCGGACGTAAACTACGGCAATTCGCGCCCCCTGTATTGGGCGACTAAGTTGCACAGGTTCGACCTTGTAAAATATCTTATAGAACACGGCGCGCTCGCGCCCGATATAGCGCGAACCTACATATCGACTATGTGCGACTACAAAGGTTTTTCGGACGAGAAAGAACCCGAGTTTTTCGAGATTCTCGACCTTGCGAACTCCAAAACGGGCGATTATATGACGCTGTTCACGCCGTACATAAACAATATGGCGGTAAACGGCAGACTCGACAAAATTTACGCGCTTATCGAAAGATATTATCTTACCGAGCATAAGCTGAGCAAGTCGCGCAACGTTATCTTCGTCGCCGAGCTCGTAC
>WSNJ01000022.1 GCA_013316045.1 Clostridia bacterium
TGCTATCAAATTTTTTTAATATATCTTTTACCTCTTTAAATTTATCAATAGCAACCTGAATTTCGGTGTTCATAATTTCTCGCCTCACTTGTAAATTATCGTTTATCTTAGAAAACGCCGTAAGCCTTATCTATAACTCCGCCGCCCAAACAACGGTTACCCGAATACAAAACCACGTACTGACCTTCGGTTACGGCGCGTTGCGGCTCGGAAAATTCCACGCGCGCACCACCGAGTCCGTCTAAGATTACGTGTGCTTTCTGCTCGCCCTGACGGTAGCGGCATTTTGCCGTGCAATCGAATTCCTTGCCCAAAAAATCCGCGTCGCCTATAAAATTCAGCGCGCCCGAATAAAGCGCGTTGTAAAAAAGTTCTTCGCCTTCGCCGTTCGACACAACGAGCTCGTTTTTATCGAGCCGCTTTTCGACTATGTACCAGCGGTTGTTGTCTTCGCCGCCTATGCCGCCTATGCCCAAACCGCGCCGCTGACCTATCGTGTAATACATCAGTCCGTCGTGAACGCCGATTTCCTTTCCGTGCGTATCGACAATCCTGCCGCGCCGAGCGGGCAGATACGCAGACAGAAACTTTTTGAAATTCCGCTCGCCTATAAAGCAAATACCCGTCGAGTCCTTTTTGCGCGCCGTGATAAGATTTTCCCGTTCGGCTATCTCGCGCACCTGCGGTTTTTTCAGCTTGCCGAGCGGAAAGAGAACGTTTTGCAGTTGCTCCGTGCGCACGTTGTTGAGAAAATACGTCTGGTCTTTGTTGTCGTCGGCGGCTTTCAACAGAGCGGGCAAGCCGTTATATTCGCCTATGTCGCAATAATGCCCCGTCGCTATATAGTCCGCGCCGAGTTCCTTTGCGTAGCGGCGGAACGGTCCGAATTTTATTTCGCGGTTGCACAGAACGTCGGGGTTCGGCGTTCTGCCCTTTTTGTACTCGGCAAGAAAATACGCAAACACGCGCTCCATATATTCTTTTGAAAAATTAACGGAGTAAATCGGTATGCCGAGCTTGCCGCACACCGTCGCCGCGTCGCGGTAGTCGTCGGCGGACGAACAAGCGCCGTTTTCGTCGTCTTCGTCCCAGTTATGCATAAAAAGACCGACAACGTTGTATCCGTCGCCGAGAAGAAGTTTTGCGGCAACGGAGCTGTCCACCCCGCCGCTCATTCCGACTACTACCGTTTTTTTTGCATTCGTTTTCATATTCTGAGATTACTTACGGCGTTTAATTCCAACCCACCCAAATTCACCCCGTCGAACGCCGAGAAAAACGCGCGCGCCGCTATCATAACGGCGTTGTCGGTGCAAAGAACCGGTTCGGGGTAAAACACCTTAAAACCCTTTTCTTTGCCGCGCAGTGCAAGACGTTCGCGCAGATACGTGTTAGACGCTACGCCGCCCGCGAGAACTATTTTGTCGTAACCGAGATTTTCCGCCGCCGCGACCGTAGTGTCGCAAAGCAAATCGACTGCGTTATGCGTAAACGAAGCGCAGATATTTTCAAGCGGAATTTCTTCGCCCTTTTGCTTTAAGTTGTGAACGTAATTGACTACCGCCGTTTTCAGCCCCGAATAGCTGAGCGACAAATCTTTCTTAACGCCTTTTTGCGTTTTGAAAAAGTTAATGTTCGGCGTTCCCCGCTTGGAAAGCCTGTCGATATTCGGACCTCCCGGGTACGGAAGTCCCAAAAGCCGCGCTACTTTGTCGAACGCTTCGCCTATCGCGTCGTCGAGCGTTCCGCCAACGAGACCATAAGAATTATAATCTTTTACGTCGACTATGCTCGTGTGTCCGCCCGACGCCACGCACGCCGTGAACGGCGGAGTCAAGTCCTTGAACTGCACGAAATTCGCCGCGATATGCCCTTCGATATGATTTACTTTAATAAGCGGCAGGTTATTCGCATACGAATACGCCTTTGCCGCCGAAACGCCCACCAAAAGCGCGCCCGCAAGTCCCGCGCCGTAGGTTACCGCGATTGCGTCAAGGTCGGAAAACTTCAAGCTCGCCTTTTCGAGAGCTTCGCCCACCACGCCGTTTATGCTTAAAGTATGATTGCGCGACGCTATTTCGGGCACGACTCCGCCGAATCGCTTGTGAATATCTATCTGCGTTGCGATAACCGACGAGAGAACTTCACGCCCGCCGCGCACTACCGCCGCCGCCGTTTCGTCGCAAGAGCTTTCTATGCCTAAAATAACGGCGTCGCTCTTTTTGTAAAGTTTTCCGAATTTTTCAACGACGTTATACATTTTCGTTCGATTTTTTCTTGCTTACTATTACCGTAACCAACGACCCCGCGCCCAAAAGCGCAAACAGTCCGCCGAGCGCAAACAGCAATATCAGCATCGTTTTGCCCGACGCAACGAACATATTCTGATTCGGATTATCGGGGTTGTAGGCTATTACGCGCTCTTTTCCCATTTTCGGACGGACGTTCGAGCGCGAATTGTCCGTCGCCGTATATTTTGTACCGTTTACTTCAAACTCGACTATTTCCGAATACATTTCTTCGCGGAAACCGTCGTCGTCGGTATCGTAAGAAATTTTATAATCTACCACAACGCCCGTCGTCTGCGTCCAGGAATTCAGTTTGTCGGTGCGGCTTTTGTTATAGAAAAAGCCGCCTATCAGCATTCCCGCGCCTATCAGAAAACATAAAGTTCCTATCAGTATCTGTCTTTTACCGGATAAAAAGTTCATATAATTTTTACCTTGCTTTTATCACCCTAATTCAACCCGTTGTGCGCCGCCGCTCTATGCTTTGCGCAGATACTCGAAAATAAATTCGTCGATATTTCCGTTCATAACGGACTGCACGTCGGTATCTTCGTAATTCGTGCGGTGGTCTTTTACCATTGTGTACGGCTGGAACACGTAAGAACGAATCTGACTGCCCCACTCGATTTTTTTAAGCTCGCCCTTGATAGAGCTTGCTTTTTCCTGCTGTTCGCGCTCTCTGCGCTCGACGAGCTTAGATATAAGCATTTTCATAGCCGTTTCGCGGTTCTGAATCTGCGAGCGCTCGTTCTGACACTGCACGACTATGCCCGTAGGTATGTGCGTTATGCGCACCGCGCTGTCCGTCTTGTTTACGTGCTGACCGCCCGCGCCGCCGCTTCGGTACGTATCGACCGAAATTTCGTCGGGAGCTATCTTGATTTCCGCGTCGTTCTCTATTTCGGGCATAACTTCCAAGCTCGCAAACGAAGTGTGCCTGCGCGAATTCGCGTCGAACGGCGAAATGCGCACAAGCCTGTGAACGCCCTTTTCGGCTTTTAAGTAGCCGTAAGCGTTAATGCCCTTTACGGCGAACGTAACCGATTTTATTCCCGCTTCGTCGCCGTCGAGATAGTCGAGTTCTTCGAGCGTAAAGCCGTTTTTCTCGGAATACATTCGGTACATACGGTACAGCATCTGCGTCCAGTCCTGTGCTTCCGTTCCGCCCGCGCCCGCGTGCAGAGTGAGTATCGCGTTGTTCTTGTCGTACTCGCCTTTCAGCAAAGTGGAAAGGTGCATACTCTCGGTCTTGTCTTCCAACTCTTTAAGCGTGGTTTCTATTTCGTCCACGTAGCTCTCGTCGTTTTCGGCTTCCACAAGCTCGATAAAGTCCGCAAGGTCGGCTATGCGCTTTTTAACAGATTCGAGTTCTTCGAGCTTGTTCTCCACATACTTAGCTTCGGAATTGATTTTCTGCGCGCGCGAAAGGTCCTTGTATAAATCGGGGTCTTCCCGAAGTTTGTCAAGCTCCGCTTTGCGCGCTGAAAGAGCGTCCACGTCGTATGCCTTATAGCAACCGTCGAACTTCGCCTGAACGTCCTTTTGTCTTTGTTTTATATCGTCGAGTAGTAGCAAGTCAATTTCCTTAAAATAATTAAATCTCGTCGTTTAATTATAAACAAATTCCCGCTTTAAGTCAAGTAAGTCAAGCGTTTTTCGATTTTGCATAGCCGAACGGTATTATTATAATAAAATTTTCAAAAAGCGCGCGTCAAAAACACCGAAACTCTTGACAAGGTGTGGTATAATATAAGTATAGACAAGCAGTATTTAAGTAATAAAGACGGAATGGAAAAATCTTTGAAGTCATCAATAAATACAATCAAATTAAATATTTTATATCCGGTTGGATGATTAGACCCAATGGACTTATAACATTAAATACGCCGTTCGGAGATAAATAAATTGAAAGTAAGTGATTTTGTAAAATTAGTAAACGATAACGAAGAATTAAGAGCTAAAAATATCTTTAAAGGCATAAACGGCGTGCTTGTTTCCTATATCGGCGCCGCCGACGAATGGATAGTTCAGTTCTTAGACGATTACAATTACGGAGCTTATGCGGTGGCAAGGGCTAAAACCGCAGACTTGAAATTCAGTTACGAAATGTGTTCGGAATGGGTGAGCGAATTCAAAGAGCAGATAAACGGTCGGGACTTCTATACTCATACGGAGCTGAAACCGCCCAAGTTTAAGGAATACGACAGCGTAATAATAATAAACGATAAGCCCGAATACGAAAAACACGGCGTTAAAAAAGGAATGACCGGTTGCATTGCAAGCGCTTATGCAATCAGAAACGAATGGAACGTTTTAGTTTCCTTGGAACCCGGAAAAGACGCCGATATAAACGTACACGAAAACGATTTACAACTTGTTGAATAAAAGCACCCGACTCAGTTAAGTCGAGTGCTTAATTTCATACGCGCGCGTCAAGCGTAGCGGAAAGACGTGCCGCTATGTTGCGCTATGGTCTTTGTCCCAGCAACAATTTTTATATTTCTTTCCCGAACCGCACGGGCAAGGGTCGTTACGTCCTACGTTTTTGTTCGCGTTTACGGACGGCTGTTTTGCCTGGCGCGACTGTTTGTCGCCGTTGCTCGTTACGACGAGTTCGAGATTCTGACCTTCTCTCTTGGGCGCTTGTTCTACGTTAACGCGCATAAGGAGCGCAACGGTTTCTTCCTGAATCCGCGCAATCATATCGTCGAACATCTCGAAGCCTTCCTGCTTATAAGCGACTACGGGGTCGCGCTGACCGTAAGCCTGCAAGCCTATGCCGCGGCGCAGGTTGTCCATAGCGTCGATATGGTCCATCCACTTGTTATCGACTACTTTAAGAAGTATTACGCGTTCTATTTCTTCAAAGTCTACGCCGAGTTCTTTCGCATTTGCGATTTTCTCGTTGTAGTACAGCATCATAGCTTCGTAAATCTGTTCTTTGATTTCTTCGAGCGCCCACTTCGACAGTCTGTCGTCGGACAGGAACGACGTGTCCCCCGGCAGTAGCTTGCGTTCGATTTCCTTGTTGAGGTTTTCGTTATCCCACTCGTCCCAGTCCGTTTTCGGGTCGGTGTAGGTATCGACGATAACGTCGATTTGGTCGCGCATCATCTTGTCGATTTGGTCGTGAACGCTCATTCCCTGCAAAACCTTGCCGCGCTCGCCGTAAATTATAGTACGCTGAGTGTTCATAACGTTGTCGTATTCGAGCACCTGGCGGCGTATGGAATAGTTTCTGCCTTCGATATTGCGCTGAGCGTTTTCGATTTGCTTGGTCAAAAGCCCCATAGCGAACGGCGTATCGTCGTCTATCTTAAACATATCGGCGATTCTTTTCATTTTGTCGCCGCCGAACAAGCGCACAAGTTCGTCTTCCATAGAAAGATAGAAAATAGACGAACCTATATCTCCCTGACGACCCGCACGACCGCGCAACTGATTGTCGATACGGCGCGATTCGTGGCGTTCCGTACCTATAATACGGAGTCCGCCGAGCGCTTTTACTTCTTCTTTTTCCTTATCGACTTCGACTTTGTATTCGTCGTAAAAGCCCTTGTAGGTTTCGCGCGCTTTGAGAATTTCGGGGTCTTCGGTGTTGAACACGCTCGTAGCGTAGTATACGCTTTCTTCACTCATACCCAAGTCGCGCATACGCTTTAACGCGAGATATTCCGCGTTGCCGCCGAGCAGAATATCGGTACCGCGCCCCGCCATATTCGTAGCTATCGTTACGGCTTTGAGTTTACCCGCCTGCGCTACTATCTCGGCTTCCTTTTCGTGGTTCTTTGCGTTGAGAACGCGGTGCGGAACTTTTTCCTTTTTGAGCATTTCCGAAAGCTCTTCGGACTTTTCGACGGTCGTCGTACCCACAAGCACGGGTTGTCCGCGCTCGTAACACTCGGTAATGTCGGCGACTACCGCGCGGAGCTTGCCCGGCACGGTCGTGTAAACCTGGTCGTTCTGGTCCACTCTCGCATTGGGCAGATTGGTGGGAATCTGCAAAACGTCGAGCCCGTAAATATCGCGGAATTCGGTTTCTTCGGTCTTTGCCGTACCCGTCATACCGGCGAGCTTGGTGTAAAGACGGAAATAGTTCTGGAACGTAATCGTTGCGAGCGTTCTGTTCTCGTTCTGAATGCGGACGTTTTCCTTTGCTTCGATTGCCTGATGCAGACCTTCGCTGTAACGGCGACCTACCATAAGGCGCCCCGTGAACTCGTCTACGATTATTACTTCGCCGTCGTTGACTATATAGTCTTTGTCGCGCTTCATAACGTAGTGCGCGCGGATTGCGTTGTTTATATAGTGGTTAATTTCGGTACTTTCTATATCGTTAAGGCTCTCTATGCCGAAATAGCGTTCGGCTTTCTGCATACCGTCTTCGGTAAGGTTTATCGCCTTTTTCTTTTCGTCGTACTCGTAGTCGGTTTCGGACAGGCTCTTTGCAAAGCGGTTTGCCGTAATATACATATCGCTCGACTTGCCGCCGCGTCCCGAAATTATGAGCGGCGTGCGCGCTTCGTCGATTAGTATCGAGTCTACTTCGTCGATTATCGCGTAAGACAGCTTGCGCTGAACCATATCTTCTTTATAGATAACCATATTGTCGCGCAGATAGTCGAATCCGAGCTCGTTGTTCGTAGCGTAAGTTATATCGCAATTATACGCCTTGCGCTTTGCTTCGCTGCTCATTCCCGCGATTGCAACGCCTACGGTAAGCCCCAAAAATCTGTGAATTTTTCCCATCCATTCCGCGTCGCGCTTGGCAAGGTAATCGTTGACCGTTACTATATGAACGCCTTCGCCCGTAAGCGCGTTAAGGTATGCGGGCAACGTGGAAACGAGCGTTTTACCTTCGCCCGTGCGCATCTCGGCGATTCGCCCTTGGTGGAGAGCGATACCGCCCATTAACTGAACGCGGAAGTGGCGCATATCGAGAACGCGCTTCGACGCTTCGCGCACGACTGCGAACGCTTCGGGCAGAATGTGGTCGAGCGTTTCGTAGTTCTCTTTAAGACGCTTCTTGAACTGCTCGGTCATACCCTTTAATTCTTCGTCCGACATAGCCGCGAACTTATCTTCGTACGACTCTATCCTGTCGGCAATCTGTTCGAGTTTTTTCAAGTGCTTGCGGTTGTCGCTACCCATTATAAAGCTGAATAAGCCCATTTCGTATTTCTCCGATTTTTTTTGTTTATATTATTTGTCGAAAACAACGCTTTCGTATTTTCCCAAAAATTTGAGCGTTTCGGTATATTTTTGAAGCTCCGCCAAAAACGCCATAAGTTCGTCTTTGCTTCCGCCGAACGTGAAGTCCACGAAAAATATATAGCGTCCGAGCTTCGTTTTTGCGGGACGGGATTGAATTTTCGTCATATTCAGCCCCGCGCGCGCTATCGCATTGAGCACGCTTACGAGCGCGCCCGGTTCGTTACGCGTTTCAAATACTATACTGCAAATCTCGCCCGAAAACGACGGAACTTTGCCGAGCGCGACGAACCGCGTGGTGTTGGACTCGTAATCTTCCACGTTCCTGCGCAGAATTTCAGTGTCCGTGCGGTCGGTAGTCCGCGCTATCGCCGCGGTCGCCTTGCTCCGTATCTTTTTCAGTCCGTCCGAAGTGCTTGCCGCCGCCGTAAGCGTAGCCCGCGGAAAATTCTCGCTAAGGTATTTGCGGCATTGGCTAAGCGCCTGCGGGTGCGAATAGATTATCTCTATATCGTCCGCCGCCGCGCCCTTGTACGCGATAAGCGATTGATGAATCGGCATAACGGCTTCGCGCGAAACGTACACGCTCTCGGTAAGCAGACAGTCGAGAGTTTCGTTTACGTAGCCTTCTACGCTGTTTTCGACGGGAACTACCGCAACGTCGGACGCGCCGCCGAGCGAACGTATTACTTCTCTTACCGAGTCGAACCCGATAAATTCGCCGCCGCTTTTATACAGCGCACCCGCCGCCGCAAACGTATGACTGTTCTTATCCCCGAAGTACGCAATTTTCATTCTATTATTTTAACACAACGGCGAGCGAAACGCAACTTATTTGTACAAATATGCCGCTTTTGTATTGTGCGCTTATTGTCGAATTGCGGTGGGGCGAACGGAGAATGTCGTTTCGACCGAGCGCAGCGAGCGGAGAAGTCTATTGCAAAAGATTTCTCGACTACGCTCGAAATGACACAGCCTTCGGCTGTTTGAGTTACCCGCCCAAGGCGGCGAAGAGTGGTGCGGATTTTAGTAACAGTTGCCGCAAAGGCGGCATATACGGGTAATCATACCCGCCCAAGGCGGCGGAGACGGGTGTGTAGGCGGGTAACAGGCGGCGCGGCGGCGAATGAGTGTACATAGACGTACTCGATTGAGCCGACGCGGCGCACGTAACCCGCATACGCTCCCGTATACGCCGCCGCTAAATAAATGCGAAACGGCCGATTGATACAACCGACCGTTTCGCTATATATGATAAGGGGGAAAATGATGAGCTATTTAATGTGCAACGTTAATCTCAACGTTACGAGCATATTATAAAACATAAAAAAACTTTTGTCAACGGTTTTTAACGCATTTTTCAAAATTTTTTTCAATTTTGTTAAAAAAATTTTTTGCTAAGTTAATATCGAGTCAATACGTTTCCGCTCGCTCTCCGTAAAAGTCATATTTCCGAGCATACCTACGTTATCGAGAATCTGCGACGGTTTAGACGCGCCGATAAGCACGCTTGTTATATCGTTATCGCGCAAAATCCAGGCGAGAGCCGTCTGCGCGAGCGTCTGCGAACGCTGCTCGGCGATTTCGTTAAGCGCGCGCACTTTTTTAAGCGTAGCTTCCGTAACGGAACTTTCCTTTAAGAATCTGCCGTCCGTTCTTATGCGGCTGTCTGCGGGGATACCGCTTAAATATCTGTCGGTTAAAAGTCCCTGCGCGAGCGGGCAATACGTAATAATGCCTATTCCGTTTTTCGCGGCGTAGTCTTTCAGCCCGTCGGTTTCTATCGCGCGGTTGAACATAGAATAATTACGCTGATTTATTATAAACGGCGTGCCGAGCTTCTTGAAAATCGCGGCGATTGCGACGGTCTGTTCTTTGTTGTAGTTGGATACTCCCACGTATAACGCTTTTCCGCTCTTTACTATACCGTCGAGCGCGTATGCCGTTTCTTCGAGCGGCGTTTCGGGGTCGGGTCTGTGATGATAGAATATATCCACGTATTCGAGCCCCATACGGAGCAGGCTTTGATTAAGGCTTGCAACGAGATACTTTTTGCTTCCGTTGTTGCCGTAAGGTCCGTCCCACATTTCGTAGCCCGCTTTCGTAGAGATAATCAGTTCGTCCCTGTAAGGCGCGAAATCGTTTTTCAGAATCCGTCCGAAATTTTCTTCCGCCGCGCCGGGGACGGGTCCGTAATTATTAGCCAAATCGAAATGCGTTATTCCGCAGTCGAACGCCGTGCGGCACATTGCCGTCATATTTTCCAAATTTGCGTTAGAGCCGAAATTGTGCCAAAGTCCGAGCGAAACGGCGGGCAGCAGAAGTCCGCTGTTACCGCAACGGTTGTATTTCATTTTGTCATAGCGCGATTTATCTGCAACGTACATAATTAACTATCCCCTTTTCGTTCGCGTTGCGCTTGCGGGGCGCGTTGTGCTTACGGTACGTTTCGAGCCCGACGGACGAGCCGACGCGGAAGTCGCGGGTTTCTTCGTTTTGTCCGAAGTTTTCCCTTTTCCGCCGCTACCGCCGTTGCCGCCGTTACCGCCTTCCTTTCCGCGCGTTACAAAATATACGGTAAGTCCCACCGCCAAGGCTACGACTACAACCGAAATTATTACGATAGCCGCGATAGCTCCCGCGCCGATTTTCTTTGCGGGCGAAAGGTCGGGCAATACGGCCGTAATCATATCGGCTTGCGTTACCACGTATCTCGGATTGGAAATTTGCATATTATTGTTTTCGCGGTATGTTTTTACGCGCTCGGAAACGAAAGTTATTTCGAGTTCGTTGTTTTTATCGAGTTTGTCGTACGTAAGCGTAAGTTTTCCGCCGTCTACTTCGTTCGAAATATCTTTGCCGTTCAACGTTACCGTATTCAACGCGTAGCCGTCGTCGGCTTTGAGCGTATAGGTTATGCTCCGACCGTTCTGAACCGAAGCGATTTGCTGATTGTCTACGCTTCCGCCAGCGCCTTCGACGTATGTGTAAATACCCTTGCCTGCGCCCGCTTTATCGGCGTCCACTACGCAAACCATAAACGGGCTGAAACTCTGAACGGTCGAAATTATACCGTACTGAGTAACTATGCAAGGCACTTCTTCGACGCCCGTTATTACGCCGTTTTTGTCGCGCTTGTAATGATAAACGGTAAAAGTTACGCCGTCCTTTGCCGCCTGCTCCATATCGTAGCCGTCGGGGAACCCGAAACTTACTTTCATATAACTGCCTGGCGGAACTTGCTGAACCAAACCGCACATTTGCAAATCTATTTGGTAAGTCGAACTTGCCTTAACGTCGTTTTCATTGATATTAAGCTCGCTGTCGGAGTACAGCATATCGTTCATTGCGTTCTGCTCTTTCTTGCTCGGTTCGTTGACTACGAGCATAAGCTGAGAACGCTGATTTCCGACGATAGGCTGACCGTTCGCGTCCGCGAATTGATTCAGCGATTGGTCGTCTGCGCTTACGAATTGCGGTTGACCGTAAACCTGCATATACAGTCTGCCGTCGTTGAATATTTTGGAGCAAACCACCTGCTTCATTTTGAACGAAAGGTAGCCGCCCGCCTCGGGCGTTTTTTTACTGTCTTCGCCGACCAAATTAGTCGGAACGAAAGTATACATTTCGCAGTTATGACTATACTGTTTGCTCGGCGTAAAAGTAAACTTTACCGTAGCGGTGTTATAATCGTAGCTTACGTTTTCGACGGCGGTGAATTTATTCATATTGCCGTGAACGTTTCCGATTACGTCGATTTCCACCTTAAAGCCGTCCGTAAGCTCGCTTCCGTCCGCGGGAACGAGTTTTTCGTCGTATTCGAGCGCGACTTCGAGCGGTTCAAAGGACTTAATCATACCTTTTTCGTCGGGAGTTACGCTTTTTACGCGCGGCGGGAACGAAAATCCGCTGTCGTAGCCTTGATTTTTATATATGGTACTCGTCGCTATTACGTTTGCAAAAGTAATCTTTTCATTGTCGAAATACATATCTCCGTCTTTCGTCGGAAAATCGAATACGGCGAATTGTATCGCGTATTGCTGTGCGTACATAGTGGCTACGGAATAATTGCCGTAGTTCAACCGTATGCTGGTTAAGTCTTCCATAGCCTGTATGCCGAACCAACCGTAAGTCGACGTTCCGTCTTCGTTAACGTAGCGCGCCGCAAGGTATTTGCCTTCTTCTTTAAGCCGTTTCGCGTTCTTGCCGTCGTAGTTTACGCCGAGATTGAGCGCTTTCTGCTTGCCGCCGCTCGTATCGAGTTCTTCGTAACCGAACGTTGTGCCGTCGACCGTGCCGCTGTCTTTGAACTCGAAGCCGTTGCCGTCGTCGTTTATACCGTAGTCGAGCGTGCGGAGCGCGGGATATTTAAGCTCGAAGCCCGAAGTCGAAATAACGCCGTCCGCAAAGTTCGTGCGCGAAAGAAATTCGTCGCCGACGAGCAAATAAGTTTCGATATTTAACGCCGCCGAATTCTGCGTAACGTCAACGCCGTACCAATGCCCGTCTGCCATTACGGCGTTCCACATATGCGGAGTCATACCGGACTCGTATTTTTCGACCTGCTTGCCCGAGTAAAGATAACCCTGAATAAGCACGCACGGAATACTCAGTCTGTCCATAACGGCTTTGAAACCGCGCGCAAATCCGCCGCAAAGCGCTTTACCGTTTACGAGCGAGCCGTAAGCCGTATTTACGTAACCGTCGTATTCGACAAGTCCGCTCGTAAGATTTTTCGCCGCGCCGTAGTCGTACTCGGTATTTTCCGCTATATATTTGTTTACGGCTTTTATGCGCGAAACGTCGTCGTCGCCCGCCGAGATTGCAAGGTCTACAACCTTTTGTATGGCCGCTTCGTATTTCTCCGTCGCTTCCGTAACTTCGGCGGCGGTTTTTACCGTGTTGTCCGCGTAGTAATTGTCCGCGTTGCCCGTGCCGAGAAACGCCACCGTCTTGCCGTTCTGTGCTCCCGCGCTTAAATATAATTTGTAAACGTCGGCGTAGAACAAGTCGGGATTATCCATATAATACGCGTCGCGTGCCGCGCCGAGCGCAACGACTACCTGCGGCGACGCGCCGTCGAGATAAGCGTTTACTTCCGCTTCGGAAAGCGTACCCGAACCTATAAGGTCGTATTCGTTTGTTCCGTTTTTGAAATGACCGCCTTCCGCCATTTCGCTTATAACGTTGTAAAATTTCTGCGCGAGTTCGCTGTTCTTCAATTCGTCGAAATAGAAGCTACGCGCAGTAGGCGCTTTCGCCGCGGACGCATTTACGCCGAACGCAAGCAAAGAGCAAGCCGAAGCCACGACTAAGCAAATCAGCGCGGCAAAAAATTTAAGCGTTCTGTTTATACTTTTTTCCATATACCCTCCGAACATACGTTTTATTGTATTTTTCAGTATATAGATTATATTCCAAAATAAAAATCTTGTCAACAGCCGGGGGCTGTTTTGTAGGCTTGAAAATACTGTGTGGTTCAAGACAAGTACTCGGACTTACTTATAAAGCGGGTTCGCGCCTACTAATCAGTCAACGATGAGGCGAAAATTTTTGCGGCTTTGTCGATGTCGCCCGCGCCGACGAAAACAACCGTTTCGCCGCTTCGGACGGTTTCAGTCAGATATTCGGCTATCGAGAAAAACGAGTCGATATACACGGCTTTACAGCCGCGGTTAATAAGCGCGCGCACAAGGTCGTGCGACGAAATTCCGTAAACGGGCTTTTCTCTTGCGGCGAATACGGGCGCGACGATTATTCTGTCGGCTTCCGACAAGCTGTTTACAAAGCCGTCGAACAGACTTTTAAGCCGCGTATACGTGTGCGGCTGAAAAACGAGCGTCAGCTTTTCGCAACCGTTTTCGCGCGCGGAAAGCACGGTCCCGTTTATTTCGGACGGGTGATGCGCATAGTCGGAATACAGATTGCACCCGCCGAAAGAACCCAAAAGCTCGAACCGACGCGCTATGCCGCCGAAACTTTCAAGCCCCGACTTTATTTCGTCGAAAGAGAGCCGTTCCGCATAGCCGACGCAGAAAACAGCCAATGCGCTGTAAACGTTATGTACGCAATTCGTGCGCAGTTCTATGCGCCCGAGTTCTTTGCCCCCGACCGCAACGGTAAAACCGCGTCCGCGCGGCGTTCTGCAAATATCTTTTGCGCGGATAAAATTGTGCTCGCCCAAGCCGAACGTTATTTTATTGCGGTGAAAAACCGTCGCGCAACGTTCGTCGTCGCCGTTTATAACGAGCGTTCCGCAATTATCCGCGAAACTTCGGAAAGCCGAAACGTAATCTTCTATATCCTTATAATAATCGGTATGGTCGAGTTCCGCATTCAGAATAACGCCTATATGCGGCTTTAAGTGCAGAAAATTGCGCTTGTACTCGCACGCTTCGGTAATAAAATATCCGTCGCCGCCCACTATTTCGCAACCGCCGATAACCGCGCCGCCGATATGTACGGTAGGTCTGAATGGAGCGAAAACGCGCGCGCAAAAACCCGTCGCGGTAGTTTTTCCGTGAGTTCCCGCAACGGCTATTACTTTTTTATATTCACGCGACACGATTCCCAAAAATTCCGCGCGTTCATACACGGGTATTCCGCGCTCTCTTGCGCGCAATACTTCGCAATTATCTTCTCCGACCGCCGTAGTGTATACGGCTATATCGGCTTGTTCCGCGTTTTCGGCGTTATGCCCGTCAAGCGTAATGTCCGAACCCGTAGTCGTATATCCTTTCGACTCGGCAATTCGGCGCAAAGCCTTCATACTTACGCCTTCGCACCCGATAAAATGTATATTCATATTTCCATTCTATGAATATAATTTTCCGCGTGTTACGGCTCGGTTTTTATTTTATTCGGCTACCGCCGCATTCGCGGATTCTTTTTCAAACGCTTCGAGAATAACTTTCGAAAGAATTTCGCGCGTTTCGGTATTCAGCGGATGCACAACGTCTTTGAATTCGCCGTCGGGCGTTCTCTTACTCGGCATTGCTATAAAATAGCCGCCGCCTTCGTTTCGGTTACCCTGAATAATCTTGATGTCGTGAACGACGAAACAGTCATCGATTGTAATCGACGCAATAGCTTTCATTTTACCTTCGTCCTTCTTGACAAGCCTGATGCGTACTTCGGTGATGTTCATAGCTTACCTTTCCCCTAAAAAATGAAAAACTTATGCCTTTACAAGCAACTTACGTTAATTATATCATAATTAACAAAATTTTGCAATAATTTTTATGCGGTTTTTATTTGCCCGCAAAACGGCATAAAATCGGCATAAATCAGCTGTACCGCTTGAATTCGCCGTAGCAATCGCACAGACCCATTGCGGACGCGCAATACGCGCAGTAATGAGAACCGCAGAATTCGCAGGTGAACGCTTCGTCGGGTGAAATTTCTTTGTTACATACTTTACATTTCATAATAAAAGTATGATTTGTAAATTGCTGTAAAATTATGCGTTTTTCAGTCTTATAATCAGAACGTTGACGTCGGCGGGCGTTACGCCGCTTATTCGGCTCGCCTGTCCTACCGTGAGCGGACGCACCGCGGCGAGCTTTTCTTTCGCTTCGTTTCTCAGTCCGTCTATTTTCGTAAAATCGGTGTCGGGCGAAATCGGCATACTCTCCACGCGCTTTATTTCGTCGGCGGCGCGGCGTTCGCGCTCTAAGTAGCCCCTGTAACGCGTTTCGATAAACACGTGGTTCACGGCGGCGGGCATAAGTCCGTCGAAAAGTCCGAAACGTTCGCAGAAATTCTCGCGCGTAACAAAGTTGCGTTTGATTACTTCTTCGGCGGTCATTGCGCTTTTCGCGGGAGCGTCGCCTATGCGCGCAAAATATTCTTCGAGCGCGTTCTGCGGCAGAACCGTTTTCAGCGCGGCTTCGGCTTTCGCTATATCGCGCTTTTTCTTTTTATAGACCGCGGCGCGCTTTTTATCCACAAGACCGACCTCGATTCCTATCGGGGTCAGGCGCAAATCGGCGTTGTCCTGCCGCAATAGCAGTCTGAACTCGGCGCGGGACGTCATCATTCTGTAAGGCTCGTTCGTTCCCACCGTTACAAGGTCGTCTATAAGAACGCCTATATACGAGCTGTCGCGCGTTAAGATTACGGGCGGCTCCCCCGCGATATACCGCGCCGCGTTTATACCCGCTATTATGCCTTGCGCCGCGGCTTCTTCGTAGCCCGAAGTTCCGTTAATCTGCCCCGCGAAAAACAGCCCACGCACGCGTTTGCTCATAAGCGTGGGAAAAAGCTGCTTAGGGTCGACGCACTCGTACTCGATGGCATACGCGTCGCGCATTATCTCCAAATTTTCAAAGCCGTCTATCGTGCGGTAAAATTCGAGCTGAACGTCGGCGGGAAGTCCCGTCGAAAGACCCTGCACGTACATTTCTTTCGTGCCGTCGCCTTCGGGTTCGAGAAAGAACTGATGCCGCTCCTTGTCCGCAAACCTTACGACTTTGTCTTCGAGCGACGGGCAGTATCTCGCGCCCGTGCCGTGAATGAGTCCGCCGTATTTCGGGCTTTTTTTCAAGTTGGCGCGGATAACGTCGTGCGTTTTTCCGTTCGTGTATCCGAGATAGCAGACGTTTTTTTTCTTCTTCGGCTTCAAGTCGAGCGAGCAAAAGCTGTACGGGGTGTCTTCGCCGTACTGAATTTCGAGTTTTTGCAAGTCTACGCTGTCGCGCTTTACTCTTGCGGGCGTTCCCGTTTTGAAACGGCGCAGAACAAAGCCTTCGCGTTCGAGCGACTCCGAAAGATAATTCGCGCGCGGAAAGCAGACGGGTCCGCGTTCTTCGATAACGCTTCCCACTATAATGGTAGACTTCAAGTAAACGCCGCAGGCAAGCACGACGGCTTTTGCGCGGTAAACAAGACCCGTAACAGTTTCCACGCCGCGGATTTCGCCGTTTTCGACGATTATGTTTTTAGCTTCGCCTTGGCGCAGAAACAGATTTTCTTCGCTCTCCAAAACGCTTTTAATATACTCGTGGTACTTGTATTTGTCTACCTGCGCCCTGAGCGAGTGAACGGCGGGACCTTTCGACGAATTGAGCATTCTGAGTTGCGTCAACGTTCTGTCCGCCGCCCTGCCCATTTCGCCGCCGAGCGCGTCGACTTCGCGCACGAGATGACCTTTCGCCGTGCCGCCGATACTCGGATTGCACGCAAGATAACCCGCGTTGTCGAGCGTTACGGACAAACAAAGCGTTCTGTTGTTAAGCCGCGCCAAAGCAAGCGCCGCTTCTATTCCCGCGTGTCCTATGCCTACGACTACCGCGTCGTATTCGTAATCTTTTGAGTTGTTATTGTGTTCGTCGGGTAAATTCATAAAGCAATGCGATAACGGAATCAATTCGTCATATCGGCAAACATAGACGCGATAGCCTGTTCTTGCGCCGCGTTCTTGTAGTCGGGGTTAATCGCGCAACGGTCGAGCGTGTTTTGCGACGGGAAAATCATATCCATATACATAGCGCACCATTCGTCGCTCTTGTCTTCGAATATACCCGTTTTGTTCTCGCGCTCGTCGGTGTAGCTTGCCAAAAGTTCGTCGTAAGCCGCCTTTACGGGGCTGATTGCGCCCGCGAATTCACTGTTCCGTATTGCAACTTCTTTCTCGCAGAGAAATTTAAGGAAATAGTTTGCCGCGTCCGTGTTCTTCGCATACGACGAAATCACGAACGAGTCGATATAAACGTTGCCGCCTTCTTCGGGAATAATATACCAAAGGTTCGGGTTACCCGGCTTAACGTTTCCGTCTTCGTCTTCGTATTCGCTCATAACGTAGCCCGCGTCGCACGACCAGAAAAGTCCCGCGGCGCCTTCGTTCTGCGCCATAAGGAATTTACCGTCTTCGTCGTCGTACTTTTTAAGGTGCTGTTTCTGCGTCGTAAGAACTTCTCTCGCCGCCGCGAGCATTTCGGCGGAAGTGTCGGAGTATATCTCTTTGAGAAGCTCTTTGTATTCCGCGCCGTAGCTCTTAAACCCGTTGCTTGCCGCCGAAAGCTCCGCGCGCTTTGCGTACAGGCACGCGCTCACGTAGAACTCGCGCATAGACTTCTTCTGATAAACTTCGCCCGAAAATTCGTTTTCGAAAATGCTCGACCAGCTCGTAAGGCGCTTGTTCGTCTTTTCGTAGTTGTACATTATGCCGTAAGTGCCGTACATATACGGAACGGAATATTCGAGATTCGGGTCGAACTCGCGGCTGAGCGCGATATATTCTTCGCGCATTACTTTTTCGGCGTCGATAATGTTTTTATCTACTTTCCGAACCCAGCCCTTGTCTATCATCCGCTCGATTGCATAGTCGCTCGGGCAGATAAGGTCGAAATCGGGCTTTTCTATATCCATACGCGTGAGCATTTCTTCGAGCGTATTGAAAAGCTCTATCTGAACTTTTACGTTCTTGCCCGTTTCGTTCTTGTAGTATTCGGCAAAATCTTCGAACAGTTCTTCGTCGATATACTCGCCCGGAACGTAAATTTTCAACAGTTCGTCCCTTTTGGAACAGCCGGCAAACGCCGTAACCGAGAGCGCGCACAGCATTACCGTCATTAAAAAACATACTATTTTTTTCATTTTTTATTTTTTCTCCTTTTCGTCGGATTTTATTTTTTGATTTTTTTTGCCTTTTTCTTGCCGACCAGATTCATTACCACAAGCACGGCGAGCACCACGACGAATATTATCGTGCTCAGCGCGCGGACGGACGGGTCGAGCGTACGTTTCAACGAATCGTAAACGTAAGTCGAAATCGTCGCAACGCCGTTGCCGGTGTTCATTTTCGTTACTACGAAATCGTCAAGACTCAGCGTAAACGCTATCGCAAAGCCCGAAATCATACCCTTTACAAGTTGCGGGAAAATTACCGTTATAAGCGTTCGCATAGGTCCCGCGCCCAAGTCCTGCCCCGCTTCGAACAAATTCGGATTAAGCTGATTCAATCTCGGACTTACCGAAAGTATTACGTACGGAACGGTCAGCATAGTGTGGCAGACGATAAGCCAGCCGAGCCCTTTCTGAACGGGCAGTCGCAGCGTGTTTGACAGGAACAGTACGAGCAGGAAAAAGCCTACGGCGGTTACTATTTCGGCGTTGACGACCGTTATCTGCGAAACGAAGTTTGCCGCTTTCTTGCCGCGCTTCATATAGTAAATGCCGACCGCGCTGACCGTGCCTATAAGCGTTGCGAGCAGGCTCGACACAAGTCCTATTACTATCGTGTTGCCCGCCGCCGTCATAAGGCTTTGGTTTTTGAACAGATTCGCGTACAGCTCGAACGAAAAGTTCCCCTTTCCGCCGACGAGCCGCGCGTCGATAAACGAATAAACGACTATGAGTATAAGCGGCAGGTACATAAACGCGAGCGCAAGCGCGAGAATAAGCCAACTTACCGTGAGTTTTATTATCTTTTTCGCGTTCATCTTATGCGACCCCCGACTATGGAATTGTCTGCCGCGTCGGATTTGGCTTTGTTGCTCGCTCGGGTTATAAGATTGCCGGCAACCATCACGACTATTACTATCACAAGCAGGATAAACGACAGAGCCGACCCGAGTCCCCAGGTAAGGCGCTCGCCGAACAGCGTGTTAATCTTGCCGCCGATTACGCTCGCTTCCGTTCCGCCGAGTATATCGGTTATCGCATACGAACTGAACGTGGGCATAAATACCATAAGAATGCCGCTGATTATTCCGGGGACGGAAAGCGGAAACGTTATGCGGAAGAAAGTCTGCACGTCGCCGCCGCCCAAGTCGCGGCTCGCTTCGACGTAGCTTTTGTCCATATTTACGAGCGAAGTGTAAATCGGGAGCAGCATAAACGGCAGATAGTCGTAAACCATACCTATTATTGCCGCCCAAAAGCTGTCTTTTACGTTAATCATATTCAGGAGCGACTGCAACGCGTACATACGCAGAACGAAGTTCATCCACATAGGAATTATAAACAGCAACGCGAGAATAGTATGCTTGTTGAAGTGCGACGACGCGAGAACAAACGCTACGGGATACGCTATAAGCAGACAAATCGCCGTCGTTATTAGCGCAATGCCTATCGTTTTGAGAATAAGCATATAATTCGTCGGATTCGTGAACACCTGCGCGAAGTTGTCGAACGTGAATTTTCCGTCCACGCCGCGGAATGCGTATACAAGCACGAGCACGAGCGGAAATATTATGAATATCGCCGAGAGTATCATATACGGGAACGCGAAAATTCCCTTGTCGAAAGCGCGTTTTTTCATTATTCGCTCTCTCCCGAAACTTCTTCCGTCGTTTCTTCGGTTTTTTCTTCTTCGTCGGTTTCGACGTATTTTTCAACGATGATACCTTGCGGCGGTATCACGATACCCACGCGGTCGTCTATATCCCACTCGTCGTGCGTGTCGAGATAAAAATCACGGTCGTCGTCGGTATATACCTGCACCTGATAATACGCGCCCTTATAGTAGCTCTGACCGATATTACCGCCTATAACTCCATCGGCTTCGTCGTCGGTAAGCTCTATCTTGTCGAACGGCACGGATACGCGCACTCTTTCGCCCTTTTCAAAACCAAAACTGTTGTCGAACTCGAAATCGCCGCCGCAAATCTCGACCGTGTTTTCGCCCGTAACCGTAGTTATAAACGTGTTTATCGTCCTTAGCTTTTTCATAATATGAATGGCGTTCGGCTCTACCGAGAATTCGACGAGCGAATCGACGGGAAACTCTTTCGTGCTCTGAACGGTAAATTCGTACATTCCCGTATCGACTATCATTTCGTAGTCCGTTCCCTTGAATACGGACGAAATAACTTTGCCTTGAAGCTCGCTCTTGCCCGAGCCCTGCTTGTGCAGTTTGATGTCTTCGGGACGGATAACAAGGTCGACCTTTTCGTTTTTCGCAAAACCTTTGTCTTCGCACTCGAAAATCTTATCGCAGAAACTTACCTTAAAGTCGGCAATCATAGTGCCCGACAAAATGTTGCTTTCGCCTATAAAGTCCGCCACAAACGCGTTCGCGGGTTCGTCGTAAATCTTTTTCGGCGTGCCGATTTGCTGAATCACGCCGTCGTTAATTACGACAATCTTGTCGGACATAGTAAGAGCTTCTTCCTGGTCGTGCGTTACGTACACGAAAGTTATGCCTAAGTTGCGGTGTATGTTTTTAAGCTCGATTTGCATTTCCTTGCGCATTTTAAGGTCGAGCGCGCCGAGCGGTTCGTCGAGAAGCAGTACTTTCGGCTCCAATACGATTGCGCGCGCTATTGCGACGCGCTGTTGCTGTCCGCCCGAAAGCGAATTCACGTCGCGGCTGCCGTAGCCTTCCAAGCCTACAATCTTTAACGCGCGTTCGACTTTTCCGCGGATTTCGTCCTTCGTGTATTTTCTGAGCGTAGGTTTTAACTCGCCCGTCTTTTTATCCTTTTTCGGCTCGCCGTCGACTTTTGCGAGCTTTAAGCCGAAAGCTATGTTGTTGTATACGTTGAGATGCGGAAAAAGCGCGTACTTCTGAAACACCGTGTTTATCGGACGCTTGTGCGGCGGAATTGCCGTAACGTCCTGTTTTTCCAAAAATATACTGCCTTTCGTAGGCGTTTCAAAACCCGCTATCATCCTAAGCAGAGTGGTTTTGCCGCAACCCGACGGACCGAGCAGCGTTACAAAATCGCCGCGCTTAATCGAAAGGCTCATATCGTCGACGACGGTTACGTCGTCGAAAACTTTCGTTACGTTGCGTATTTCTATTATTTTATCGAATTTTTCCGCGCCCGCTTTGAGCGCAACGGTATTTTCCGCCATTTCTTTCGTTCCTTTGATTTTTTTAGTTGTTTTAACCTCATCAGTGCGGTCGGTCGCTCCGCTTTGCAACCGCACAGCCTTGCCTGTCGCAAGCATAGCTTGCGCCGCGCTTTGGCTAAAAAAGCAATGCTATTGCTTTTTTGCGGCAAGCCGCCGCGTCGCGCCCTTCAAGGAGAAGCCTTTTTATAGGGTTTTCGCTCTCACCCAAGGTGGTACAAGTGCTCACCCAAGGCGGCGGAGAGCGGTCGTTTCCCTAACCCGCCAAGGCGGTGCGGGCGCGTGCAGAGAGCGGCAACAGGCGGCAAGTCTGCGACGGGAGTGTATTTTGACATACTCGACCGAGCGGACTTGCCGCACGTAGCCGCTATATGTGCGTGCCCGCGCCGCCGATTAAAAGTTGGGGGGACACGACACCCACACAACCCTAGCCACACTCTCCCCTACGTTCTCTATCCTGTGCGTTTTCGACGAACGGAAGTAGAACGTGTCGCCTTGCTTGGCTTTTACCTGCTTTTTGCCCACGCCGACCGAAACGGTCCCGCTTAGCACAAGCCCGAATTCTTCGCCTTCGTGCGGCAAATCGGGCTCGGACGCGCCGCCTTTTTCCAACGTAATGAGTATAGGCTCCATCGCGTTTTTCTGCGCCGTGGGAACGAGCCAACGTATCGTATTTTTTTCACTGACCTTTTCGAACTGTTCTTCTTCCGAAAACACAATCCGTTCGTCGGCTTCGTCCGAGAAGAATTCCGAAAGCGACGTTCCCAAGCTCTGCAAAATGTCCATAAGCGTGGCAATAGACGGACTCGTAAGGTCGTTTTCGAGCTGACTTATATACCCTTTGCTAAGCTCGCAACGGTCGGCGAGTTCTTCTTGCGTAAGCTGATTTTTAAGCCTTATTTCCTTGATTTTGCTACCGATTTCCATTTCTTAGTATTCCTAAACTCCGCGTAAAACAAGTCTTTTTTAATTAAACTTTTTGTTTATTTTTACTAAACCCAAATAATTATATATGTATGCGTTC
>WSNJ01000023.1 GCA_013316045.1 Clostridia bacterium
ATATTATATAATTATACGGAAATAAAACAGTTGCATTGTGGAGGATAAAATTATGAAACACATCAAAATAATAGCTAAGTCTACTATTGCGTGCGGCAAAGGCACCGGATGCGGAGAATGTCAGTCGAGCTGCCAATCGGCTTGCAAAACGAGTTGCACGGTCGGCAATCAATCTTGTGAACAGAAGAAGACTAACAGACTTACGCCGAAAGAAAGAGATTAAGTTCTTATAAAATGGTACACACGTTCGGATGTCTTGATAGATTCTTTATGTTGGACGTCGAAAGCGGGTCGTTTTACGAAATCGACGAACTGACAAAAAAACTGATTGACGAAATAAATTCTCCCAATGAACAGTCAAAGGGAGAATTTTCTCGTTATTCGGAAAAGCAGATTGAAGAATCGAAACAGGAAATAAACGACCTTATGAAAGAAGGCGTGCTGTTTTCGGTCGAAAGAACTCATACTCCGCGCATTTATAACGGAATAATCAAGTCTATGTGCCTTAATATCTCGCACGATTGCAATCTTGCTTGCGAGTATTGTTTCGCAGACGGCGGCTCTTATAAAGGGCTGAAAATGAATATGGACTCGGACGTTGCGAAAAGAGCGATAGATTTTCTTATCGAAAGGAGTTCTAACAGACGGTATCTCGAAGTCGATTTTTTCGGCGGCGAGCCGCTTTTGAATTTCGACGTAGTAAAGCAGACGGTAGAATACGCGCGTCAAAGAGAAAAAGAAACCGGCAAAGAGTTCCGTTTTACCATAACTACGAACGCCGTCGCGCTTACTCCCGAAATTTCCGAGTTTATAAACAGGGAAATGTATAACGTGGTTATAAGCATAGACGGGCGTAAAGACGTTCATAACCGTATAAGAAAGACGCGCAACGGTAAAGATTCGTTCGATATAATTTTGAAGAATGCGCTTGCTTTTCGCAAGATTAGGGGCGACAAACAGTATTATATCCGCGGAACGTTTACAAGTCTTAACAAAGATTTTGCCGCAGACGCTCTTGCTCTCAACGATTACGGTTTCGACCAGATTTCGCTCGAACCCGTGGTGTTGCCCGATAATAATCCGCTTGCCATTACCGAAAAGGATTTGCCCGAAATAGAAAAAGAATACGAAATTCTTGCCGCCGAATATTTAAGGCGCAGGCGCACGGATAAGTGGTTCGGGTTCTTTCATTTCAATATAGATTTGGAAGGCGGACCTTGCGAAACCAAAAGATTGTCGAGTTGCGGGGCGGGGTGTGAGTACGTTGCCGTAACTCCGTCGGGAGATATATATCCCTGTCATCAATTTTGCGGAATAGAACGCTATAAAATGGGCAATATTCTTAAAGGCACGTTCGATAAAACGATACCCGAGTATTTTATCGACAATATACTTACGAAGAAAGAAGATTGTCCGAACTGCTGGGCAAAATATTATTGTAGCGGCGGGTGCGCGGCAAATTCCGTTAATTTTTACGGAACGCTTTCAAAGCAACATAAGACGTCCTGCGCTATGATGAGAAAGCGTATCGAGTGCGCTCTTGCGCTTCACGCAATCGAAAAAAGATAATAATCGGTCGATTTTCTCATTTCCGACGCGCAGACATTTTTCAAGCATTTGGAAATTACGGTCATTTTCATTTGACGAAAGCCACAATTTTATTATATAATCATAGTATTGCATACAGGAGGCCTTAAATGAAGAAAAAATCGTCAATCATAAAACTATCTATAATTGGCGTTATTCTCATAATCGGGCTTGTGTTTTCTTTTATCCCTATGAATTTCGGTATGACGACTTTCAAGTCGTTTGCCAGAACGATTAAGCTCGGACTTGACCTTAAAGGCGGCGTTTACGCGGTTTACGAAATGGCTGAAACCGAGAATACGTCGGAGATTTCGTCCCGAATGGAAGGCACTCGCACGAGATTGGAGAATTTACTCGTAAATAAGGGTTATACCGAAGCTACAGTAGTAAGAGAAGGCGATACGCGTCTTCGCGTCGAAGTTCCCGACGTGGACGAGCCCTCGAAGATTTTCGATATTATAGGTAAGCCTGCCGAACTTAAATTCGTGCTCGACGGCAATACCGTGCTTACGGGTGAAAACGTTGTTTCGGCTAAACCGGGCTATGATAACGAATCGGCAAGCTACGTGGTTCAGCTTTCGCTTGACAGCGCTGGCGCGGCGGCTTTCAGAGAAGCCACGAAAGAAGAGAACCGCGGCAAAACTATTTCGATAATTACCACTGTCGACGGCGAAGACACTACTATAAGTTCGCCTACCATAAACGACCAAATCGTAAACGGCAAGGCGATAATTACCAATATGGAATCGCAGGAAGTCGCTCAGAATCTTGCCGACCAGATTACTTCGGGTCAGTTCGAAGTGAAACTCTCGTTGCTCGAAAGTTCCACGATTTCGCCTACACTCGGCGAAAGAGCGCTTATGCTCGGACTTATTGCGGGTATAGTCGGGCTTGTTCTCGTTATGGTATTTATGTGTATAATATACAGAATGTTCGGCGGTATTGCATCGTTGTCGCTTATGTTGTACACCGTTTTAATGCTGTTTTTGCTTGCGGTCGTTCCCGGCGTTCAGCTTACGCTTCCGGGTATCGCGGGTATATTGCTGAGTATCGGTATGGCGGTTGACGCGAACGTTATTATTTACGAGCGTATCAAAGAAGAATACCGCAACGGTAAATCCATTCTCGCATCGTACTATGCGGGCTTTAAGAAAGCGTTCTGGTCGATATTCGACAGTAACATAACGACGATTATAGCGGGCGTTGTGCTGTACTTCTTCGGTTCGGGTTCGGTAAAAGGTTTTGCCATTACGTTGCTTATAGGTATTATTCTTTCTATGTTTATGGCGCTTGTCGTAACGCGCGGAATAATTAAGTGGGTACTTCATATCAATTCCACGAATCCCAAACTTTATAACTTGAAGCGCGGCAAAGGTTTCGAGAACATAGAAGCCGACAAAACGGACGCTCAGATAGAAGAAAGGGAACGTTTGGAACAAGAAGAAAAAGCCGAAAAGCGCAGACAGAAAGAAGCGGAGAAAGCTAAAAAGGAAGGAGGCGCGGCAAATGAAACTGTCTAACCTCTTGGAACGCGATTTCAAAATCGTAGAAAAAAGAAAGATATTGTATATTGTTCCCGCGGCGATAGTCGTTCTGGCTATTATTATGGGAATAATATTTCAGTTCACTCTCGGCAGCGCCGTAAATCTCGGAATGGATTTTACGGGCGGTTACACCGTAGAAGTAGAGCTTTCGACAAAATTGACCGACGATAACTACGATTCTTATGCGTCGCAAATCGAAGATATTTTCGAAAATCTGTCGGACGACGACGGAAATAAATACGGCTTGAAAGTTTCTTCTATGCAAAAGCAAGGTTCGGGCGAGACGGCGGCGATTTATGTCCGCTATCAGTCCGTTAAGGAAGAAAAAGGCGTTGATACTCAAAGTCTTATGGAGAATGAAATCAACGTCAAACTTATAGAAGAATTAAACGAGCTGTTCAAAATTACTCCGTCTGCCGTAAGCTATGACGGCGGAAAGGTTACGGCAACGTATCTCGAAGTTATATCCGACCCCGTGTTGGAAGATATAAAGAACAATATACTTGCATTCTCGGCTGAAAATTCTTTGGGTATTACCGAAAGCGATATTACACGCTCGGCGGATAGCGCGGCAGTGGTTACGGTGAACGCTCAGATTGCGGAAGAAATAAAAGCCGCATTCGCAAAAGCGTTGGACGTACCCGAATACGGCAGAGCGGAGCAGGGCGAAATGATAAGCGCTACCGTAAGTAACGAACTTCTTACTAACGCTATACTTGCCGTCGCTCTCGCAATAGTTCTTATGCTTGTTTATATTGCGTTCAGATTCGAAGTTTCTTCGGGTGTTGCCGCAATTATTGCGCTAATGCACGATATTATAATAATGTTTGCGTTTATAGTTATTTTCCATATCGAAATAGGTTCTACGTTTATCGCCGCGCTTATTACGATACTCGGTTATTCGATAAACAACACGATTATTATATTCGACCGCATACGCGAAAATCATAAGTCGCCGCTCAACAAAAATCTTACGGCGGCACAGGTTGCAAACCGTTCGGTTAAGGAAACCCTGTTGCGTTCGATAAATACTACGATAACCACGCTTATAATGATTGGAATGGTCGCAATAATCGGCGTGCCGTCCATAAGAGTCTTTGCATTGCCGATTATAATAGGTTTGCTCGCCGGAACTTACTCGTCGATTTGTATTTCACCGTCGATTTGGGCAAGTTGGAAAGGGTATCTCGAAAAGAAACATAAGAAGATTCCTTATACCGAGAAGGCGCCGACAGAAAATACTCAATCAAATTAAAAACTTAAAAAGCCTTCTTACGAGGGCTTTTTTGTTAAAAGGATAAAACGTTTCGAATGAATCTCACGCTGAAAAAACGGAATAACGATATAAAGGACGCGGCTGTCGTGGAAAAAACAGCCGAAAAACTCGGGTTGCATAAAAAACTCGTGGAGCTTCTTTTTTCGCGCGGTTTCGATACGGAAGATAAAATTTCGAAATTCCTGAAACCCGATGAGGATAATTTTTACGACCCGTTTTTGATGAAGGGTATGCGGGAAGCCGTAGGCCGCATAAATCTTGCGATTGAGAACGACGAAAAAGTCGTGGTGTACGGCGATTACGACGCGGACGGAGTTTGCGCGTCGGCTATATTGTCGTTGTTTTTGTCGGGCGAAGGGCTTAATATTTATACGCATATTCCGAACAGGTCGTCGGAAGGATACGGGCTTAGTATAGAATCGCTCGAAAAAATCATAGACGCGGCGTGTCCCGACCTGATAATTACTTGCGATTGCGGAATTTCGGCTTATGAAGAAGTCGAATACGCTATGGACCTTGGCGTCGACGTTATAGTAACGGACCATCACGAAGTTTCCGAGCGCGTGCCGAATTGCATCGTAATAAACCCCAAGCAGTCCGATTGTAATTATCCGATAGATTATCTTTGCGGCGCGGGCGTGGCGTTAAAGCTCGTTCAGGCTATGGGCGGAATAGAAAAAGCAAAGGAATATTTCGACCTTGCCGCCGTTGCTACCGTCGCCGACCTTGTGCCTCTTTTGGACGAAAATAGATTGATAGTTCAGTCGGGCATAAAAAGTGAAAATCTTACTAATAAGGGCTTGAAAGCCTTATTGAAAAATCAGCAGCTCGACGGCTCTGTTACGAGTAGCGACGTAGCCTATAAGATTGCGCCGCGCATAAACGCCGCGGGCAGAATGGGCGACGCTTACCGTGCGTTTGAACTGCTTATTACGAAAGATTCAGGCAGGATTAAAGCCATAATCGACGAAATAAACGCCGACAACGTAAAGCGAAAGGAGCTTTGCGACGCGCACTACGTGGAAGCCATACGTATTATCAAAAGCGAAAATCTTATAGATAACCGCGCGATTATACTTTGTCATCCCGATTGGGAGAAAGGCATTACCGGCATTTTGGCGGCTCAGATAGCGGGAGATTTCAAGCGTCCTACGTTTATATTGGTAAGGTCGGGCGACCTTTATAAGGGAACTTGCAGAAGTATAAGCGACGTAAATATTTACGAATTGCTTTCGTCTGTTTCTTCCGTTCTTACGGAGTTCGGCGGACACAGTCAGGCGGCAGGTTTTTCGATTGCGCCCGAGAATGTAGACGAGTTCAAAAAGCAGGTAAACGCTTATCTGAAAAATTTCGACGAAAACTGCTTTTTACCGTATGCGGAATACGACCTTGATATAGAAGTCAAAGATATAGATTTGTCTTTGGCAAAATCGCTTGAAAAGATAGAGCCGATAGGGAACGGGAATACCCGTCCTTTATTCAGAACAACGGTTAACAAGCTCGAAGTTTCGCCTTGTAAGAGTAATTATAACCATACGAATATAGTAACCGAAACGGGGTTGCCGATTCTCGCATTTAACTTTTACAACGAAAATCAGTTTCTTATGGGGGCGGCGGCAAAAGATTTGTTGGTCGAAGTGGGGCTTTCGTCGTTCGGCGGAAAGGATAGCCGCCGTGCTATTTTGCGCGGAGTAGACGTAAGCGAACTGTTTATAAATCCGTCCGTTGCAAAAGCCGCATTCTTAAAGTACCTTGCATATCCTGTCGGCGGCGAAGCTAAGTTTACGAAGTATGCACGCAAAGATTTAGCTCGGTTTGTGGACGGCAATATTTTCGGTACGCTTGTTATTTGCGGTTCGGAAAAAAGCTACCGAGAACTAAGTAATGATTTTAAGGATAAATTCGTTCTCAATGAATTTATGTATTCCACTTCCAAAAATAATTATTCGCGCATTATGGTTTCGCCCGTATTCGATTCGGACCTTATGCTCAGTAATTTCGGGAAAATAGTTTTCGTTGATTCTCCGCCGTCGGACGGAGTTATTGCATATATAAATTCAAAAACGAAAGCCGAAGTTTTCATACCCGAAGACTCTAACGTAAAAGAAACGTTCGACGGACTTGACGCAAGTCGGGAGACATTCGGAAAATATTTCGATATTATGCGCCGCAACGCAGATTTGAGCGCGCAGAATATATTTTCGTTTTTCAGACTTTTGCGTACGCGCGTTGACGGTATTAACGTTGCGCAATTCGTATTTTGCGTAACGGTGTTCAACGAATTGAAATTTTTCGATATTAAGCGCGGCGAATTTGCGATTAAAATTAACCGGGGAGTTAAGTCGGAACTTAGCTTGTCTGCGGCATATAACCGCGTGCGGGAGATTCTAGGATGATGGAAAACTTAAAATCCCGTTATAAATCTATATTTACAACCGAGCAGTCCGCCGTTTTGGACAAAATATGCGACTATGCGTACAAAATGCACGACGGACAGAAAAGAGAATCGGGCGAGCCGTATATTACGCACCCGATAGCCGTGGCGAATTTACTGCTCGATATAGGGCTCGATTATTCCACAATAGGCGCGGCGGTTTTACACGACGTTATCGAAGATACGAAAGCGACGCTCGGCGATATTAAAAAGCTGTTCGGCGAAGAAATATCCGAGCTCGTAGACGGAGTTACAAAGCTCGACAAAATAACTTTCAAATCAAAAGAAGAAGAGCAAGCCGAAAATTTCCGCCGAATGTTTTTTGCTATGGCAAAGGATATTCGCGTTATCCTGATAAAACTTGCGGACAGATTGCATAATATGCGCACGTTATCGGGCATTTCTTTCGAGCGGCAGATTGCTATGGCAAAGGAAACGCTCGAAATTTACGCGCCGCTTGCTTCGCGCCTGGGACTAAGCTATTTCAAATGCGAGCTCGAAGATTTATGCTTAAAAGCGTTGCATCCCGCCGTTTACGACTCTCTCGTCAACGAAATATCGTTGAAGCGCGCCGAGCGTCAGGTACTTGTAAATCAGATATGCAATCAGCTCGAAGATATTTTGAGCGAGCTTAAAATTAACGGAGAAGTCAGCGGCAGACCGAAGCATTTTTACAGCATTTACAAGAAGATGATAAATCATAACCGCACGTTCGAGCAGATTTACGATTTGACGGCTGTGCGCGTTATCGTCGAATCGGTAAAAGATTGTTATGAAGTTCTCGGAATGATACACACAAAGTGGAAACCTATCCCGGGAAGATTCAAGGATTATATAGCCGTGCCGAAGCCGAACAATTATCAGTCGCTTCACACAACGGTTATGACTACTTACGGAATGCCGTTCGAAATTCAAATCAGAACGTTCGAGATGCACCGAATAGCCGAATACGGCGTTGCTGCGCATTGGAAGTATAAGGAACAGCGCGGCGCTTCGGGCGACCTTGACGAAAAACTCGAATGGTTGCGCGGCGTTATGGACGTTCAGAGCGAAAGCATTGCAAGCCCGCAAGAGTTTTACGAGTCGCTTAAATTCGACCTTTACAGCGGCGAAGTATTCGTATTTACGCCTAAGGGCGACGTTATAGTTTTGCCCGAAGGGTCTACGCCGATAGACTTTGCCTACCGACTTCACAGCGAAGTCGGCAATAAATGCGTCGGTGCGAAAATCAACAGTAAAATTGTGCCGCTCGAAACGAAGCTCCAAACGGGCGATTACGTTGAGATTATTACTTCGTCCGCGTCGAAAGGTCCGAGCCGCGATTGGCTCAGATTTGTAAAGACGACGCAAGCCAAATCCAAAATCAACGCTTTCTTCAAAAAGGAAATGAAGGAAGAGAATATCAAGCTCGGCAAGGATATGCTCGAAGCGGAAGCGAAGCGCAGGGGATATACTTTAAGTCAGCTTATGGTTCCGAAGTGGCTTGAAATCATAATGCAAAGATATTCGATTTCGTCGTTGGACGATTTATATGCTTCCGTCGGATACGGCGGCTTTACGGTAAATCAGATACTGCTTAAACTTATCGATTTTTATAAACGCGAAAACGATTTCAAAAAGCTGCCCGAAAAATCTTCGCAGAGCAAGGGCAAAACAAGCAATCAGGGCGTTATAATTCACGGACACGACGATTTGCTTGTGCGCCTTGCAAAGTGTTGTAATCCCGTTCCCGGCGACGAAATAGTCGGCTTTATTTCGCGCGGGCGCGGCGTTGCGGTACATCGCAAGAGCTGTCCGAATATGAAAAACGCCGAAGTTTTCCGTCTTATCGACGCAACGTGGGCAAATCAGGCGAACGCGTCTTTCGTAGTGTCGTTGCAGGTAGAAGCCCGCAATTCGGAGGGTTTGCTCGCTAAAATCACTACGAGCATTTCCGAATTAAAATTGTCTATCGACAGTCTTAATGCCAGAATCGACAAAAACAGCAACGCGATTATCAATTTCGGCGTGCGCGTAAGCGAAACGGAACAAATCGACTTGCTTATAAAGAAAATTCAGGCATTGCCCGAAGTGGATAAAGTTTTCAGGAGCACAACGTGAACGGTCCGATAGTTTTAAGCGTAGGCGAGCTCGGAACCAACGCATACATAGTTTATAAAGGGAGCGACGCGATAGTTGTAGACGCAGGCGGCTCGTATGATAAAATCAGGTGCTTTTTAGACAAAAATTCTCTTGTGTGCAAATACGTTCTTCTGACGCACGGTCATTGGGACCATATAGGTGCGGTTGCCGAGTTGCAACGCGACGGCGCAAAAGTCGTTATGCACCGCAACGATAAAGATTTCCCGTCTGACGCCGATTTGTCGGTGGCAAGTTATTTCGGAGCGACCGTAGAGCCGTTTACTTCGGATATAATTGTAGACGGCGGCGAAGTTCTCGATTTGTGCGGAATGAAATTCAAGGTTCTGAACACGCCGGGTCATACGGCGGGGAGCGTTTGTTATATTTACGGTTCGTGGATATTTTCGGGCGATACTCTCTTTTATTTATCGGCGGGCAGAACCGATTTTCCTACCGGCGACGAGCGCGCCCTTGCGAATTCTCTACGCAACGTTTTATTTAATTTGAACGGAGAGTATGCCGTTTACCCGGGGCACGACAGAGCGACTTCGTTATTATTCGAGAAAACTCATAACCCTTATGTTTGATTTTATTACCGATACCGAAGAATACAAAGCCGAGCTTGCCGAGCTTATAAGACAATTCGACGCATATTGTCCGTCGGAGTCGTTTTCGGTTGAGTTGCTGTCGGGCGGCGGGGAAATGCGCAACGTGGAAATAACCGTATCGGGCGAAAAATTCTGCTATTCCAACACCGCCGAAATTCCGCGCGATAAGTTGGGATTCCGTAAGATAACGCTGAGATTTCTGAAAAATTCGCTGTATGCGGCGCTGAATGCGGTTTTTAAGCGCGATTTGCCGTGGGGCGCGTTGACGGGTGTTCGACCGAGTCGGCTCGCTTACGAGTTGTTTAACGGCGGGGTGGCGCTTGAAGAATTGCCCGAAGCGCTTAGCGGTACTTACGGTATTTCGGAAAGCAAATCGGCATTGCTTGCGGATATTCTGAGCAATCAGAGAGGATACTTTACCGACGACGGGAATTACGTGAACTTTTACGTTCATATTCCGCTTTGTCCTACCCGCTGTAAATATTGCTCTTTCGTTTCGGTTGCGATAGATAAGCAAAAGAAATTCATTCTGCCTTACGTAGACGCTCTGAAAAAAGAAATAATTTCGTCGGTCGGTCTTATAAAGGAATCGAATAAGAAAGTTTTGTCGGTATATATAGGCGGCGGAACTCCGACCGTTTTGGATGCGGAACTTCTGAACGAAGTATTATCCGCAATACCGTATAAAAATATCGAGTACACGTGCGAAGCGGGCAGACCCGAAACCATAACCCGCGACAAGCTAAAAGTACTTGCGCGGCACGGCGTGAACAGAATCAGCGTAAATCCGCAGACTTTGTTCGACGAAACGTTGAAAAACATAGGGCGCGACCATACCGCCGCCGATTTTTTCAAAGCGTATTCTTTGGCGAGAGAGTTCGATTTTAATTTGAATGTGGACCTTATCGCGGGGCTTCCGGACGAAACGCCGCAGATGTTTTCGTCTACGCTTGACAGGATAATGGAATTGCGACCCGAAAATATAACCGTTCACACGCTTTCCAAAAAACGCGGTTCGGTGTTTGCCGAAGAAGATACTTTGCGCGAATACCGCTATACCGAACAGATGATGGACTACGCGCATACCGCGCTTAAAAATAGCGGCTATGTTCCGTATTATCTTTACAGACAAAAGCAGATGGTAGGCAATCTCGAAAATGCGGGATACGCGCTTAAAGGCAAGCAATCTATAAATAATATAACAACAATGGAAGAAAGCGTGTCTGTTATAGCGTGCGGCGCGGGCGCAATAAGCAAAGCGGTGATAAAGCAAAGCGATAATTCGCATATAGAACGC
The DNA here is from genome assembly GCA_013316045.1 of Clostridia bacterium. Classification (GTDB taxonomy): domain Bacteria; phylum Bacillota; class Clostridia; order Christensenellales; family Pumilibacteraceae; genus RACS-047. The sequence continues at coordinate 10,868 of WSNJ01000023.1, forward strand.
TATGCGAATATAAAAGATATTAAGCAATATCTTGAACAATTTGACGAAAGAGAAAACAAAAAGCAATTATTTCTTAAAAACAGTTTACAATAATTTACGTATGTGGTATACTTTTATATGTACCCCGATTCCACAGGCTCCGCGCTCTCCGGGCGGACGCTTAGGTTCGGCGGCGAATAAATAATCAATGGAGGTAAAAAAGCAATGGATAAGTCCGTAAAGGCGAGCATAATCGCCGAGTATGCGACGCACGAGGGAGATACAGGCAGCCCCGAGGTTCAGGTAGCGTTGTTGACGTACAGAATCAACCACCTTACCGAACATCTTAAAGTTCACGCCAAAGACCATCACTCGCGCAGGGGACTCTTGCAGATGGTTGGTTCGAGAAGAAGTTTGCTTAACTATCTGAAAGAACTCGATATCGAGAGATACCGTGCGCTCGTAGCAAAACTCGATTTAAGAAAGTAAGTTTGCAAAGGAGTAAGGACGGACAACGCGTCCTTACTCTCTTTTTGTGGGAACAGAACAGGAGAAATTGTTCTCATAGGTAGTTATAGGAGAGAAAGGAGTAATTATGAGTAAAGAAGCTAAAATTTTCAAAACAACGATAGGCGGCAGGGAAATGACCGTAGAAATCGGCAAGTACGCCGAACAGTCTAACGGCTCGTGCATAATCCGTTGCGGAGATACGGTTGTTATGACGAACGTAACAATGTCGGAAGAACCGCGTCCCGGAATGGACTTTTTCCCGCTCGGAGTAGATTTTGAAGAAAAAATGTATTCCGTAGGTAAAATACCCGGCGGATTCAAAAAGCGCGAAGGCAGAGCCAGCGATAAGGCGATACTCACTTCGCGTCTTATCGACAGACCTATACGTCCGCTTTTTCCCAAGGGAATTTTCAACGACGTGGCTGTTGTGGCTACCGCTCTTTCGGTAGATACGAACATTCCGCCCGAAGTATTCGGTATGATTGGTTCGAGCATAGCTCTTTCCATATCCGATATACCGTTTGCGGGTCCTACGGGTTCGGTTGTGGTCGGTTACGTTGACGGCGAATATGTTATCAACCCCGATAACGAGCAACGTGCCAAGAGCCTTATGCACGTTACGGTTAGCGGCACGAAAGACGCTATAATGATGGTTGAAGCGGGAGCTAACGAAGTTTCCGAAAAGGTTATGCTCGACGGAATTATGTTCGCGCATAAGGAAATCAAAAAGCAGGTCGAGTTTATCAATTCGATAGTCAAAGAAGTCGGCAAACCCAAAAAGGAAATGGAATATTACGTTGTTCCCGAAGAAATCGAGAAGGACGTAAGAAAATTTGCGGACAAGTTGCTTGACAAGGCACTTCAAGAAACGGACAGACACGCCCGTCAGAAAAAGCAAGACGAAGTCGACGCGCAGACAATCGAACATTTTGCGGAGAAGTATCCCGACAATACGCGCGAGATAAAAGACACTCTCTATAAAATGACGAAAGAAAAAGTCCGCGCTAAAATTTTGGAAAAGGGTTTCCGTCCCGACGGAAGAAAGCTCGACCAGATAAGAGATATTTGGTGCGAAGCGGGCGTTTTACCGAGAGTTCACGGTTCGGGCGTATTTACGAGAGGTCAGAGCCAAGCGCTTACTACCTGTACGCTCGGTACTATTTCCGACGTTCAGAAGCTCGATAATCTCGACGACGAAACGTTCAAAAGATATATGCACCACTACAATATGCCGCCGTACAGCACGGGCGAAGCTAAACCGCTGAGAAGCCCCGGCAGACGCGAAATCGGACACGGAGCGCTTGCCGAACGCGCGCTCGAACCCGTTATTCCGTCGGAAGCCGAGTTCCCGTATGCTATTCGCACCGTAAGCGAGATTTTGAGTTCCAACGGTTCGACTTCGCAGGCGAGCGTTTGCGGTTCCACTCTTGCGCTTATGGACGCAGGCGTTCCCATCAAAGCTCCCGTTGCCGGAATTGCTATGGGACTTATCAAGGACGAAAGTAGCAAGAAAGTGGCAATTCTTTCCGATATTCAGGGATTGGAAGATTTCTTGGGCGATATGGACTTTAAGGTTGCCGGCACGAAAGACGGTATTACCGCTATCCAAATGGATATAAAGATTAAAGGTATCGACGAGAATATCCTGAAAACCGCGCTCGAACAGGCGAGAGTAGGCAGACTTTATATACTCGGCAAAATGCTCGAAGTATTGCCCGCGCCTCGCGCCGAGCTTTCCAAATTTGCGCCTAAAATCATTTCGTTTACTATCGACCCCGAGAAAATCGGAGACGTTATCGGAAAGAGCGGTAAGGTTATCAATAAGATTATCGAAGATACGGGCGTTAAAATGGATATCGAAGACGACGGACGCGTATTTATCGCAACGACCGACAGCGCTATGGCGGAAAAGGCTAAGAAGATTGTGCTTTCGATTGTCGAAGACCCCGTGCCGGGAGCAATATACGAAGGAAAAGTCGTCCGTATACTCGATTTCGGAGCGTTCGTGAATATCGCGCCCGGAAAAGACGGTATGATTCATATTTCTAAACTTTCCAAAAAGCGTGTGGAAAAAGTAACCGACGTAGTAAATCTCGACGACGAAGTTGTCGTAGAAGTTATCAAGGTCGACGATAAAGGAAGAATAGATTTAAGGCTTAAAGAAAAGAAAGAAAAAGCCGAATAACGAAATTTCCGAAAGCCTGTTTTAATCGTGAAAGCGATAAAGCGGGCTTTTGAATATTTTTTGCATCTTTTGATATATTGGGCGTTCCCGAAGAATAAAAATATAGGGACAGTTGATTTTAAGAGGTGCGAAAAATGGAGAAAAAAGCCAGATTTTTCCGTAACGTTATTGCAAACGTTATTATTGCGGCAACGCTTGTGTCTATGCTCGTTTATACGCTTGTAGACAATTCGGTTCCTGCTTCCGCGGAAAAGCCTATTTACAAGGGCGAATCCGCGCAGAACGTTTCACTTATGGTGAACGTTTATTGGGGTACGGAATTTTTAGACCCTATGCTTGAAATTTTTGCGGCTCACGAAGTAAAAACGACTTTTTTTGTGGGCGGAATGTGGGCGGCGGAGAATGACGCTATGCTTAAAAAAATTTATGAAGCGGGGCACGAAATAGGCAATCACGGCTATTTTCATAAGGACCATAAAAAATTGAGCGCGGAGAGAAACCGCGAAGAAATCGAAGTTACTCATAAACTCGTAAAGAGCATTATAGGCTGCGATATGACGCTGTTTGCGCCGCCGTCGGGTTCGTTCAGCGAAGAAACTTTGTCAGGGGCTAAGGCGCTCGGGTATACTACGATTATGTGGACCTACGATACAATCGATTGGCGCGACCATAACGCCGAACTGATTTATTCGCGGGCGGTAAAAGACCTTTCGGGCGGTAATCTCGTGCTTATGCATCCGACGGCAGATACCGTTAAGGCTCTCGACAGGATAATCACGACTATAAAAGAAGCGGGGCTTAACATTGCGCCGGTAAGTCAAGTATTAAAGTAGAATATTAGTATATAATAAATTATGTACGCGTGTATGTAGGAGAATCAAACTATGGAAAAACTTGTAAGATACGATAACGGACTTAAACTGATTGTAGAAAATATTCCGTCTTTACGTTCGGTTGTTATTGGATTTTGGGTTGCCACCGGAAGTTCCGCCGAAACCGAAATCAACAACGGAATATCCCACTTTACGGAACACGTAATGTTCAAGGGAACCGACAAGATGAACGCTTTCGAGATTGCGGGGTCATTCGAGCGTCTCGGAGCGAATATTAACGCTTTCACTTCAAAGGAATGCACGTGTTATTTTGTAAAATCGATAGACGAAAACTCAGAAAAGTGTTTTTCGCTTCTTTCGGATATTTTCTTCGATTCGACTTTCCCTGCCGACGAATTGGATAAGGAAAGAAAAGTTATTCTCGAAGAGATAAATATGGTCGAAGATTCGCCCGAAGATATTTGTTACGACCTTTTGGCAAAAGCGCGTTACGAAGGTCATCCGCTCGGCAAAACAATACTGGGACCGTCGGATAATGTAAAGCGTTTTTCGGGCGACGACGTGAAAAAGTATATTTCCGAAACGTATGCGGCGGATAAAATCGTAGTTTCGGTTGCGGGTAATATTACGCGCGAAAAAGCCGACGAACTTATTAAAAAATATTTTATCGGTCGGCTCGGAAATAAAAAAAGCGGCAAGGGTGAATTGCTTGCCGCGCCGATTGCAAAAAGGCACGTCGAGCGCATAAAAGATTTCGAGCAGTCGAACATAGCCGTAAGTTTTCCTTCCGTCGGATTCAACGACCCGAAAGCCACTACTCAGGCAACGCTTTCGACTTTGCTCGGCGGCGCTATGAGTTCGCGTCTTTTTCAGCGCGTGCGCGAACAGCTCGGACTTTGTTACAGTATATACAGCGCGCCGTCGGCGTTTATAAATAACGGTTCGTTCAATATAGTTGTAAATATCAGCGCGTGCAATACCGAGCAGACGCTTAACGCCGTAATCGGGGAGATTAAGCGATTGCTTAAAGACGGCATAACCGAAGAAGAACTGGAAAGGAGCAAGGTTCAGCTGAAAAGCTCTTGCATTTTCTCGCAGGAAAACGTTCAGACGATTATGATGTCTAACGGAAAACTTCTTGCGCTAAGCGGCGAAGTGTACGATATTGACAAGCGCATAAAAGAAATCGACGCCGTAACGAAAAAGGGCGTTGAAGATTTTGCGCATAGACTTTTCGTAAACGAAGGCATTTGCTCGTCTTATGTCGGTAAGCCGCACTCCGTAGATTTTAAGAAAATTCTTTGCTTATAAGATTTTTCTCTTATGATTAAAATCAAACCGAAAATTTAATTTTAATATTTTAGCGGTTTTCTATGGAATTTGATTGAAATAAAAGTCGCGATATGGTATAATGATATCGGAATAATTCTGCAAGTTTTTGAGCAGTATCTTTTTATAATTCTTTCTGTGGGGTTTAACTACGTTGGCTCAGAAAAAATATACTCGCGGCAATAAAAATCAAGGAAACGATTTAGTCGGCATAGTGTTGGTTATAATATCGGCATTCTTTTTGCTTTGTCTTTGCATTCCGATTGTTCTCGGACCTATAAGCAAAGCGGTAAGGCACGTAACGGTAGGCGTATTCGGATTTATGGCATATCCGCTCTTTTTATGTATGCTTTTGCTCGGAATTGCCGTTATTCAGAAGCGTAAGTTGCGCGTGCCTCCTAAAACGGTTGTAGGTATTTGCGCGATAGTATTTTTCGTTTCCGTGATTTTACAACTCGCAACTTCTTATTTTTATATCGGCGAAGGTATCGGAAGCTACATTTCCAAAGTTTACGATAATTTTACTGCCGGCGGAGTATTCTTCGGAATATTCGCTTATGCGATACAGTCGGTTATAACGCAAGTGTTTACTTATATAGTTTGTTCGCTTTGCATTCTGCTTATAGGCGCGTTTATGTTAAGGGACAAGCTCGGCTTCGGCAAACGCAAAGAAGAAATTCCCGAAAGCACGGAAAGAAGAACGGAATTCCGCAAGGGACTGAGCGCGCCGCTGCAAGTCAAGCCGCTTGCCGATACAAGCCTTTACGTAGACACTATTCAGCCCGTAAGTACTCCGATAGAGTCCGATTACGGGTCGTTTACGCAATTAAGCGAGCCGCCGCAAACGAATATGCAGGGCTATTCTACGCTTGTACCGCCGAACGACGTGCAGGACGGCGGATTTATTTCTTATAATACGAACAAAAACGAAGGGGACTATGCCGATAAAAAGGCAAAGGCTATGGACGTGTTGTACGGCGGTACGGACAATTTCCGCGTTATGCCGACCGCGCCTACAAACGTTTCCACGAACACCGGCTCCGATACAAGCGGTTTCCAAAGTTATAATTCTATGTCGCGCCCGGGTATTATTCCGCCGTACGTTTTCGGTGAGCCCGATATAAGACCTGTCGAAGAAAATAAAGAGACGGAAAAGAAAAAGCCGCCTAAGGTTTTGCATATTCAGGATATACAGGGGCTTAAACCGATACCGAATCTGCCGCGAAAAGATATTTCGGGGGATTACGTAGGCGGATATATAATTAACGGCGACATACGCTCGCAGGAAATAGCCGAAACAAATACGCCTTTACCGAAAGATACGACGGTGCGCGAACAGAATTCTTCGAGCGCTTATCCGCGCATAGATAATTTCGATAAAAGACGCGTGGAGCCTACGCAGATTTTGCCGAATAAAAATTATAATTTTACGAATAACGGCGCATTTGACGAGCCGAGAGAGCAGGAACCCGCGCCGATAGTAAACGGCGATTATTTCAACAAAGGCAATAGAGAACCCGAAAAGACGCCCGAAATTCCGCCCGTCGTAAAGTCGGACAATTCGCGTCGTGCAATCGACGAATTGGAAAGCAAGTACGACGCCTTTTATAACGGCGAGCCCATTGCGAAAAATTCAGACAATAAATCGGATTTTATTGACGGAGCCGTCGATTCGGTTGACGAAACGCCCGATTTCGGCAAGGCGACTTCTCAACCGGCAGAAGATTTTTCAAAGAAGTTTGACGACGAAGTTATCGATTTGAGCGAAAAAGGTTTCAGCAACGAGAACGACCATACGGGCTATTACAACGTAGTCGAAGATACTCCCGATTTTACGCAGCCTATCGAATTTACCGTTCATAAGAACGATGACAAGCCCAAAGCCCGCAAGTCTCCGATTGGCGGACAGATAGGGCTTGACGATTATGCTCGGGAAAATGCGGCAACTGTTCCGTCAAAATCAAAAACCAAAAAGCACAGACCGAAATATAACGCGCCGCCGATTGAACTTCTGAGTTCCGTACCGAGTTCTTTCGATGCGGGCGCGGACGACAGCGTGGAAAAGGCGAAACTGCTGGAAGAAACTTTGCGCGGTCTTAAACTTCCCGCGACCGTAAGTGCAATTACGCGCGGACCTACCGTAACGCGCTACGAGCTTGAAATGCCCCCGGGAATACCCGTAAAGAGAATCGGGCAGTACGTGCAGGATATAGAATATAACCTTGCGGTAAACGGCAGTATACGTATAGAAACGCCTATACCCGGCAAAAGAGCCGTCGGCGTGGAAGTCCCGAACAATATAGTGGACGTTGTTTCGTTGCGCGACGTAATGAACACAAAAGAATTTGCGAGCGCGTCTTCTCCGCTTACCGTTGCGGTCGGAAAGGATATAGCAGGTCAGAATATTCTTTGCGCGCTCGACAAAATGCCTCACTTGCTTGTAGCCGGCGCGACCGGTACGGGTAAGAGCGTTTGCTTAAATTCCATAATCGTAAGTTTGCTTTACAAGTCTTCGCCCGAAGACGTGCGCGTTATTCTCGTGGACCCGAAGCAAGTCGAGTTTTCGGTTTACCGCAATATGCCGCATTTGCTCGGCGCGAAAATCATTACAGACGCGAAAGAAGCGTTCAACGCTTTCAAATATTTGAAGAACAAGATGGAAGACCGTTATAAACTGTTTTCCAATCATATAGTTCGCAATATACAAGAGTATAATAAGCTCGACGTCGTTAAAAGCGGCGAAGAAGAAAAATTGCCGTATATCGTTCTTATAGTGGACGAGCTTGCCGACCTTATGATTTCAAACGACGTAAGCAAAAAAGATTTGGAAGACAAGATTATGAGCTTGGCGCAGAAAGCGCGCGCCGCGGGAATTCATTTGATTCTGGCAACTCAGCGCCCGTCCGTAAACGTTATTACGGGTACGATAAAAGCCAATTTGCCGAGCCGTATAGCGTTCTCGGTTAAAAGCGGCGTAGACTCTACGACTATTCTCGACCAATACGGCGCGGAAACCTTACTCGGTCGCGGCGATATGCTATACGCTCCGCTCGGATTCGACGAACCGAGACGTTTGCAGGGCGCGTTTATTTCTAACGAAGAAGTAACGGCGGTAGTCGATTACGTGCGTGAAAACAACGAAGCCGACTTTGACGAAGAATTTCTCAAATCGCTCGAAGTCAAGGACGAAACTCCCGACCCGTCTTCCGACGAAGAAGAGAGCGAGTTTGACCCGCTTATGCAAAACGTATTGAAACTCGTTATAGAAACGGGTACGGCTTCCACAACGTTTATACAACGTCGTTTTGCGGTAGGCTATGCGCGCGCCGCAAGAATAATGGACCAAATGGAAATGCACAAGTTCGTAGGTCCGTCCGAAGGCGCTAAGCCGCGTCAGATTTATATTTCGAGAGAACAGTACAAAGAAATGTTCGGCGAGGAAATATGAAAAAAAACGTAGCCGTAATTTCGCTCGGATGCGATAAGAACAGAGTAGATACCGAAAAAATGCTGTACTCGCTGAATAAGGCGGGGTACAACTTGGTTTCGGACTATTCTTCGGCGCAGATAATAATTGTAAATACTTGCGCTTTTATAGAATCCGCGCGCTCAGAGGCGATAGATACGATACTTGCCGCGGCACAGTACAAAAAGGACAAACTCGAAAAGCTCATAGTAACTGGATGCTTGCCTAAAAAGTATTCGGCTGAGTTAAAAGACGGTTTGCCCGAAGTCGATATGTTTTTAGGAACGGAGAATTATTACGCTTTGCCCGAAATAATCGAAAATTTGTACGGCGACAGTAGTAATTACGTTCCTACGTGTGATAAATTCGATTGTTCGGACAGGTTCTTGTCCACACCTACGCACTATGCGTTTTTGAAGATTTCGGACGGGTGCGATAATCATTGCACATTCTGCACTATTCCGTCGATACGCGGTAAATACGTTTCACGCTCGGAAGAATCGCTTATCGAAGAAGCGAAAATGCTCGAACAAAGCGGCGTAAAAGAACTTATTCTCGTTGCGCAGGACGTAACGCGTTACGGAATAGACCTTTACGGCGAATACAGGCTCGTTCCGCTTTTGCGGAAACTTTCCGCGCTCGATTTCGAATGGATTAGGCTTATGTATTGTTATCCCGAGCTTGTAACGGAAGAACTAATTTGCGAAATAGACAATAATGCTAAAATAGCAAAATACATAGATATTCCGATGCAACACGCAGACGATTCTATATTGAAACTTATGAACCGTCGCGGTAACAGTGGCGACCTTGCAAAATTGTTAAAGAGAATTTCCGAGTGTAAAAATCATATTGCGGTGCGCACGACGTTTATGGTTGGTTTTCCCGGCGAAAAACAGGAGAATTTCGATAATTTATATAATTTCTTGTCAGAGTATAAGATTGACAACGTCGGGATATTTGCATACAGCGACGAAGAAGATACTCCGTCTTTTAGGCTTAAAAACAGGGTAAACGCCGAAACGAAAGCGAAGCGCGTAGAGAAACTCGGCGAATTATACAAAAATATCCGCATTGAAAAAAATAAAGCGCTTGTCGGTAAAACGCTTAAAGTATTGTATGAGTCGATAGACTTCGATAGAAATATGTTTGTCGGTCGAACGCAGTATAATGCGCCCGAAATAGATACGGCGGTTTATTTTACGGGCGAATTTGCGGATGTGGGGACGTTTTACGATGTAAAGATTACCGGGTACGACGAGTACGATTTAATCGGAGAAACGGTTGAAAATATAGGAGATTGAAGTAGCGAGATGAATAACGAAAAAAGCGGCGGACTTAATTTGCCTACAAAACTTACTTTTCTGAGAATTTTTTTAATTCCGGTGTTTATCGTTTTGTTTTTTTTGCCTTATCCTTATATGAGATTCGGTGCGGTGGCTGTGTTTATGATTGCGAGTTTTACCGACTTTCTCGACGGACACATTGCGCGAAAATATAATATGGTTACAAATCTCGGAAAGTTTCTCGACCCGATAGCCGATAAAATGCTCGTGGCTTGCGCGCTTATTGCCGTTGCTCTCGACGGACATTCGTTTCAAATAGGCGTTGCGGTATGTTCTATGATTATATTGTGCCGTGAATTGCTTGTTTCCGGGTTCAGAATTGTTGCGGCGTCGAGAAATCTCGTACTTGCCGCGGATAAGCTCGGAAAAATCAAAACGGTTTTGCAAATGACGGCTCTTATTCTTTTGTTGCCATATGCGAATATTGCCGCGCTGAGCGACCTTGCGGGCAAAATTTTCTTATATGTCGGACTTATCATATTTGCGTTTGCTACCGTTATGACGATTGTATCGGGAGCAAATTACCTTATTAAAAACAAACAGGTTTTGAAGGACTGATTTGAGATGGACGTCGGAATTCTGATAATCGAACAGAACGATTATATAAACGCCGTAAATTTCGATATAGGCGCTGTTTCCGAAATTCTCGGAAATAAAGGTTATGACGTGCGTCGGGCGGTCATAGCGGACAACGGCGCAGACTTGATTAAAACGGTTGAGTTCCTTAAATCTTCTGTACAGTCAATCCTCGTTTGCGGTAACGTGGGCGCGTTTTGCGACGCGTTTTCGGAGTCTTACACTCTTACTCCCGAGCAAAAGGTTGTGGAGCTTGAAAACGTAATTTACGCCTTTATGCCTGTTTATTCGGAAGAATTTTTGGCGGATAAGGTTATACCCGCGCTTAACAGCAAGACGAAAACATTTTACAACACCGTTATATTCAAGACGTTCGGAAAAACGGAATCCGAACTCAGGGATATGCTTAAAGAGCATATCAGGAACAAAAACAGAATTATGTTCAGGTTCGAAGAAGATTATCCCGAGTGCACCGTTAAGATAAAATATTCTTCCAAAACGTCAAAGCCGATGGTGGACAGCGTAGTTATCGGAACTGCCGAAATTCTCAAAGATATCACTTACGCACACGACGACGTGTCGCTTGCGTCGCAAGTTGCAGACGTTCTGAAAGTGCGCAAGAAAACCGTTTGTCTTGCGGAATCGTTTACCGGTGGCGGAGTTACGGGCGCGCTTATCAAAACGGCGGGCATAAGCGAAGTTCTTAAAGAAGGACTTGTTACTTATTCAAACGAGTCGAAAATCAGACGGCTTAATATCGAGCCGCAGATAATCGGAAATTACGGGGCTGTAAGCATAGAAACCGTTTACGAGATGGCCGCCAATATTATTATGGATAACGATTGCGATTATTCGGTTGCAACTACGGGAAACGCTGGTCCTACCGCCGAAAAAGACGGTGAAACGGGCGTTTGTTATATCGCCATAGGTACGCCTAAGGCAGTAGATATATACGGGTATAAATTCGAAGGCGACAGAGAACGGGTTACCGAGTGCGGTATAAAGGCGGCTCTGTTCAGACTTTATAAAAAACTCACCGAAAACGAGTTCGAAACTATGGTAGAACAGCAAGAACAAATGCGAAAAGAAGAAAACTGAAAACTATTTTTAATTATTGACATAATGCTGTCAATAATTATTTGTTATAATATAAGTATAAATATAC
>WSNJ01000112.1 GCA_013316045.1 Clostridia bacterium
CTCTTGCCATAAAAAATGCACCTCCAAAAGTGTCTAACTTTTGGGGTGCATTTCAGACCGGGAGCCTTTTAACATAAGCGCAAATTCTGCGTTATTTCGGATTTTCCACTTAAACGTTAACGCGTTTAAGCCATTCGGCGGCTATAACGGAATAACCGTCGTCTTCGGGGTGAACTCCGTCCTGCGAGTATACGTCGGGAGCGACAAACACGCATTTTTCCGCGAAAATACCGTCGAGCGGCACAAAATCCAACTTATATTTTCTCGCAAGGTCGCGGACAATCTGAATTTTCGGGTCAAGGTCTTCTCTGAACACCGCCTTTTCGGGGTCGGAAGGAATAAGGAACGGTTCAAGCAAAATTATTTCGCGCACGTATTTCTTGGCGATTTTGATGATTGCGTCGTAATTTTTTTCAAACTGTTCGGGCGAAGTAATAAGGTCGTTTCCGTCGTATCTGCGCCAAACGTCGTTTATGCCTATAAGTATCGACAAAACGGTAGCCTTGGTTTCTTTGAGTTCGCTTTCGAGTCGGGCGAGCAAATCGCACGTACGGTCCCCGCCTATTCCGCGGTTGCACGAAACAATATTCAGCGACGGATAAAAGTCGGTCAAAGCGTCCTGCACTATCTTGGAATAGCCCGTGAGCGAATAAAAATCGTTTCTGTCGCGCAAACGGTCGGTTATCGAATCGCCGTTGAAAAGTATAATGTCGTTTTTCTTTAATTTCATAATGTAAATTTCCTTTTTGTTTTTCGATTGTCTTCCGACTTAATAATTATACAACGCGAGCGGATAACAAATCAAGCGATTTGCTTCAAATGTTGACGAAAAATTTATCGAGAACGTTTTTCCATTCTTTATACAGAATTTCAAAACTTTTCGCGGCGTTTGCGGGACTTGTGGACGGCAAAACAAAGCTCGGCAATTCAACGTGCGAAAAGAATTTTTTCCACCCTTCCGCGGCTTTTTTCCCGTTCAGAATAACGCCCTTTACCGACGGAGCCGCCGCTAAAAGCGCGTCGATGTCGCTCGGCTCTTCCTTTTTTATTTTGCTGTCGAGCGACGAATTTTCCCGTTCGCAATACTTGAATACGTCGAACAGCGCAACGCCGCAACCGATAACGAGTTCTTTGTGCGCCGCCGTTTCTTCGGAATACTCTCTGTCGAAATATTTATACATTATGCGCCAGAATCTGTTGTGCTTGTAGGCGTAATACGCTTGCTTTCTAAGCGATTCCGCGCCGGGCATCGACCCCAAAATAAGGACTTGCGGATTTTTTCCGCACCAAGGCTCGAACGAATACGGCATAGCTATATTACGCTAACTTTAACGCCGTCGCGCTCTATTCCGAGTTTGCGCAAAGTCCAGCCCGCGGGGAGCTTTACCGACGCGTCGGACTTGAACAGTCCTATTATAGTAGGTCCCGCGCCGCTCAGAAAGTGCGAGATTGCGCCCGCGTCGCCGAAAGCCTTAACAACTTCGTCGTAACCCTTGATAAGCGGTTTTCTGTACTGCTGATGAAGTTTATCGTCGATAACTTTCAGCATATCCGCGTCGGAGTTGACGAGCGCGGCAAAAGTTACTATCGCGCGCGACAGCGAGTAAACGACGTCGGCGCGAGAATAGCTTTCGGGCAACACGGAACGCGACTTTTCGGTGTGCAGTTCGAAGTTCGGCGTAGCCGCGAAAAGATTAAGATTTTCGGGCGCGCGGCACTTGATATATTCCACGTGTCCGTCCATTATAACGCCCGCCGTAACGCCGCCCTTAATCGCGGGAACGACGTTGTCGGGGTGTCCGTCGAGAGCCGTGCAAAGGTCCACGATTTCGTGTTCGCCGAGCGGTTTGCCGAGCAGCTCGTTAGCCCCCACTACGCCCGCAACCACGCACGCCGCACTGCTTCCGAGCCCGCTCGCAACGGGAATATTGTTGATTTGCTCTATGTAAACGTTCGGCGTTCTGCCGCATAAATCGAATACCTTTTTCATCGAAACGTATACGAGATTCGTTTCGTCTTTCGGCAGATTCTTATCGGTTTTTATTATGAGCTTTTCGTCGCACTCGCCGACCGTTATTTCGTTGTACAGGTTGAGCGCAAGACCCATACAGTCGAACCCCGCCCCGATATTCGCGCTCGTAGCGCTAACGCGTATTTTCTTCATACCGAAATTATACAGCGCAAAGCCGACGCACGTCAAGCGTAACGAAAGTATTTTTTGCGGAATATATTATAACGTATGAACAATTCTCCCGTCGGAATATTCGACAGCGGCATAGGCGGCATAAGCGTATTGAACGAGTGCCGTTCCGTTTTGCCGCGCGAAAACTTTATATATCTCGCCGACAGCGAAAACGCGCCCTACGGCAACAGGAGTGCGGACGAAATTCTCGCGCTCGCCCGCGCCTGCGCAAATACCCTTTTGTCCCGCGGAGTAAAAGCAATCGTAGCGGCTTGCAACACGGCGACAAGCGTAGCGGCGGCAGCCCTGCGGCAGACGCTCGACGTTCCGCTGATAGGCTTAGAACCGGCAATAAAGCCCGCATACGAGCATTGCAAAGATAAAGAAACGCTTTTGCTCTGCACGGCGGCGACGAGCAAACAGGAAAAGTTTATAAATTTAGTAAAAGAATACGGCGATATGAACCTGAGCATTCTGCCGCAAAAACATCTTGCCGCGTATATAGAAAAAAACATAGGCGACGGCAACGCTATGAGAAAAATAACCGAAGAAATTTTCCGCGACAAAACGCACGTGAGCGGAATAATTCTCGGTTGCACGCACTACGTTTTTCTCAAACCTTTCATTGCCGAATTTTTCGGAAAATGCGGTAACGGGGGCGTAATGATTTTCGACGGCAACGCGGGCGCGGCAAGGCGGCTCAAAGCCGTGCTTACCAAAAGCGACGCGCTTGCCGAACGGACGGAACGCGGCGCAGTCGAGTTTATATGACTATTCTTCGCCGAAGAAGCAAAAGTTAACGGCGCGCGCGACAATCTCGGCGCAGTCGTCCACAAGCAAATCTATATCCTTGGGAGTTACCACGAGCGAAGAAATTTCCTTTCCGAAATCGCGCTTTTCGCCGCCCAACGCGTCCGATATTATGGTAGACGCATACACGACGAGCGGCACTCCGACCGACACTACGTTGCACCCCAAGGACTCGCTGTCGAAACGCATTCGGTGATTGCTCACCCCGCTCCCCGGCGTTATGCCTGCCGACGAAACCTGAAACGCCGCCGCAAGCCTGCCCGTCTGCGCGCCAGCGAGCGAGTCGACCACTATAACGGTATCGGGACGGATTCTGTCCGCAACGCCCTTAACTATGTCGAAACTCTCTATTCCCGTAACGCCCAGAACGTTCGGAATAACACAGCTTACGCTCGGAACTCCGCCGCCTATGTGCCGCGTTATCATCAGCCTGTCGGCAACCTTTTTGCCGAGCGCGTCCGCCGTCATATTCGGATTGCCGAGCCCGGCTATAAGACAGCTTCCGCCCTTTACGAGTTCTTTTATAGCGCTTCCGAATTCCCTTGCGACTCGACCGTATTCGGGCTTATCGTTTGTTTTTACCGCGTCGGTTTCTACCGTTATATACTTTCCCTGCGGTTTATTCAGGCGCGCCGACAGCTCTTTATCTACGGTTACGTCGGTGCGCGAAAGCGTTTTGGTTATCCTGCGCGTCTTGCAATTTTGCATAAATTCGACCGCCATATCGGTTCTTAACATATTTTTTTAACGTTTTCTCCTTGATTTTCGGGACTTAAAGCCGCATATATATTAAGTTTTGCACGATTTTATGCCTTTTATTACTTGCATTTATATTTTATTTATGATAAAATTATAAGGT
>WSNJ01000024.1 GCA_013316045.1 Clostridia bacterium
AAAATCTCTGGCAGACAGAAGACTTAGACGGTAAAGTAAACAGCATATTTTTTGCTTTATAGTATTTAAGATTCCGATAGTACGTTTGCGGACTCGAAAATCCCGCGTCGTAAATAAGGGGCAATAATTTCACGTCGGACGATTTATTCGTTTCGACGTATTGTATGCGTAAATTGTTTATATATCGAGATATAGACATCGAAAAGTACGAGTGAAAAATTCTCGACAGGTGGCAGCCCGAATAGCCGAAATGTTTGGCTATCGATTCGAGTGTGATGTTCTGTCGGAAATTGTTGTCTATATACGAAAGCACTTCTCTTATAGTCGCGGCGTTCTTTTGCGAAGGCGCGTCTATAAGTCCCAGATATTCGCTCAAAAGCAAAAGTATTACGTTTATATATTCTTGTTTTACGGCTATACTTTCGTGCCGTTTTATAAAGTCTATCAAAACAAGTATTTCGTCGACAAGCGTTTTATCCGATACCATTGCGGATTTCAGCGACTTGCCGTTCTTATATGCGTTGAATTCCGCAAGATACACCGACGGAATAAGCATAAGCATAGATTCGCTCGGTGCGTCGGATATTTTAGTGTACGAGTGGATTGTGAAACTGTCGGCTATTACGATGGATTTTTCGTTTGCCTTGTACGCTTTATCGTCTATCGTTATGTTGTATTCGCCGTTCAGGAGTATGAAAATCTCTATCGACGCGTGGAAATGCGGCGGAAAGCTGTAATCCGTGCGGTTGGAGGTTATTATTTCGTTTTCGGTATCCCTGTATAATTCGTAGAATGCTTTCATATCCCGATTATATCAAAAAATGAGATAAATAGCAATGAAATTTGTATTTATTTTTGTCGAAATTCATAGTACTATGTATATGTCGACGGAATATGCGGCAAATTTTGATAACTTAAAAGGGGTGGAAATATGGCATTCCGATTTTCTTACAAACCTTATACTCCGTTCGGACACGAAAACGATTACGCTATACATATAGTAAGGCTTTCGCCGTCCGAAACGTCGTTGGAGCTTAGTTGGCTCGGGAACGGTAAAAACTATACCGTTAGCGTCTGCTCGGACGGCGTTGCGGTGAAAAAAGCTACCGTCGGCGAAAACAAAGCCGTAATAGACGGACTTGTTCCCGATACGGATTATACTGTCTGCGTAAGCGGAGAGAAGAACGCTTCAAGCAGAATAAGGCCGTTCCGCACGGGCAATTACCGCGGCACGGTGATTAACTATCTCAGTCCTTCGGACGCGCAATATGATTTCAGCGGCAGATTTCTTGCAACGCCGTCTATCGTAAGGTTCAAAGGAGATTTATACGTAAGCGCCGATACTTTCGGATACGCTTCCGACAAATGCGCGTACAATCTTACGCTTTTGTTCCGCTCCAAGGACAACGGCAAAACGTGGGAATACGTAACCGACCTTGTTCCCGCTTTTTGGGGTACGCTGTTCGTGGCGAATAACAGACTCTGTATATTGGCTTGCTCGACCGAGAGCGGCAGTTTGCTTGTAAGCGCGAGCGACGACGGCGAAAATTGGGACGCGCCGGTTTTTCTGATGTACGGAGCGGGGCACGGGTTTGCGGGACCGCATAAGTCGTCGGGCAGTATGTGCGAATTCGGCGGCAGACTTTGGTTCGGTATAGAGTGCGGCGAACACAGCGTTATACGCTTCGACAGCATTATCGCGTCGGTAGATAAAGACAAAGTTATGGACGCGTCGGCTTGGGTAATATCCGAAAGCAGGCTCGTAGAACACGAATGGGGCGGCGACGGCAAGGGAAGATTTGCGATAGAGGGTAACATAGTGGAGCGTAACGGCGAATTATTCGATTTGCTGCGTTTTCAGCCGGGTAAAGCGCTTATGCTCAAAGTCGATACGGATAATCCGAAAAATGCACCGTCGTTTTATAAAGTAGTGAATCTGCCTTTGGGACATTGCAAATTCCATATCCGAAAGGCGCAGGACGGTACGTATTACGCTATGGGCAATACGGCGTGCTATCCGCGCCACGTAGTCCGGATATACAAATCGAAAAATCTCGAAGAATGGGAATTAGTCAAGACGGTCGAAGATATTTCGCATTTGTCGGCAGAGCAGGACGGCGTTCAGTATCCGAGCTTTGTTTTAGAAGACAACAGACTGTATACCGTTCTGCGTACTGCGCTTAACGGCGCCGATACTTTTCATAACAGTAACGCGACGGTTTTCAACGTATACAGTACGGAAAAAGAATAAGGAGAAAGAAAAATATGGCAAAGAAAAACGGTTTTGTGAAAAAATTCGTTTCCGTAATCCTGACGGTTTTTATAGCGTTGAGCACTGCCTTGCTCGTCGGATGCAAAAAATCGAATAAGCTGCAATTCTGGGTTTACGGCGACGAAGAAGAACTTTCGATTTTTACTCATATGACGAAAGCGTTCAACGACTCTTACGGAAAAGAGCACGGCATAGAGGTCGAGATTTCGGCTAAGCCCGTCGGAAGCAATTACTCGAATCTTATTCAGACGACGGCGAGCAGTTCGAGCGGCGCGGACATATTCTTCGTTATCGAAAACGATTTCAAAAAATGGGTCGAAATGGGCTTTATGCAGGACCTTACCGAATATTTCGATGCGGTCGACGATATAGACGTTTCGGATATTCCAGACAGTATGCTCAAAAAGTACCGTTACGACACGGAAACGGAACAGACTATGGACGATTCGCCGCTGTACGGCTTGCCGCTCGAAACGCGTCCGACCGCGCTTTACTATAACGAAAGCGTTTTCGAAAAGGCGGGTATAATCGTAATAAGCGTGGACGAGAGCGATATGGACGCGTGGAATGCGGGCGAGATTGCCGACAGAAGAGGCAAATACAAGAGCGATTTTCCCGCATTGAACGGCGTCGATATTCCCAAAAAAGGTTATTTCCGCGAAAATCCGAGCTACCGCAAAAACGATTACGACTTTAACGCTTGGGTAAAGCCCGAAGCCGAAATTCTCGTTTTCAATAACCGTATCGCGATGAATTGGGACGAAGTCGAAGACTTGGGCAGACTGTTCTCGGTTTCCACTAATTCCCGCGCCGAAAGGGACTTCGGAACCGAATACGGATATTATACGGAGTGGTGGTTCAATTACGGGTGGTCGGTAGGCGGCGACTGCCTTGCAGACCTTAACGGCAACGGGTATTGGAATTTCTCTTTGCTGGAAGACACCCCGAACTATATGGTAAAAGACGGCGAATACACGGGCGAGTTCACGGGTACCGTATACAAGAAAGGCGATACGCTTCTTCTTACCGACAAACTCGCCGTAAACAAAGGTCAGCTTCTCGTTGCGGATTCGCAAGGCGGATACACGTTAGACGGCAAAAAAGTAGGCGTACGGGAAACGGTGGCAAACAGCGATAACTTTATCACTCTGCCGTCTACGCGCTCGGCTTTCGAAAGATACACAAGGCTCGGAACGGACGGGAACGTGCTTATCGGCGACGCTTACGGACTTAAAATGGCGCCGACGCCGTCGGTGTTCAGTGCGAGCGGCAGAACTCCGATAAACTATTTCTATTCGGGAAAAATCGCGATATTGGCAGAACAGTCGTCTTTTGTCAAGACGGTAGCAAAGGAAACGAAATTCAAGTGGGACGTAGCTCCGCTCGTAATATATAAGGAATACGAAAACCCGTCGAATCCGTATGACGATACGGTCGCCGTTATTGGTAAGACGGCGGGACACTCGAATTCGAGAGGACTTGTAACAAGAAAGAAGTCCGTCAAGAAAGACGAAATAGCACGCTTTATAATGTGGATGGCGAGCAAAGACGGACAGAAGATACGTGCCGAATACGGATTTTTCCCGAATCAGGAAAGTCTTATTCCCGAGATTAAGTTCGGAGAGAATGCTCCTCGGAACGTAGTCGCGTTCTCCGAAGCTATGCCGTATCAGAAAGCGGGCGATTGGTGGTATCTGAAAGGTTCTTCGTGGATAGACATATGGGCGGTACCGCTGAACAGCAAGCTCAGGAATAACACGCCTAATTATACGTATCAGAATTGGATAGACGAAACGTTGGGAGAGACGAACAGAACGCTGTACGACGACTATATAAGAGACGTTAACAAAGGATAGAAATTATGAACGTGTTATCCAAAATTAAAAAGGGCGGATTAAAGTCGATGCGCCGCCGCGAAGAAATCACGGGGACGCTTATGGCAGCCGTTCCGTTTCTCGGATTTTTGATTTTTTCGCTTTACCCGATGCTGCTCTCGCTCGTGGTAAGTTTTCACGACTTGACGTCGTACGACGTTTCGACGATGCAATTCGTCGGACTCAAAAACTATATATTCGTATTTACCAACAGGTGGGTGAAGCGTTCGGTCATAAATACGCTTACGTATTGTATAAGCGTTCCGATAAACGTTATTATGGCGCTGTTTCTCGCTAACTTGTTTTCGAAGGATTTCAAGGGCGCGAGAGTCGGGTCGGTAATCGCATATCTTCCCACCGTATGTTCGGTAGTCGGAATTACGCTTGCGTTCCAATGGATATTCGAAGCGAACTACGGCGTAGTGAATACCGTGCTGTCGAAAATCGGTTTCCCTAAGCTGAACTTTATGGGTGATTCGCGGTACTTTATGCCCGCCGTACTCGTGATTTCCGTGTGGATGAAAGGCACGAATATTTTGCAGTTGCAAGCGGCTATGGCGAACGTCGATTCTTCGCTTAAAGAAGCGGCGCGGCTCGACGGCGCAAACGGCAGACAGATATATTTCAACGTAGTTCTGCCCGCGATTTCGCCGACGGTATTCTACATATTCATAATGTGGCTCGTTGCCGCGTTGCAGGAAATGACGGTTATGCAGCTTATTTCGAACAACGGCGTCGGTCCCGACTTTAAGGCAATGACTATAACTTATTATATTTACCGTATGGGCATTACGAACAATACGACCGAAGGTTTCGGACGTGCTTCTGCGTTGAGTTGGGTGTTCGCCGTTGCCGTTATGATACTTTCACGGCTGCTGTTTAAGCTGAGCGACAAAGTTGTTTCTTACGATTAAGAGGCGGAAAATTATGAAAAAAGATAAACTGCGTAAAAAGAGTAAACATATCGGTGCGTATATCGTTATGATACTCGTAATGTTTTTCGTGTTTTTTCCGATGTATATAATACTCAATACCTCGTTTCAGTCCGAGACGGAAGCAAATCTCGCGGAGTTTCATTGGTATCCGCACCAATTCAGTGTTCGCGGATATGTGTCCGTGTTTACGACTCAGCTTGCGGGAATAAGCATAATGCGGGGACTGTTCAATACGTTGTGGATTTACTTGCCCGGCATTACGGTCGGAATTTATTCGTCGGCTATGGCGGCTTTTGCGTTTGCGAAAATGAAGTTCAAGTTGAAAGGCTTTATGTTCTCGGTGCTTTTGTCTACTATAATGCTTCCGAACACAATGGCGACGATTTCGCAGGTTTTGCTGTACGACAGTTTGGGGTGGATGAACACGCCGTATCCGCTTATGATACCGCTTATGTTCGGTTCTATCGGCGCTGTGTTCTATATGCGTCAATTCTATATGACTATCCCCGAGGATTTGATAGACGCGGCTAAGGTGGACGGACTCGGCTATTTCGGAACGTTCAACAAAATCATAATTCAGATGTCGGGCTCCGTTTTCATTGCGCAATTCATATTGAACTTTATAAGCTCTTACAACGACTATATGGGACCTTTGCTGTTCTGTCAGTCGTCGTCGATGTACACGTTGCAGGTGGCGCTTGCGATGTTTGCGGGACCTTACGCGCAGAATTGGCCGCTCAGAATGGCGGGCGTTGCGGTAGGTATGACGCCGCTTATAGTTTTGTACGTTTGCTCGCAGAAGTTTATTAAGAAAGGTTTGGCGATTTCGTCGAGTATCAAAGGTTGAAAGAGAACAAACTTACCACACGTGTAAAAATAAGGAGATTGAATATAAAAAATGGGAAAGTTGAAGAAAATTTTTATTTGCATTCTCGCGCTCGGCATTATGTTTTGCTATGCGGCTTGCGGAAAAAACGGATATAAAGAGAGCAAGGAATATTTCGAGCTGTCCGCATTCACTGATAATTCCGATACGGGTGCATACGATTCGAAATATTTTTACCGTAACGATTTGACTATATTCGGCGCGGACGCGGCTTGTCTGTACGTTCCCGAAGGACGCCATACGGACGAGAACGGCGTAGATAATTACGGCGGATATTATTATATGTACCCGAGCGGATGCACGATAGGATTTCAGGGACTTTACTACCAGACGGAAACCGACGAAAACGGCGTGCAATACAAAGCGACGAACGCCGTTCTTCGGAGCAAAGACCTTGTGAATTGGGAGCTTTGCGGCGCGTTGGACGGTTCGTATTCTACGCGTGTCGAAACCGACGATTGGCCCGTTAACGGCATAATGGCGCCCGACCCTATTTATGACGAAACGACGGGAAAATACTTTTTATACGAGCAGGCGAACAGCCACCTGTACGGGGACGACGGCGAAAAATTCAACGAATGCCCTACGGAAGAACAGGTTCTCGCGCCTGACCCCGTAGGCCGCAGCGGTTATTGGAACGACAGATTCTATCTGGGAATTTTCATTTCCGATTACCCGACTGGACCGTTCGTAGTCGCTACGAGCGAAAACTATTACGGCGACGCAAATCAGCCTAATCTCAACGGCAAAGTTATAACGCGCTTTAATCCGCAGATTAACTTCAAGTACGATTTGGGTATCGACGAGCCTTGGGGCGTTATCGACGCACATCCGTTTCTGGACGACGACGGTCAGCTTTATATGTATTTCTGCCACCATCTTGATACGAGCCATAACGCCGTAAATATTTGGGGTATGAAAATGAAAGATATGATAACTCCCGATTACAGCACTATGACTCTGTTGATAGAACCGGGATATACGACCGTTACAAAGAACGAGAAGTGGGAGAGCGCGCCTTGGTCGAAAGCGAGCTACGATTTCGGTGAGGAATACGAGCTTGACAACGGCTCTCACGGAAACGGTAACGAGGGCGCGTTCGTTATGGCGAAAAACTACGTAGACGAAAACGGAAAGACGGTTCGCCGCTATATTCTTTGCTATTCGGGCGGCGGATACAATAACAAATATTACGATATGATGCAAACGATTTCCGACGACAATCCGCTCGGACCGTTCTTTAAGCCTAAGCAGTACGCTTCGTCTATAATCGGTACGTCTCTCGATAACGATTGGGCTATGGGTACGGGGCACGGTTGCGTGGTTTCGTCGCCGTCGGGCGACGAGATGTTCGTGCTCGGTTGGAGCCACACGAACGATAGTTTCGACGCAGGCAATCAAGGGCGTTGGTATATGGTGGATAAGGTGCATTGGGTTGAAAATCCCGAATACGGACTTATGCTTTACGGCAACGGTCCGACAAAAAGCTTGCAGCCTAAAATGTACGACGTTATCGGTATGCACAACGTAGCCGAAGAAGCGAGCGTAAAGGTTTATTCAAAGAGCAGTTCGGGAGCCGAGTACTTAAACGACGGCTTGTTCGTAAGCCACGAATACTATAAGGATTGGGAGTTCTCTACGGAAGGCGAAACGCAGATAACGCTTACGTTCGACAGCCCCAAAACGGTGGGAGCCGTTCTCGTGTACAACAGCTACGATTACGAATACGCTTTTTCGGGTATAGATTATATCGAATTCGATATTGCCGAAAAGCCGTCCTGGTACTTAGCAAGCGACTACGTGTCGAAGGCGAGAGTTTCGGATATAAAATTCGGTACCGATTTTATAGGAACGTCCTACGACTATCTGCGCACGGGCGCGGCGTGCCTTGCGTCTTTCAACGAAATCAAGGTAAACTCCGTTACGATTTCCGTGTCGCAAAAAATCAAGTATTCGTCGAATAATACGATAAAGATTTCCGATATAGTGATTTTGGGTAAATAAGGAGACGGATATGAAAAAAGCGAAATATTTGATTTTATCTGTTCTTATCTGCGCTTTCGTATCCTGCGTTTTTGCGGCGTGCTCAGGCAAGGCGAAAAAAAAGGCAGTCGATAACGAGTATGAATGGTCGTATTCGCCCGCTATGAGCGAGGAGTGCGACGGCGATATGAATATAGACGGCGTTTTAGACGAAGAACGCTGGAATGATAAAAAAGCTCTCGTTCACAGCGAACGCGGCATTACTATGACGGTTAAAACCGCTTTTTCCGAAAAAGGCGTGTATATAGGCGCGACAGCCGAAGACGAAAATATGTCTTACGCCGGCAGAATGAATTACCAGAACAATTCGTGTTTTTGGTTTACGGTCAAGCGCAAGGACGTAACCTATGCCGTCGGAACGGACGTATTCGACTTTTACGTAGACGGCAAAACGGCGTCTTCCCTGAACGAGATACGTTTTAATGCAAAGGGACTCACGAATAAGCCTTATAACGAAAAGCCGAATATTCTTACGGCGGAGCTTTTCGTAACCTGGGACGCTTTGAACATAGAACTCGGCGAAAACGGCGAACTTCCCGACTGCATAAGAATAAATCCGCACTATCGCTACGTCAGCACGACGGCTGCGAATGCGTGGCTTGCGCCGATGTTTTTCTTTAACGAGCGCGACCGTCAGGAATGCAGCGGCAGATTCGGAAAGGACGGTTATATAAACGCCGACGCGGAGGACTCCGTTTTGGGCAATGCGGCGAACGGCTTTGCAAAGTCCGACGGTTGGAATCTGAGCGCGATAGACAGCGGTTTGGTTACTTCGGACGTAGACCACTCGCAGGGCATATTCTTTAAGGATATATATTCGACGGCATATACATACACCGTGCGCGTTTCGATAAGCGACGATAATCTTTACGGCAAGAACCCGTCGGGTGCAGGCGTTATGGACGCTCTGAATCAGGTAGAATGCAGTACGTTCTATCTCGACGCCGTGAGCATCCGCGGAAAACGTCAGACTACGTACAACACACTTTCGTTCTATAAAGACGGCGCTTACGGTTGGGTGTACAAGGGCGAAGGTTACTTTATGCCCGAATACAAGAACGGGAACAGCGTAACGTATACCGTAGTCAAAGACGGCGGCAATTTCTATTATATAGTAGACGGCACTTACCTTATGAGTAAGTACGTGAGCTATCTTGCGGGCGCGTCCTGTCCCGGATTTTTCACGCTTGATACTGCGGCTACTTTCTCTGATTATTCCGCCGAGGATTTGTCGGGTAACGACGCAAAGATAGACGAAATTCTGAAATCTTTCGGCGCGTACCGCATTAAGACGCCCGAGAGCATTACGGGCGGAACCGTAGAGCTTACGGCAAACGCCGTCAGAAAGGGCGGAAGCGTATCGGTTACGCTATTGCCGTCGAGCGGCTTTGTGATGACGGGACTTACGGTAAACGGCAAAGACGTGTACGACGAGATAACGGCACAAATGCAAGACGGTACGTTCACGATAGACGGAATAGACGAAACGGTGTCTATCGTGCCTACGTTCACGAGGGCAAGGGACACGGTAAGAATTTACGGGTCGTTGAAAGACGAAACGGGCAGTCCCGTTTCGAAAGCGAAAATTTCGCTCAAAGGCAATACGGGAATCCTTTACTACACGGTAACGTCCGACGAAACGGGTAGTTATGCGTTCAACATTCCCGCGACGGGGAACGTTTCGCTCGGCGGCAAGGATTTCGTTTTCGGCTCCGAGTACGCAGTAAGCGTGAAAGCTACGGGCTATATGTACTATACCGATACGATTTCGCTCGGCGACGACAAGATGCTCAATAAAAACTATGTTTTGGAGCGTCCCGAATACTCCAAGGAAAGCTACGGAATAGTATCGCTCGGCGGTAACGAGTATGCCGCGGCGGACAATCTCGGCTCGCGCGAAAACGATTATAAACTGTTCGATACGGAAAACGTTACGACAGCCGTTATAAAAGCAAAGGTAACGGTTCCGCACGGCGCAAGTTTCCCTTCGCGTTACGGAATCGGAATTACGGTAACGGACGGAACGGTATTGAGTGAAGATTTTCTCGATACCGAAAACAAGGTCAGAAAGAAGGGCGAGTACCTGACGAAAGAAATCGGAATCACCGAACTCGGAATTTATTGTTCGAGCTATATGATAGGCGCAAAACAGCGTTATCCCGGAGTATGGGGCGGCGGAACGTTCTCGGAGCTTCAATATTCCGAATCGGGTTTGTCCGTTTGGGCGGGTACGAACGAAAGAACGCTTACCGTCTTGCTGTATAAGAACAGATTCTACGTCTATATCGACGATAAGTTTATTATCGACGCGGGCGCGGACAAGAGCGATTATTGGCTCTGCGAATTTACGAAAGGTTCGTACCGCTTCGGAATTTTCTTCTCCGAAACGTACGGCATAGATATAACGTTAAAGACCGAAGAATTGTACGGCGGCGATGCCGAAACGTATATTCGGCAGAACCACGGCGAAATCACCGACTATACGAAAGAGCGTATAAATGAAAATAACGGCGTCTATACGGACGCAGGTTCTTCGTTCAGAACGAGTGCTTATGCGTATACGAGTCCGAACACGTTCGGCGCTACGGCAGTATACAGCGTAAAGATGAACGTCGGAATGATAGGAGATTTCGCGGAAGGACTGTACGGTTACAGCGATTGGTCCGCTAACGTAGGTATAACGCTTACCGACGGTTCGTATATGGATATTCCGGTAGACGGCAGAGACGCCGCGGCAGGCAGATTCTATTCGGCGCAATTAGGTTTGTCGAAAGACGGCGTTGTGTCGCACTTAGGCGGAGTTATAGCCAAGACGAGAAGAATTACGGCAGACGGATTCAATTATTCTTCGCCCGCAGATAAATACGCTCTCGTTGCGGGAAATATGACCGACAGAATTTTTACCGTCGCGCTGTACAAAGACAGACTGTATATCTACGTAGACGGAGAGTACGTAACGGACGTTTCGCTGACGGATAACAATCTGAGCATATCGAATGCAAGCAGCGGATACGACTACTCTTTCAAGGCAGGCGGAGAGTATACGTTCGGCGTAAATATTTCGAACGTAGACAGGACTAAAAATGCAGTATCGGTAGAAGTCGTAAAAGAACTTTACGGGACGGACGCGCTTGCGGAAATCACGGCGAATTTCCCACAGATAAACGTCGTTTGAAATAAAGCAAGGCAAAACCTGTATGCGGTAAAGTATTTTAACCGGGAGAATAAAAAAAGTATATGAACAACATCGAGCTCTTTAAGGAGTTGAAGTACGGATTGATGATTCATTTCGGGCTCTATTCGCTTTTGGGCGGGTACTATAAAGGCATAAAAGGACCCAAGTATGCGGAATGGATTCAAGCCGACAGACAGATTTCCGTGAAAGAAATGAAAAGGTTGGCGGAAGTGTTTAATCCGATATATTTCGACGCCGACGAAATATGCGAGTTCGCACAAAAATGCGGAATGAAGTATATAGTTATTACAACAAAGCATCACGAAGGCTTTGCTTTATTCAAGTCGGACGCAGACAAATTCAACGTTTGCGATTCTACGCCTTTCAAGAGAGATATTATCGGGGAATTGGCTGAATCGTGTAAAAAGCACGGATTAAAACTCGGTTTCTATTATTCTCAATGTATTGATTGGAACGAAAAAGACGGCGGCGGATACACGCTCGATTCTGCCGATGCGGCAGGTGTTTCCTGGGAAAATTCGTGGGACTTTCCCGATAAGACCGAAAAGGATTATTCTCGGGTATTCTATTCTAAAATTTTGCCTCAGATTGAAGAACTTATGACAAATTACGGCGAGGTTTTTCTTGCCTGGTTCGATATGCCGTTGGATTCGACCATAGAGCACAGTCGGATTATTTACGATACCGTCAAGAGATTGCAGCCCGATTGTTTAATAAATTCAAGATTGGGGAACGGCGTATTCGATTATGTAACTTTGGGCGATTATGAAATTCCCGATGAAATACCGACAACTTTTTCGTCTGATAACAATTCTATCTGCGGGTTCAAAAAAAGTCCGTACGGACTTTATGAATCTATATGTAGCTTGAATTGTTCTTGGGGTTATTCTGCCGTTGCGGACGAATGGATGTCTCCGGAAGAATTGGCGGCACATCGGCTTAAATTAGAAAAGTTGGGCGTCAACTTTATGGTAAATATAGGTCCGGATTGGTTAGGGCGGATTCCGTATCAAGCGCAAACTATTTTACTGAACGCGGCAGAAAAATATAAGGAAATGAAAAATGATTAAGCGGAAAAGAAACCCGAAACAATAATGAAAAATAAATATCCACCCGCAGAACGGGTGGATATTTATTTTTAATACGGTTTAATTTTCTTTCAATTCTTTTTCCGCTTTTTTTACTTCATTGCCTCTTCAACAGCGACTGCTACCGCAACTGTCGCGCCGACCATCGGGTTGTTGCCCATTCCGATAAGCCCCATCATTTCTACGTGAGCGGGGACGGAAGACGAACCTGCGAACTGAGCGTCGGAGTGCATTCTTCCCATCGTATCGGTCATACCGTAAGACGCGGGACCTGCCGCCATATTGTCGGGGTGGAGCGTTCTTCCCGTGCCGCCGCCGCTTGCCACGGAGAAGTATTTTACGCCGTTCTCGACGCACCACTTCTTATAAGTGCCCGCAACGGGGTGTTGGAAGCGGGTGGGGTTGGTGGAGTTACCCGTAATCGAAACGGAAACGTTTTCGAGCTTCATAATTGCAACGCCTTCGGGAACGTTATCCGCGCCGTAGCATTTAACTTTTGCTCTCGGACCGTCGGAGAACGCCTTTTGCTCGGTAACCTTAACGGTTTCGGTGTAGGGGTCGAATTCGGTCTTGCAGTAGGTAAAGCCGTTTATTCTCGAAATGATATAAGCGGCGTCTTTTCCCAAACCGTTCAGAATAACTCTCAGGGGCTTAACGCGAACCTTGTTTGCGTTTTCGGCGATTTTGATTGCGCCTTCCGCCGCCGCGAAGCTCTCGTGTCCCGCCAAAAAGCAGAAGCAGTCCGTTTCTTCGCTTAAAAGCATTGCGCCCAAGTTGCCGTGTCCGAGACCGACTTTTCTGTTCTCGGCAACGGAGCCGGGGATACAGAAACTTTGAAGTCCCACGCCTATCTGAGCCGCCGCGTCGCTTGCTTTCTTGCAGCCTTTTTTGATTGCGATAGCCGCGCCTACGGTGTACGCCCAAACTGCGTTTTCAAAGCAGATAGGTTGCGTTCCGCGGACTATTTTTTCAACGTCGATACCTTTTTTCGCGGTGATATCCTTACATTCTTCAATCGACTTAATGCCGTATTCTTTCAGAACTCCGAGAATTTTACTCTCGCGTCTTTCATAGCTTTCGAAAAGAGCCATTAGTCATTTACCTCCTTGTCCGTGCGGGGGTCGATATGTTTAACGGCGCCGCTCTCTTTCGAGTATCTGCCGTAAGTACCGATAGATTTTTCATACGCTTCGTTCGGCGTAAGACCTTTCTTGATAAAGTCGGTCATTTTGCCCAAGGAAACGAATTTGTAGCCGCACACTTCGTTATTTTTGTCGAGCGCGATGGAAAGAACGTAGCCTTCCGCCATTTCGAGATATCTTACGCCCTTTTTCTTCGTGCTGTACATAGTGCCTACCTGAGAGCGCAAGCCCTTGCCCAGGTCTTCAAGACCCGCGCCGACGGGGAGACCGTCTTCCGAGAAAGCCGATTGCGTTCTGCCGTAAACTATTTGCAGGAAAAGCTCGCGCATAGCCGTATTTATGGCGTCGCACACCAAGTCGGTGTTAAGAGCTTCGAGAATGGTTTTGCCGGGGAGAATTTCGCTCGCCATAGCCGCCGAGTGAGTCATACCCGAGCAGCCGATAGTTTCGACGAGAGCCTCTTCGATAATACCGTCTTTAACGTTCAGCGACAGTTTGCAGGCGCCCTGTTGCGGCGCGCACCAACCGATTCCGTGCGTAAAGCCTTTGATGTCTTTGATTTCCTTTGCCTGAATCCAGAGCCCTTCTTCGGGAATGGGAGCGGGACCGTGTTCGAATTTTCCGGTAACGCCCTTGGCAACGCAAATCATTTTTTCCACTTCGTGAGAGAAATGCATTTTTTACCTCCGATTGATTTTTTTCATCGTTTTTCAGTATATCACATAACACGTTTATCCGCAAGCGTTAAAGCGAAACTGCGAAAAAAAAATTGCATAAAAAGCGTCTTTTCGTCGCTTGCCAAAAGCGGCTTAATCGGGTATAATTGCAAATATGAGCAAGTGCTGTATTTGTCCGCGCCGTTGCGGGGCGGACAGGAGCGTAAATAAGGGCTTTTGCGGCGGCGGAGCGGAAGACTTCAAGGTATCGAAAGTTATGGTTCACCGCGGCGAAGAACCCGTTATAAGCGGAACGCGCGGGAGCGGAGCCGTATTTTTCGGCGGCTGTAATTTGCGTTGCGTTTACTGCCAGAACCGCGATATAAGCCGCGGCGGCAAGGGCGTAATATTTTCGTTTGCCGATTTGGAGAAAGCCGTATTTTCGCTCGTCGACAAAGGAGTGCATAATATAGATTTTATCACGGCGGCGCACTATGCGCCGACTCTTGCGAAGTTTCTCGAAAAGAACAAGCCGAAAATCGGCGTTCCGATTGTCTACAACAGCGGCGGCTACGAGAGCGTACAAACGCTTAAAACGCTCGACGGTCTTATAGATATTTATCTGCCCGATTTCAAATACGCCGACGACTCGCTCGCGGAAAAATATTCGTCCGCGCCAGATTACCGCAAAGTAGCCGAGTCCGCAATCGCCGAAATGCTCCGTCAGCGCGGACAAGCCGTAATTAAAGACGGAATAATGCAAAGCGGCGTTATAATCCGTCATCTTGTGTTGCCGTCGGCGCGCAAAAACGGCATTGCGGTTATGCGGACGGTAGCGGAAAAGTTCGGCGGCGCGCTCGTAAGCATAATGCGGCAATACACGCCGTCGTTCAATTCGTCGGAATTTGCCGAGCTTGACAGAAAAGTTACTTCGTTCGAGTACGAAAGCGTCGTAAAAGAAGCCGAGCGCCTGAATCTTAGCGGCTTTATTCAGCAAAAAGGTTGCGAAACTTCCGACCTTACGCCGAATTTCGACGATATTTTTTCGGAATAGTTTTCACGCAATTCACCCCGCGCGAATATATAAAGTAAAAATCGAAGAAATATGCTTGAAAAAAAGACGCAAATGGGGTAGAATATATATGTACGGAAAATCGGCGGTAAGAAAGGGCGTTAAACTCAAAAACTACACTACGTTTCATATCGGCGGAAAAGCGGAGCTGTTCTGCATTGCCCGCGACTCGTCCGATATAGTGCGGCTGAACAGAGAGTATTCGTCGCTTTGCCCGATAACGTATCTCGGCAGGGGAAGCAACGTGCTTATAGCCGACAAGGGCGTAAAGGGACTTGTAGTTCTCGTGCGGACCGAAAAAACCGAATTTTCGGACGGCTTGTGCGTAGCCGACGCAGGCGTTCCGCTCTGCTCGCTCGGTTCGGCGTATCTGAACCGCTCGCTCGGCGGACTCGAATTTGCCTGCTGTATTCCCGGCTCGCTCGGCGGCGCGCTCAGAATGAACGCGGGCGCGCACGGCAGGTGTATGGCGGATACGGTCGATTGGGTCGAAGTGTTGCGCGGGCAGGAAGTAGTGCGCTTAAAAGCCGACGAGTGCGGTTTTGCGTACAGAGAAAGCGGCTTTCTGCCGTCCGACGTTATTTTGCGCGCGGGTATCCGAACGGCTGACGCAGACAAAAACGACTTGATTCAGACCGTAAACAAGTATAAGGCGTTTCGGCGCGAGCATCAGCCTACGGGGTTTTCGGCGGGGTCGGTGTTTAAGGCGGCGGACAGACCCGCGGGATACTATATCGACGCGGCGGGGCTTAAAGGCTTGGAGTGCGGCGGCGCGTTCGTTTCAAAGTTGC
Source organism: Clostridia bacterium (assembly GCA_013316045.1). Taxonomy (GTDB): domain Bacteria; phylum Bacillota; class Clostridia; order Christensenellales; family Pumilibacteraceae; genus RACS-047. The sequence goes on from WSNJ01000024.1 coordinate 15,956, forward strand.
ACGCAAACTTTATAATAAATTCGGGGTTTGCGACTGCCGAAAACGTAACCGCGCTAATCGACGAAATAAAAGCGAGAGTTTTTGCGGTGTTCGGCGTGCAACTCAAAGAAGAGATAATTTATCTCGGCGAGTTCGATTGATTCTTTTCTTTTGAGTATTGTGAAGCTGTTCTGACTGTTCCGAGTTATTGTAAGTTAATCTCTATTCTATTATATCTATTCTAAGGAGCTAATCTGTAAAAATGGCATTTTGGGGCGATTATCATACGCATACGGTACATAGCCACGGCAAAGGTACGATAGAAGAAAACGTTGTTGCCGCAATAAACAGGGGACTCAAAGAAGTCGCTATAACCGACCACGGCTTTAAGCATCTGCTCTATAACGTAAAACGCTCCAAGTGGGACGTCATCCGCGCCGAAGCGGAAGGAGTGCGCAAAAAATATCCGCAAATCAATATTTACTTAGGGCTTGAAACGAATATGAACTCGGGCGGCGGAAATATAGATATTATAGATTCCGATATGGATAAACTCGATTTGGTCGTTTGCGGCTATCACCGTTTCGTCGCGTCTAAAAGCGTAGGGGATATTATGCGGTTTCATATCCCTAACCTTTGGCTCGATATGTGGGGTAAAAGCACCAAAAAGCGCATTGTAAAGAACACCGACGCGTATATAAAGGCAATCGAGCGGTACGATATAGATATAATTTCGCATATGAATTACGGCGCGTGCGTCGATTGCGTCGAGCTTGCGAAAGTGTGCGCGCACTACGGCACGCTGATAGAGCTTAACGGAAAGCGCGTGAATATTCCCGACAGGGATTTGGAGCTTATAGCTATGACCGACGCGGAATTTATCTGCGATTCGGACGCGCATTCTGTCGATAAGGTCGGAGATATGTCGCTCGGAAAATCGGTAATCGACAGGCTCTCGCTGCCGTTATCCAAGGTTGCGAATTGGGAGCGTATTCCGTCGTTCCGCAGTCGCCGCAAAAAACAGGAAAAGGGACAAACCGTATGAGCGAATCGTTCGGGAGAGCCGCAAAAAACGAAATGGTACTCTCTCCGCTTCACTCGCACAGCGAAGAAGTCGCTTTTACGTCGGGATTTCTGCACACTGCGGGGTCGATACTGCTGTCCGCGGGTGAAATGGAATTGTCCGTGCCGATAGAAAACGAAATGCTCGGAGAAAAGGTTTTCGGTCTGATTGAAAAAACGTATAAGGATATGCCGTCGTATTCCTATGACGACAAGAAAATTCTGATTACGGGCGATTGCGCCGTTCGCATTCTCGGAGACTGCGCCATACTGCTGAAAGGAGAGAACGGCGAGCCGCATATAAACTACGGAATCGCGCCCGAGCTTATAAGCAAAGACCGTCTTGCCGCGGCGTATCTCAAAGGCGCGTTTCTCGGTTCGGGGAGCGTGTCGGTAATAAAGGGCTATCATCTCGAATTTTCGCTGTCCAACGCAACGCTTGCAAACGATTTGGCTAATCTGCTCCGCGACAGAGATATAAACGCGAATGTAACCGAGCGGAAGGACAAGTACGTTTCTTACGTCAAAGGCGCCGACGGCGTGTCGGACGCGCTCGCGCTATTGGGCGCTCCGAAAGCCGTAATGGAACTTAACACACGTTTTGCCGACAGAGAATTACAGCGCAGGGTAAACAGGGTTAAAAACTGCGACCTTGCGAATATCGACAAATCGGTAGTTGCGGCGGCGCGTCATTCGGACGCGATAAAGCTGCTTAAAGACAGCGGACGTTACGAAACGCTTGACGAAAAACTCAGAGAAACGGCGGAGCTGAGAGAAGACAACCCCGAAATGACGCTTTCCGAGCTTGCCGCTCTCGCGGGCATTTCCAAAAGCGGAATGAAGCACAGACTTAATAAGTTAATAGAACTGTCAGAGCTTGAATGACGGGTCAATGTAAAAAAACGATACCGCAAAATATCGGGAGGGATTAAAACTATGGTACTGAAAGAAATCGAAATCAAAAAGCCCGACGGCGTGCAGAACCGCGACGCGCAAGCGATAGTTCAGCGCGCAATGCGTTACGACAGCGACGTGTTTTTCGAGTGGAAAAACCGCAAGATAAACGCAAAAAGTCTTATGGGCGTTATTGCTATGGGGCTTAAAAGCGGCGATAAGATTATGGTGATAATCAAAGGGCACGACCAGGACGAAGCGCTTGCCGATTTGGAAAATCTGTTTGCGCGCAACTTCAAAATTTAATCGTTAACGGATTATAACTTACCTATGGAAAACAACGGAAAACAGTTTGTGCATCTGCACGTTCATACTCAGTACAGTCTGTTAGACGGCGCAACGCGTATAGAAAATCTTTTTCAGGCGTGCGACGCTATGAATATGCCCGCGGTTGCGATAACCGACCACGGCAATATGTACGGCGTACTCAAATTCGTAAAGCAAGCCGCGGATTACACCGAGCACAAGTGCGACTTTGCCGACTTTATTAAAAAGAAAAAGCCTTTTAAGGTAAAGCCTATCGTCGGTTGCGAAGTCTATTGCGCGCCCGACAGATTCGTCAAGACGAGCGCGAACGGAAAAATGCCCAAGTTCAATCACTTGGTGCTTTTGGCGAAGAACGAAGAAGGTTATCACAACCTTGTTAAAATAGTTTCGTTTGCGTTCACCGAAGGGCTTTATTACAAGCCGCGCATAGATATGGAGCTTCTGAAAAAGTACAAATCGGGGCTTATATGTCTTTCGGCGTGTCTTGCGGGCGCGTTGCCGCAGGCGATACTTTCGGGCGACCTTGAAAAAGCCGACGCGATAGCCAAAGAGTTCAAAGAGCTTTTCGGGGACGATTATTACATAGAAATTCAGGACCACAACATAAAGGCGCAGAAGCAGGTTTTGCCGCACTTGGTTTCCATTGCGCGCGCCAACAATATAAAACTCGTTGCGACGAACGACGTTCACTATATGACAAAGTCCGACGCGGTTATGCAAAAGGTGTTGCAGTGCATATCTTTCCGCAATACAATGGCGCTCGGAAGCGACGGGCTCGACGACGAAACGGCGATAGCCGAAGGCGGGACCGACGACGACAGCTATTTCCCGACGAACGAGTTTTACCTGAAATCGCGCGAGCAGATGCTCGCTCTGTTTCCCGCGCTCGAAGAAGCTCTCGACAACACGCTCGAAGTAATGAACAAGTGCGAGCCGCCGTATTGGTTTGAAAAAAAGTCGCTGTTGCCGCTTTACATTCCCTCGGACGGAAGCACGCCGTCGGAGTTCCTGCGCAAGCTGACTTTCGACGGATTGAACCGCAAATACAAAACGCTCACCGAAGAAGTCGTTACCCGCGCCGAATACGAGCTCGGAGTTATCAACTCTATGGGCTTCGTGGACTACTTTCTGATAGTGTGGGACTTTATAAATTTCGCCGAAACTCACGGCATACCCGTAGGACCGGGACGCGGTTCGGGCGCGGGCAGTATAGTCGCGTATGCGATAGGCATAACGAAAGTAGACCCGCTCAAATACGAACTGATTTTTGAAAGATTCCTTAACCCCGAACGCGTATCGAACCCCGACTTCGATATAGATTTCTGCGTGGACAGGCGCGGGGAAGTTATAGATTACGTTATCGAAAAATACGGAGTCGAAAACGTTTCGCAGATTGTAACGTTCGGAACGCTCGCTTCAAAGGCGGCGGTTAAAGACGTAGGGCGCGTTTTCAATCAGCCTTATTCCGAAGTCGACAAGATAGCCAAGCTGATTCCCGCAAAAATGGGCAAAAAACATATAGGCGACCTTTTGGGCTTCGGCAAAGACCCGTCCGACGTTGTTCCCGACCTTAAAGAGCTCTACGATTCGGACAGTATGGTCAAGAGCATAATAGATATGGCTATAAAAATCGAGGGTATGCCGCGCCAGACGGGTATGCACGCCGCGGGAGTCATTATATGCCGCGACCCGATTTATTACCACGTACCAATGGCGCGCAGTTCGGAAGATATAGTTACCACCGAGTTCGATATGATTGAGTGCGAAGAACTCGGACTTCTGAAAATGGACTTTTTGGGGCTGAGAACGCTTACCGATATAAAAAAGGCTATCGACATAGTCAAACAGACGCAGGGCGTAGAGCTTGATTTCTACAATATGGAGTACGACGACAAGGGCGTTTACGAACTTATAGGCGACGGAGATACGCACGCCGTGTTCCAGCTCGAATCGGAAGGTATGAAAAAGTTTATGCGCGACTTGAAGCCGACTTCGCTCGAAGACATAATAGCCGGCGTGTCGCTGTACCGCCCCGGTCCTATGGACAAAATAGGCGTGTACGTAGACGGCAAACGCCACCCCGAAAACATTCATTACGACCATCCGCTGTTGGAGCCGATTCTGAACGTAACCTACGGAATAATGGTTTATCAGGAACAGGTTATGAAAATAGTTCAGGTACTCGCGGGTTACTCGATGGGGCGTGCCGACGAGCTCAGGCGCATAATGAGCAAAAAGAAAATGGACAAGATGAACGCCGAGCGTCAGGTCTTTTTGTACGGACTCGAAAACGAAAAAACGCATATTCCGGGGGCAATCAAAAACGGCGTTCCCGAAGCCGTTGCGAACAAAATTTTCGACGATATGGTAAGTTTTGCGTCCTATGCTTTCAATAAATCGCACGCGGCGGTTTACGCTCATCTGACGTATCAGACGGCGTATCTTAAACGCTATTACACGGTTGAGTTTATAGCCGCCGTTTTGAACAACCGCATAACGAGCATAGACGAAATCCGCAATTACCTTACGTACTTGAAAGAGCGCGGAATAGGCGTTCTGCCGCCCGACATCAACAAATCCTTCGTCGAGTTCACCGTCGAGAACGGCGCGGTGCGTATAGGAATGGCGGCGATAAAGAACGTCGGAACGAGCATAATCGCCGAGATAGTAAAGGAGCGCGAAACGGGCGGCGAGTTCAAGGACTTCGTGCAGTTCGTGTCGCGTATGGGCAGTGTAACGCTGAATAAACGTATGCTCGAATCGCTTATCTACGCGGGCGCGTTCGATTGCTTCGGGCGACCGAGAGCGCAGCTTATAGCCGTTTACGAATCCGTTCTCGACAGAACGCAGAAGGACAGGGAAGCCAAGAACCGCGGACAGTTTTCGTTTTTCGACGACGCGGCGTTCAAGGTCGAAGATACGTTTGACTATCCCGATATAAAGGAGTATCCGCTTGCCGAAAAATTGAAGTACGAAAAGGAAGTCGCGGGCGTTTATCTTACGGGTCATCCGCTCGAAGAATACCGCGAATTTCTGAGCGGATTCAAGTATAACAGCTCGTCTTTCGCCGTATCGAACGACGACGGCGAAGTAACGGACGAAACCGATTTTTCCGAAAACGGAATAGCGGACGGAACGCCCGTAACGGTCGGCGGTATGCTCGTCGAAGCCGTAAAACGCACTACAAAGACGGGTAAGGACTTGGGCGTTGGCAAACTCGAAGATTTATACGGCACGGTGGAGCTGGTGGCTTCTCCGTTCGTGCTCGGGAAAATAAAAGCGCTTTGGCAGAAAGACAAGCTCGTAACCGTAAGGGGAAAAGCAAAGCAGAAAGACGGCTTTTTCAACATTTGGGTGGACGGCGTCGAGGAGTGGAAAAACGGCGAAGAAACGAAAGACAGAAAGGCGAGAAAAATCTGCTTTTACATATCGTTTGTAAATTCCGAGCCCGAGATTATGGACACGTTGCAGAACGTGCTTAACGCTTATCCCGGCGGAGATTCGACATACGTTAAAAATCTCGACGACGGCAAGCTCTACGAACTCGGCATAACCGTCGGTTTGAACGATATTATGCTTAACGAGTTGTATGGGGTAGTCGGTGAGAATAACATCAAAATAATTTAGGCGGCGCGGGCACGCACATATAAGGCTACGCCTTGGCGTTCGCGCTACGCGCTCTCTGCACCGCTCTCCGCCGCCTATGGCGGGTATGTTTCGACTAAGGCACTTACTACCAAATATCATAGACCGAGCTAAGTAATGCCCGCTTGTTCTTAGTCGAGCCGATCAAAGCGAACGCCACTAGCGCAAGCGGGTATTTTACCGAGCGTTAGTTAGCAATCACTCTTACCGTCATTTCGACCGAAGTAAGCGATAGCGAATCACTCTTACCG
>WSNJ01000025.1 GCA_013316045.1 Clostridia bacterium
CGAAAATATCCTTTACAATTATATTCGCAAAATGTGTAACCGCTTACACATTTTACCGATATATAATAACACTCTACAAACCATTTGTCAAGCTAAGCGCGTAATAAAAAAGAGAATATACTCAAAATAAGCAATTCTCCTTATTACACGGCAAATTTATTTACTTACGAATAATTTATCACATAAGTTTTTTAGCAATCGTCTGCATAAGTCGGTATGCGCCCTCTTTGCCGACGTTCGCGTCGGGAAGCGGCACTACAAACCCGAAATCGAGCCCCGAATTTTCCACTACCACGGACTTAGGTATAAAAGAGCAAACTCTGTCCGATGCCAAAACGAATTTATCCTTATTGCCGTCTATAAATTCGTCCGCGTCGGCATACGGAAAATCGCCGCCCGTATGCGAACAGAAATATTCCGCTCCGTTCCCCGCTTCGTCAAAAAACGATTTCAGCGAAGCAAGCGTATCCGTATTTCCGTAGCACACGATTTGCGGAGCGTTGAACGCAAGAATATTTTTTATCTGCAATTTCGCTCGTTCATAAACAAAGTCGCTTTCCGCTTTGAATTTTTTACCGAGCTTTTCCGCGATAAGCGCAAGCAGTTTTTCTTCGCCTTCCAAACCGAGCGGTCGGCAATATACGTAAGGAACGGCAAAGTTTTTCAGATAATATTCTGCGGTTTTAAGCGCATATTTCGAAGTAACAACGTTAATTTCCGCCGCCGTAGCCGACTGCCATTCCGACGTCCCGACCGCCGCCATAGTATCGAAATTCGGCTTGATTTTAAGTCTGCGGCTTATAAGCTCGCGCAAATACCTGTGATTTTGTTCGTCCTGTCCCGTTATACCGCCGAGCAGATTAAACCCCGATTTTTTCACAGGTTGCGCCGAACCGTAATTTTTCGCCAAAGCAAGCGTAAACGCGCCTACGCCCGCGTAAAAATCGTCGTTGAGCCGCGACGGAACGGTAAAAGCGTTTATGCCGAGCGTATCCGAAATTTCTGCGGCAAGCGCGCTAAGGTCGAATCCGAGCACGCTCGCAAGCGACGACGGCATAAGGTATATATTTTTATATCCGAGCTGTTTAAGTTCTTCGGCGGCGCGTGAAAGGCGCGAAGTATCACCGAGAGAAATATCAACTTCCGTAATATGAGTTGAAAAAATATTCGTTTTTTCGCTCCAAGGCGTTATCCAAGGCAAATGCCCGTTGTTATACACGCCGTGCCCGCCGGTGGAAAAGTCCAGAACAGCAAGGTCTTTGTACTGCGCCGCCGCATATAACGTTTGCATTCTCGCAGTGGGCGTTGCCGCATATTTCTTTACAGGCATAATTCCTCCGCTTTTTCGAGAATAAATAAAAGTCTGTCAAAACCTACGCGCGACGCGATTTCAACGTCATACGCAGACAAATCGAGCGCAAGTCCGCTTTCGGGAAGCGTATCGCGGTAATTCAGCGAAACGAGCGCATCCGCATCCAACTTCGCGCAAACATCGTAAGTATATTCGTTGTAATTTCCTATTATTACGTTTCCGACGGTAAAATTTTCGTTGCGGAAGAACAGCGCAACATCCGCACCGCGCAGACATTTAACGTTTATACGCTCGCTCTTCATACGCAATTTGTCGAGTATGCTTTGCGCTTTCGCAACGGCTTTTGCATCTATTCCGAGAAGCTCTCCGTTCTGCGAGTAAAACTCCAATCTGTTCAGCGCGGTGTTATCCATAACCGTAACGCCGAACCTGTTTTTAAGGTCCGCAAGCGCGAACAGATAGCGTCTGTCGTTTACGATATGAAAATCAGCCCCGAGCTTTTTACGGAAGTTTTCAACGCTGCCTATCTCGCCTTGCCAATGCTCGACTCTGTGTTCGGCACCGCCTTTTACTCCGCTTGCAAGAACTTTGTAAAGCTCGCAGACTATATCGTACGACGAAACTCCCGAAAAATCGGGCGCTTTGAGAAGAACGGCATTTTTACTCGCGGCAACGACCGAATCCAAATCGAGATTCATTATACTCGGAATGCAAGTCGCTATAACTACGGTCGTAAGTCCGTTGCTTCCGATTTCGCGCAAAGCGTTCTCTATCTTGCTCACGTCGCCGAAAACAATCTCGTTATCGGTCAGCGAAAAAGCCCAGTTGCGTTTAGGCGCGGCAAACGGCAATTTGCGGCTGTAATAAACGCATTCGCCCACGCCGATGACAAAAGCGTTCACGTCGCCGAGCTCGAAAAGCTCTTCGAGAGCAACATCCATAGCGCAGTGCTGAGCACAGGATATGTTGCAAGACGGCAAAAAAGGTTCTTTGCGCAGTTTTTTAACGGGCAGGAAATCAGCCATTTGCTATCTTCTCCGCCAACTTGATATATAATTTGCTCATATCGCTGTCGGGAAAAGCCTCTACGACGGTTTTGTGCATATCTTCGGCTTCCTGAACAGTCTTGCAACGCGGTAATGTAAACGCTATATCAACGCCCATTTCCGCCGCCGCTTTCTTTACTATCTCGTCTTCGTTCTCGATATTCTTTTTGTTAACGATAAGCCCTTTGACTTTCGCATAACCGACTTTGCCCTGATTTTTCACGGCTTCGGCAATATTGTTAGCCGCATACAACGACATCATTTCGCCCGAAGTAACTATATAAAGCTCGTCGGCATAACCGCCGCGGATAGGCATTGCGAATCCGCCGCAAACAACGTCGCCCAGAACGTCGTACAAAACAAAATCGGGATTGTGCTTTTCAAACACTTCCAAATCGTTGAGTTTTTCAAACGCAGTGATAATACCGCGCCCGGCGCAACCCGTTCCAGGCAAAGGACCGCCCGCTTCGACGCACCAAACGCCCGACGGAGAATGAAAAACAAAGTCGTTTTCGTCGTCGCCGCCGCCGTTTCGCATAACGTCGAGAACGGTAGCGATTCTTTTGCCGCCGTTATGATTTATGGTCGAGTCCGCTTTCGGGTCGCAACCTATCTGAAACACTTTATAACCGAGCTTCGTAAGCGCCGCCGCTACGTTCGAAACCGTAGTCGACTTGCCTATTCCGCCCTTTCCGTAAATAGCGATTTTTTTCATTAACTCAAAAGCTCCTACTTGTCCCCGTCTTTTTTCTTAAAGCACGACTTTACCTTGTCCACAGTCTTATAAAAGAAATTCTTTTGGCGCGCTTCTTCCTTTTCTTTTTCGCTCTCTGCGATTGCCGATTGCAATTTATCCATACGCGCGGCGTAAGCGGCATTTGAATTCGTTTCGCCGTTGTCGGAACTTCCGACCAAATCATACGACAGACAAACGGGTTTTCCGTTTCTGCCGTCGTCCACTATATCGCCGTCGATACCGAAACAATCGGCGAGCATTTCTTTCGTCATAACGTCTTTCGGCTCGCCGTAGCCCGCTATATGCCCGCTTTTCATTGCAAGCAGATAATCGGAATAGCGCGACGCGAGATTAAGGTCGTGCAAAACCATAATTATAGTGGCTTTCTGTCCTTCGTTCAGCTTTTTGAGAAGTTCGAGAACTTCGAGCTGATGCGCAAGGTCGAGATACGTAGTCGGCTCGTCGAGAAGTATTATCCCCGTTTGCTGAGCGAGCGCCATTGCTATCCATACGCGCTGACGCTGACCGCCCGAAAGGCTTGCAATCTCGCGGTCGGAAAATTCGCTCATATTGGTAACTTCGAGCGCCCACTCGACAATCAGTTTATCTTTTTTCGACAGCTTGCCGAAACCGCTCTGATACGGAAAACGCCCGTAACCTACAAGCTCGCGGCACGTAAGAGTTCCCGGAGCGGTTGGAGTTTGCGGCAGAATAGCCATTTGCTGAGCAATTTCCTTGTTCTTCATATTGCTCATATCGGTATCGTTGATAATAACGGTTCCCGACTCGGACTTTATAATTCTGCCTATGGCTTTCAGAACCGTCGACTTTCCGCAACCGTTCGCGCCGATTATAGAAGTTATTTTGCCTTTTTTAAGCTCTATATCGAAAGACGGAACGATTATATGACCGTCGTAACCGATTTTAAGCTCTTTGGTTACTATGCTGTTTTCGTTTTCCATAAATTTACGACCTTAAAAGTAGATATAAGAAATACGGTACGGACAAAATGGTTATTACAATACCGGTCGGTATGCCCGAAATAAAAGACAACCCTTGAACGAGTATATCCGCAAGCAGAACTATTATCCCCGCTATTATACCCGAAGCGGGCATAAGCACTCTTGCGTCCGTACCCACAAGCCGCCGCGCAATATGCGGACCTATAAGTCCCAAAAAGAAAAAGTTTCCGCCGAATGCAACAGCCGACGAAGAAAGCGCGACCGCACATATCGCCATATACACAAATTGTTTGCCTACGTTAACGCCCAAACCGCGGGCTATATCATAGCTCGTATTTATAACGTTAAGAGTGCGACTGTTCCGATAAGTAAAAGTAGCGAATATAGCAAGCCAAACGGCGAAAACTATTATATAACGCCATTGAGTACCCCACAGCTCGCCCTGCTGCCAGCGTTGCAGAAACTCCATTTTGTTTTCGTCAACGATATAAGTCATAATCGAACTTATCGCGCCGTATGCACTTCCGACGGCAACACCCGTCATAATAAGGCGCGTAGGCTGAACGCGTTGCCCTTTCTTAGAGCCGAGCAAGAAAATAATACCCGCCGACAAAAGCCCGCCCGCAAGAGCCAAAACGGGCATAAGTATAGCGCCCGTTCCCGTATCGCCGCCGAGAGCCACGTAAAGCGTAACGAAAAGCCCCGAACCCGCGCTTACGCCGAGCGTTCCGGGCGACGCCAAATCGTTGTGGAGCAAATCCTGCATAACAACGCCCGACATACCCATTCCGAGCCCTACGAGTATTGCAAGACAAAGACGGGGTAATCGGAACGTAAAAATCGCAAGATTACTGTATTTATCTCCTTTTCCGAAGAACGTTTTTATAGTCTGCCAAATACCGACTTTATAATCGCCTACGTTACAGCCGATTATAAAAACTACGATAAGTAAAACGAATAAACCAATATTTATATAAATTCCCTTTTGTATAGGGGAAACCTTTTTCCGAGTTTTTTCTTTTCTCATAACTCCCCCTATCCCGCAAACGTATCGCTCTTTTGCTTACGCGATATAAACACAAAGAACGGAACGCCTATCATAGTTATAAGGATACCTACGGGGAATTCGCGCGGAGCTATTATAAGCCGTGCAAGAAAATCGACGAACACGACAAGCACCGCACCCAAAACCGCGCAAGACGGTAATACGAGTCGGTAGTCCGTTCCTACGAAATATCTTACGATATGCGGAACCATAAGTCCGACGTATCCTACGGGACCTATAATTACTACGGCAATAGCCGACAAAACAAGCACGACTACCGTACTGAGCGTTTTAGTTATTTTAACGTTTGCGCCCAAGCCGCGCGAAACGTCTTCGCCCAAGTTCATAACGGTAAGCGAACGCGAAATTATAAGCGCAATAGCTACTCCCGCAAGAAAAAACGGTCCCGAAATATGAATATCGAGCCAAATCGTATTAGCCGAACTGCCCGCCGTATACTTCATCATCTGAGTAATCATACCCGTTTTGAGTACAACCGCAGTAGTTACGGAACTGAACAGATTAGAAATCGCCATACCCGCGAGAACCATTCGCTCCGCCGTAGCTCCGCGCCGCCCAACCATTGCAAAAACATATATGAGTAGCGTTGCAAGTCCAGCGCCCGCACAAGAAATCACTATGCGCTCGATACGCGAAACATTGGGTATAAATATCATTATAATCATTATGGCAAAAATTGAACCCGCGCTTATACCCATAATGCCCGAGTCCGCCATAGGGTTTTTCGTATTTCCTTGCATAACCGCGCCGGCGACCGCAAGCGATACGCCGACCATAATATCCGCCAAGAGCCGAGGCAAGCGGATATCGTGTACGATTATATGTTTGAATACGCTTTTATCATAATTAAAAAGTCCGCGGAATACCTCTCCTATCGTGAGTTTTTCCGCGCCGAATGCTATAAATAAAACAGACAGCAGAAATAACGTTACCAGCCCTATTATCATAAAAATAATAAAGCGGGTAACGTTACTCTTCTTTGTCTTTTGGTCGGTAACTAAACGGGTCATTCTTTATAAACCGAAATTATCAGGCTTTTGTACCCATTGCTACTTCAAGCGCGCTGAAAAGTTGATTATATTGCTCTCCAAGGCAGATAAGGTCTTTTATAGCATACAAACCGAAGTCGATTATACCGACTCTGTTTTCCTGTACAGCTTTTAAGCTCATCCAACCGGGGTTAGACTGAACGGTAGGCGGAATTTCTTTTAAGCCCGTCATATCGCAATATAAGGTATAATCCGCTTCGTAATTAGGAACAGCTTCCGAGCTAACTCCCGAAAATAACGTATTGTTTGCATTTGCTTCCGCAAGATATTCTTCGACAGCCTGAGTTTTCTTCATTCCGAATTCTTCAAACAAAATGGTGTCGTATTTTGCTCCCCAGAAATCAACGTGAGCAATCATAAGATTTTGCATAGAACCGAAAACGGTTACGGTTTTATCTTTGAGTCCCATTTGCTCAGCCTTTTTAACTGCATTGTTTTTGGTTTCGGTTGCATAATCTATAAGTTTTTTCGCATTGTCTTGGAGTCCGAATATCTCTGCCAAGCGGTTTAATCTTACAGCATAATCTTGCTCGGCATAATCAACGGCTATCGTAGAAGCTATTTTTTCAAGATTTCCTACCCAAGTTGCATTAGTCGTGCTTATTATAAGGTCAGGCTGATAAGCCATAACAGCTTCATAGAAATTATTATTATACGTATCTATAAATTCAACGTCTTTATAAAAAGAAGCATACATTTCGGCAAGCGCTTCGTTTGTATTGCTCACAGCAAGCGGCTTTACTCCAAGACCTATTAAATCGGACTCCCAAGCAAGCGTAACAATTTTACGAGCATTTTTATTATATGTAACTTCTCTGTCAAGCGCATCGGTAATCGTTGCATTTTCATTTTCCGTTCCGCGTGTATCTTCGAGTACGGGAAGCGATTCGATTTCTATTTCTTCTTTATTAGCTTTGCAACCGGTCATTAAAAATGCCGAGCATACGCATACGAGCGTCATAAGTACGCCTAAGAGAACGTACTTCATTTTTCCAAATGTTTTCATAATATCTCCTTTGTTTGCAATCGGGCTTAAAATTTCGACCCTGCCCGACAAAAAAATAAAATTAGGGTTAATAAAATTTTACCCCCCCCCGAGCAATTTTGTCAAGCATATTTATACAATAAAACAAAAAAACGGCTCCGAAAAAATCAGAAACCGCTTTTAAATAAAAAACTGTACTCACTGTTATATACAGTAAGTACAGCTAATTCTGTTTTCCTGTTATTCTATTTTCTGTTCTTGTCGTTCAGCCTGCGCAAAAATTCGGGGAAATCGGACGTCGGGTCGCTGTCGGGCTTTACGCGCGGGTTCGGTATCGGCGTGCCCATCCCGCCGCGCGGAGGCATCTGCGGCTGGCGCGGTTGCATAGGCTGCTGCACAGGTTGTTGCACCTGCTGTTGCGGCTGACCGTTGCCCATAAGTCTGTCGTAAATATCGCGTATCTGTCCGCCCTGCGGCTGTTGATTCGTAAACGTAGGAGCAGGGTGCGGCGTTTCGCCGTACATAACCTGCTGACGCGGGCTTTGCTGTTGCACTCCCTGCGTATTATGCTGAGCCAACGCGCTCGGCTCGAAGCCCGTTGCGATAACCGTAACAATTATTTCTTCGTTGAGCGTTTCGCGTATATCCGCGCCGAAAATTATATTCGCGTTCGGGTGAACTACTTCTTTAACAAGCTCCGCCGCCTGATTGATTTCTTCGAGCGTAAGGTCCGCGCTACCCATAATATTGAGTATAACGCTCGTTGCGCCCTCGATAGAAGTTTCGAGAAGCGGACTGAACACCGCCTGCTTAACAGCGTCTACCGTTCTCCTGTCGCCCTTGCCGTGCCCTATGCCCATATGCGCGATACCTTTGTTGCGCATAACGGTGCAAACGTCGGCAAAGTCGAGATTTATAAGCGCGGGTGTTACTATAAGGTCGCTTATTCCCTGTATACCTTGGCGCAGAACGTCGTCGGCGTACTTGAACGATTCGACAATCGGAAGCTTAGCCGCAACCTGCATAAGTTTTTCGTTGGGGATAACTACGAGAGTATCCACGACCTTTTTAAGATTGGCAATACCTATTTCGGCGTGGTCCGCGCGCACTCTGCCTTCAAACGCAAACGGCTTGGTTACTACCGCAACGGTAAGTTTGCCCATTTCCTTTGCGATAGACGCAACGACGGGCGCGGCTCCCGTACCCGTTCCGCCGCCCATACCTGCCGTAATAAACACAAGGTCGGCGTCTTTTATTGCTTCGGAAATCGCAAGTCTGCTTTCTTCTGCGGACTTCTGCCCTTGCTCGGGGTCGCCGCCCGCACCTTTTCCGTGAGTAAGTTTATCGCCTATCTGAATACGCTGATGCGCGCTCGAAAGGTTGAGCGCCTGCAAGTCCGTATTTATTGCGATAAATTCCGCGCTCTTTATATTTGCGTTTACCATTCTGTTAACCGCATTTCCGCCGCCGCCGCCTACGCCGATTACTTTAATAACTGCGGGCAACGTCGAAACGTCTCTTTTATCTATTTGCATAGGTCTTTGCCTCCATATCTTGCCTTTGTAATTTTTTTATTTACCGAACAGCTTGCTGAAAATACTTTTCTTTTTGACCGTCGGGCAATGGTCGAGTATCATATCCAAAAGCCCCATACTGCTCGACAAATGCGGACGGTTGAATTGCGGCAGCGACGGCGCGGTTATCTCGACTTCTTTGCCGAGTACCTTTGAAATATAGTCGCGCGCGCCCTTTATATACGCAAGCCCGCCGCCCGTAAGGTGGTACGGTATATGCTCGGGAAAATCGTATATGCAGCCGTTAAGGCTCTTGGCTATCGTTTTGGCTATCGAGTTTATGCGCTCCATAACTATTTGATTGACTATATCGGCGGGGAAAGAAAGCGCTTCGTCCCGTCCCGAATTTATTTCGTACATATCTTCTTCGCCTACGTCAAGGCTTAAAACGACTTTACGCTTTAACGCTTCGGCTTGCGTAAACGAAATATTCAAATGCATTGCAAGGTCGCCCGTAATATGTCCGCCGCCGAGCGCGAAATTGAACTGTTGCAATATGCCGTCGCCGCGAGCGACAACTACGTTGGTGGCTATATAGCCGCAATCTATCAAAACTACGTATTGGTCGCGCTTTATATCGTCGAACAGAAACAGCGTTTCGGCAAGCAAGCTCGAAACGTACTCGTGCGATTCGATATTCAGCTCGTTCATTATTTGGTCTATGAAATCGACGAATTTGTTTTCGGCGAGAATATACGAAATAAGTCCGCCGAGCTTATTCGACTTTAAGCCTACGGGCTGAATAAGCCGCCTTTCGTCGTCGAGCGTATAATAAATAGGCTGAATATTTATAAGCGTATAATCCGGATGTCCGCCGTAAGTATTGCCGCGCTCGAAAAGCGCGTCGATATCGTCTTCGGTTACAGCCTTTTTGCGGCCGAGCGACATACTTATTTCCTGACAAATCGAGTTTGTAAACTCTCCCGGAACACCTATGTACAAATGGCTTACGTTCGTTCTCGAATTTGTTTCGGCGTTGGTTATGGCACGCCCGATAACGTAAGACAGTTGTTCCGGCTCGAAAAATTCTCCGTCGGAAAAACCGGCATATTCGCATTCGCCCATACCGCTGATACAAATCGTATTATTTACGCCTCTTCTTCCGATGAGTACCGTTATTTTTCCCGAACCGAAGTCGAGTATTGCCACGTCCTGCGTCATCAACGTCTCCTGCAACGCTACGGACAACTTGTCCGCACCTTTTGTATGTCTTAGAAATATTTGTACTTTTTATTATATATAAAAATGCCGTATCTTGTCAAGGGTTTGAGTGTTTTTCCCTAAATACCGTTGTTATATCTGTCGTCCGGAGTATAATCGGCGCGCGCCGTTTTGTCGCCCGTGAGAATAAGCGTTCCCGACTTTGTGCGTTCGTTTGCCGTTTCGGTAAAGCCCGCGTACACAGAAACCGCAAGCCGCAATTTTTCCGTCGCGTTGTCCGCGCTTTGAAGCTCGAACATTACGCCGGTACGCGTTTTGAGATAAATGAAGTTCTTTCGGAAATCTATGTACTCGAATAATTCGACCACGACCCCGCGCGTTCCTATCTGCTCGACTGCGGAAACGATTATCGGGAAAACGGCGTTATCGAAATCGCTGTCGGTCTTAAAAGCCGTTCCCTGCGACGGTGAAACCGACTTGCCCTTCGTATAAAGCCTTATGTACTTATCGTTGTTCTCTCCGCCGACTCGCACTATATCGCCCGCGTTGGAAATATAATAGTTTTCATCGTCTTGCGTAAACTCGAAATATTCAAACAATTTAACGTAATTTATAAAAACGCGGTTGGGGAACTTTTTCTCTACGTTTACTACTTTTATATTGGCTACCGCGCTTTCGACCTGTTTGACTACTTTTTCCTTGTTGAGCGAAAAAATGCTCTTGCCGCGCTTTATTCCGTTGTTTTCGAGCACCTGCCGTTCGAGCTCTGCATCGTCCGCGTTGTAGCAATACGCCGAAACGTGTTGCACCGAAAACAGTACGCTGCTCAGTACGATTAACACGGCGAGCGCGCACAATACGGAAAATATGATTATGAGCTTTTTATTGCGCATAATCATATTATAGCATTAAAATATTTCAAAATCAAGTTATTTTCTTACAATATCTGCGCCCAAAGATTTAAGGTCGTCTTCTATTTTACAATATCCCCTGTCGATATGGTGCAAACCGTCTATTTCGCTTACGCCCTTTGCCGACAAAGCCGCTATAACGAGAGCCGCGCCGCCGCGCAAGTCGTCGGCTCTTAAAACGGCAGGACTCAATTCCTTTACGCCTTTTATCATTGCAACTCTGTCTTTTACGGTTATGTCCGCGCCCATTTTTATAAGCTGCATAGTATACTTGAATCTGCTCTCGAAAAGGTTTTCGACCATTATACTGCTGCCGTCAGCCAACGACAACAGCGCGGTCATTTGCGCCTGCATATCGGTCGGGAAACCGGGGAAAGGCTGTGTTTCGATTTTCCGTATCGCCTTTGGACGCGTCGACGCGATTATCCGTACAGACGAATTCGTTTCTTTAAGCGAAAATCCAGCGCGGGCAAACTTTTCGATTACCGAATAGAAAGTGTTCGGCTTTACGTTCGTTAACGTAACGTCGCCGCCCGCCGCCGCGCACGCCGCAAGATACGTTCCCGCCACAATTCTGTCGGATACGGGATTGTACGCGCCGCCGCCGAGTTTTCCGACTCCGTTTACGACTATCGTATCCGACCCCGCGCCCGCAACGTTACCGCCCAGAAAATTTATGAAATTCTGCAAATCGATTATCTCGGGCTCGCGCGCGGCATTGCGAATAACGGTGCGCCCCTTTGTAAGAACGCCCGCCATCATAAGGTTTTCCGTAGCGCCTACGCTCGGAAAGTCGAGATTTACTACGCCGCCGCTCAGATTTCCGCCGTCGCAGACTATCATTCCGCTCTGCTCCGATACGTCTACGTTAAGCGTTTTAAGCCCGCTTATATGTAAGTCTATGGGTCTTAGCCCTATGTCGCAACCGCCGGGATAACTTATCCGTGCCCGACGGAATCTGCCGAGTATCGGACCCAAAATAAATATCGACGACCTTATGCCGCCGGTTAAATTCGAGTCCACAAGCACGGGATTTACTTCTCTGCAATTTATGTAAACGTCGTTACCGTCGAATTTCGCTTTGCCGCCTATGCTCCTGATTATGTTCAGCATATTGTTAACGTCGGAGATTTTCGGACTGTTTTTTATCAAAATATCTTCTTTTGACATTATACAACACGCAATAATGGGAAGCACGGAATTTTTAGCGGATTTTATTTCGAGAATACCCGAAAGTTTTCTGCCTCCGTTTATGACCAAATGTTCCATACGCACCATCCATTACATATTTTCCTTAGATGTGAAAAATCTTATATAATCAATGTATGACGCGCAAAAAATTATGTTACCGAGCCGCGCGGACGAAAAACAAACCGACCTAAAAAACGCTTGCATATTTTCGGAGAATAAGTTATAATATATTCATTAAAATCAAAAAGGTACGAAATGAGAAAACTTTCTTGCTAAATGAATAAAGGCAATGCGCGCGGAAAACCGTTTTTGCGTTATTTGCCATTTGCGAGAGAGTTACTTCTCTTAAATTTATTTCGGGTTACGAGAGTAAAATTTTCTCGTAGCCCTTTGTTTATTTTAAGGCAAATGTCTTAAAATCGTAATTATATCTTTACAATCGGGGGTCTTATTTTATGTCTTTGATAAATATACAAAATTTAACGTTCGGATACGAAGGAAGCTATTTCAACGTATTCGACAACGTGAGCTTTCAGCTCGATACGAATTGGAAAACCGGACTTATAGGAAGAAACGGGCGCGGAAAAACAACTTTCCTGAATCTGCTTGCGGGGAAATACGAATACGGCGGTAAAATTTCCGCAAACGTAAACTTTACCTGCTTCCCCTTTGCGGCAGAAAAAAAGGAAAGCGCGGTTTGCGACGTTCTGTCGCGCGTTTGCCCGACTGCCTTGGAATGGGAATTCCTACGCGAGCTTTCGCTGCTTAACGTTTGCGCCGACGTTATGTACCGTCCTTTTTCCGATTTGTCCTGCGGTGAACAGACGAAAGTTCTGCTCGCGGGGCTTTTCCTGCGAGAAAACGGTTTTCTGCTTATCGACGAGCCGACCAATCACCTTGACGCAAGCGCGCGGGAAACGGTGGCGGAATATCTGCGCGGTAAAAGCGGATTTATACTCGTTTCGCACGACAGAGCTTTTCTCGACGGGTGCGTAGACCATATTTTATCAATCAACAAAGCGGATATAGAAGTTCAGAGCGGGAATTTTTCGTCCTGGCTGAAAAACTACGAATACCGACAATCGTTCGAAACTTCCCGCAACGAAAAGCTCGGAAAAGAAATTGCGCGTTTGAACGAAAGCGCGCGCCAAACTTCGGTTTGGGCGGACAAAACGGAAAAGTCGAAATACGGCAAAGCAAGTTCGGGCTTAAAGCAGGACCGCGGACAAGTAGGTCATAAAGCCGCCAAAATGATGAAGCGCGCAAAATGCGCTCTGGAAAGGACAAACAGAGCGATTGCGGAAAAAGCCGAGCTTCTGCAAAATACGGAAACGAGCGAAGACCTTAAACTGTTTCCGCTCGCGCATAAGTCGGAAATACTTATTTCAATGTCCGACGGCAATATTTCTTACGGCGCCCGCACCGTCTGCCGAATAGACAGATTCGAGCTTAGACGCGGCGAACGCGTGGCTTTGGACGGGAAAAACGGCTCCGGAAAAAGCAGTCTGCTTAAAACAATTCTCAAAGAAACCGCAACGTTTTCGGGAACGTTTGCCGCCGCGTCGGGACTGATAATATCTTACGTCCCGCAACAAATCGACGAAATACGCGGAAAACTTTCCGAGTTCGCCGAAAACGCGAAAATCCCGGAAAGTTTATTCAAAGCTATTCTGCATAAAACGGGCTTTACGAAAAAAGATTTCGACACGGATATTTCCGCTTATTCGGCAGGTCAGAAGAAAAAAGTTTTTCTCGCTAAAAGCCTTTGCGAACAGGCTCACATTTACGTATGGGACGAGCCGCTCAACTTTATAGACGTTTTTTCCCGCATACAAATCGAAAACTTAATAAAAGAATACCGCCCGACAATGATTTTCGTTGAACACGACAAAGCGTTCCGCGACGCCGTTGCCACGAGAACGGTACTTATTTAGGGGTTAAAGGAATTTCAGCATTTGCTCGAAATTGTTGCGCTCGGTGCTTAAAAGTTTGTTTGCAAGCGCGAGAATTTCGGGCGACGCGTCCTTAAAACGCTTTATGTTGCGCGTTACGGCTATTATTCCGTTGGCGTTGCCTTTCGCCATCATTTCGGCGATTTTACCGGACGTCTTATCAAAAAGCGTCTTGAACGCTATGTTAAAGTCCGCGCCCGCTTTCGCCATAGGATTGACGTCTTTTTCCTTGATTCCGCGCTCTTTGAGCATATTCGCCGCCTGAGCGTTTATTTCCGCATACTCCGCCGACTGCGATTCGAGAGCTTCGAGAATATCCGTATCGGGTTCGATATCCTTTACGCTCGCTATCGTTTCCACGCCCATCTGCGTATTGCGGTAAATACTTTCGAGTAAAACCTGACTGTCGCTCATAATGAAAAAATCCTCCGTATAAATATTATACGCAGGAAAATTATTTATTACTTATTATTTTTTTATTTTCTCAATTTTCGGTATTTTGCACGTTTATATTGTCGGCTTTTTCCGATTGATTGCCGCTTTTATTCTTTTTTACGGCTTTTACAAGCATTCCCACGCCGATTGCCATAACAAACGGGAATATTACCGCCGACAGGATTCCCCACTTTATAGCGCCGCCCGCGGCGTCGGATACCGCGCCTACGACCATAGGTCCTACGGAACATCCCACGTCGCCGCCGAGCGCCATAAGCGCGAACATCGAAGCGCCGCCCTGCGGGAAATTCTCAGCCGAAAGCGACAGAAGTCCGGGCCAAAGAATGCCTACCGAAAGCCCGGTAAGCGCGCAACCCGCGAGCGCCAATATCGGTAACGGAGATAACACCGTAAGCAAGTAGCCGCCCACGCAAAGACAGCTACTTAAAAATATGGTAAGCGTCTGATTTATTCTTTTTCCGAAAAGCGCGTACAATAGCCTTGATACGCCCATAAGAACGGAAAAGCACATAGGACCGAGCAAATCGCCCACGGCTTTCGGGACTTTCAATCCCGCTTCCGCAAACGCCGACGCCCACTGAGCTATCGCCTGTTCCGCCGCGCCCGAGCAAATCATAAGCACGAAAAACAGCCAGAATACTTTTTTCGTTACAACCGATTTAAGGCCTATGCCTTTCTCGTCGCCCTCTAATTTATATATGGGAACGAGCAAAAAGTATATACAGTTCAAAAGCGGCAGAACAGCCCAGCACATAGCCAATATGCGCCATTTGTCAATGCCGACGAATCTGAAAAACAACGTGGAAACGCCTACGACTATCACAAAGCCCCAACAGTAAAACGAATGAAGCAGACTCATTGCGCCCGTCTTGTTTTTTATCGGACACGCCTCGACTATCGGACTTGTGATTACTTCGATAAGTCCGCCTCCTATCGCGTACAAAACGGTCGAAATTATCAGCCCTGCATATGGGGTCATAATAAACGGCAGATTACCGAGTCCGAATATTCCGACGCAGGAAAACAGAAGCGCGCTTATTATAACGGCGCGGTAGCTTACTAACGAAACGAGCTTCGTTCCTATCAAATCGCACAGGAGCTGAACTATAAAATTAAGCGTAATCAGAAACGCAATCTTACTAAGCGATAACGAAAAGTCGCTTTGAAAAGTAAGAAACAGCAAAGGCGCGAAATTTACTATTATTGCCTGCGTAACGGAACAAAGTACCGCCGCGCCGAAAGTGTGTTTGTAGCTTTTGAGAACCGTCATTTTTTACCGTAAAATTTTTCGTTTATAAATTTTATCGAGTTTCATTGTTTCTTCAAACGACTTAGCGCCCGATATGCTGTCGAGAGCCGCGAGATTAGCCGCCGCAGAACAAGACGCAAAGCGCAAAGTTTTTTCGGCGTCGAAACCGTTCAGCATCGAATACAATACGCCTGCGTGGGTAATATGAGATTTCCGTTTCCGTCGCGCGGCTCTATTCCGACGGCAAAGCCCGCTTCTATCTCGTTCAGAACGGCGTAGTCGCAATATTTAAGTGCAGGCAGAACGGTTTTTCTGAAATCTCCGCCGCTGCTCGAAACCACGTCTATCGACGTTTTCACGCCGCGGCTCTGCACGTCGCGCAGAAACTTTGCCATTACGGTGCCGTATTCGCTGTCGGACTTATCGAAAATATCGAGCAGAAGCAAGTAGCCTATATGAAAAATTCCGCAATCGAGCGCGTCGGCGGAAATATCCGTCGGAGAAAACAGCGCGTTGGCTCCGCGCGTCTGAAAAACGTTCTCTCGCCCGTGGACCCGACCGTCATAACGTCGGTGAAAGAAGTGTCGGCTTCTTCCGTAATTATTATATTATCGGTATTGACGCAGTGTGATAAAAGCGTATCGGCTATGAACTTTCCGCTTTCGTCGTTTCCGACTCTGCCCGCTTCGGGATAAAAATCTATTATCTTTACGTTGTCCGCCAACACGGTACCAGCAACGGTTATTTTCTTTTCCTGCATTTCATAAAGCTCCGCTCAACGTATTATTTGCACACTTTGCGTATTATATCAGACAAAGCACCGTATTGTCTATGAATTTGTGCTCGAATTTCGGAGAGTCTGCAAGATTCAATATTGTTTTTTCGCCTATCAGCCCGCGTAAACCGTCTTCGCCGCGCGCGCCCGAAATAAATTTTACGCAACCGTTCAGGCTCGTATTACCGCACGCTGTCGTTTTACCCGCAAACTCTTTCGGCAAAAGCCCCGTATATACGGCGTTTTCTTCGTTCAGATAAAAACCGAAACCGCCCGCAACGAAAACTTCGGAAATATCTTTCAGCTTTATTTCCGCCGCGTCGCAAAGCAATTCTATTCCCGTTACTATCGCGCTTTTCGCGAGCTGAAACTTCCTTATATCCTTTGCCGTAAGCGTAACGTTTTCCGCAATCTTAAAACCGCTCTTTGCCGTTTCACCGTCCGTAAACGCTCCGCTCTTGTCAATCTGACCCAAGCGCAATAACATTGCTACGGTATCGACAAGCCCCGCGCCGCAAATGCCTATCGGGTCGGCGCCTCCTATCGTAAAGCATTTGATTCTTCCGCGCTCGTAAACGACCCTGTTCACCGCGCCGTCCACCCCGCCGAGTCCGCACGAAATTTCCGCGCCCTCGAACGCGGGTCCCGCCGCCGCAGAGCTGAAATAGAATCTGCCGTTCGCTCTTAGAGCTATTTCGCCGTTCGTCCCTATATCCACGAGCATAACGGGCTTATCGGACTTGTAAATTTCCGTAGCGTAAATTCCCGACGTTATATCTCCGCCGACAAAAGGCGATACCGACGGAAAAAGGAATACTTCTTTTACAGGCAGACCGAGCTCTTTGCCGCATAGCTTTTTTTCCGATAAAAAAACAGGCGCAAACGGATATTCGCCCATTCCCGCCGCGCTCTCGCCGACGAAAAGATGCGACATAACGGTGTTGCCCGCAACTACGAGCTTATCTATACCGCTCAACGAATATTTTTCCGTAAAGTAGCTTAAAATCTTTCGGACAAGCAAATTTATTCGCTCAAACAGCTTTTCCGTTTTGCCTTCCATACAAGCCGTTATACGGCTGAGAACGTCCGCGCCGTAAAAACTCTGCGGGTTCAGGTGCGAAACGGTTTCCGCAACCCGCCCGCTCGCCGCGTCGCATAGCGAAGCCGAAACGGTAGTCGTTCCCAAGTCCAACGCCACGGACGCGCGCGCTATTCGGTCGAATGCCGCTTTATCGGATAACGTCGCCACCGCTCACGTCCCCTTTTTCAACGCTGTAAAGCCATTCTATTCTGTCGTTTTCCTTTACGTATACGGAATTTGCTCCCGCAGACGAAAATTCGCCGTTAATCAGAAAAACCCAGCCCGAATCGGCGCCGCACGCTTTTTCGTACAGATTGTTTATTCCCTTAACGTAGCCGTTAGAGCTTTCGCAATGAATTTTATTCTCGCGCAGAACGGAAACAATCAATGCGTAAACCGTTTGCTTGTTTTCGGCTTTAACAGAACCGCTTTCGAATATGATACCGCTACTCGGTAAAATCTCCTTTACAGAGCTATCGAGCCGCCCGTCGTTTTCGGGCAGAAACACGTTAGCGCACGAAACGGACAGATAAACTTCAAATAATTCTTTGCCGTCGGCGGAAGTGTGCTCGGCAAGGTAAACGCTCGTCCGATAAAACGCGTCGAGCGCGTTTTGCACAGTGATATCGCTCGACGGCGCGTCTTCCGTATTCGGACGCAAACCGCCGTCTTCATTGCGGAAAGACAAAATAATGTCTATAAGGTTTTTCCCGTCCGTCGTAAATTCTTCGCCGTAAGGATTTTTACCCGCCGCCGCAACTGCCGTAAGAACTTCCGAAGTAGTGTCGGCGCTGCCGTCGGAATACGAACTTCTGTATACGCCGCTCTCCGTCTTGTAGCTTTTAAGGCAATACCACGCGCGCACGATATTTTCGTTATCTTTCGGAACGAACGGAGCCAAACCCGCCAAAACCATCGCCGTAGCGTCGGGGTCGGTAACGGCTTCCCCCGTATAAAAATCTTCGTAGCCCCAACCGCCGTCGGAGTGTTGCTCGGAAAAAAGCCAATCGACAGTGGAATCGACGAGCGACTTTTCCGTCGTACCGAGTCCCCACATATCGAGAACCGTTAAAACATAAGGTGTGGAATAAACCGATTTGAACGAAGTATTCTCCGTCGTTGCCGCTTTAATCAAATCAACGCCGCAAAAATCTCTCGGATTCTTATCCAAAAGCACGAGCGTGCGCATAAGAATATAAAGCGTCGCGGGAGACGCCGACTTTACCGATTCTTTATCCGCGTAAATTTCGTTAAATGCCGTTTCGAGCTTTGTAAAATACGCGTCGTAATCGGCTGATAATCCGTAATATTTAGCAAAACCTATTACGGAAATATCGGCGTTGCACAAAATACTCGCGCCGGACCAAGTATCTTCGACAGATGCGGAAAGCTCGCTCAAATCCGCGCTTTCACCTGCCTTTTCGTTCTTATACCAACCGATAAGTTTCACCGCTTCGCTCTTTAACGCTTCGGCGCGCATATCGGGTTTATTTGCATCCGCTTTGCAAGCCGCCAGACAGAAAAATATAACTACCGAAATAACGGCGGCTGAAATTCTTTTGATTTTCATACTGTTTTTTCTTACTCCTAAACGTTTATCTGAGCCGTTCTGTTAAGCAAATCTCCGTTCTTACGCAATACGGGCATAACTTCGTTTTCTACAAATTCTTCCGCTTGCTTGGGCGCTCTGCCTATAAAATTCACGGGGTCGAGTATTCCGTCTATCTTATCGGCGATTGCCGCGAAAGCCTTATGCTTTTTTATACGCGCAATAAGGTCGTTGTCTTTACCTTCGACTTTTACCTGCTTTGCGCTCTCCATAGACAAATCGCGGATAATTCCGTGCAGTTCCTGTCTGTCGCCGCCCGCTTTTACGCATTCCATAAGAATAACTTCCGTTGCCATAAACGGCAGTTCCGCGGCTATGTGCTTTGCGATTACCTTTTCGTACACAACCATATTTTCGGTTATGTTCATATACAGATTCAGAACGCCGTCGAGAGCCAAAAAGCCCTGCGCGAGCGTAATACGCTTGTTCGCGCTGTCGTCGAGAGTACGTTCGAGCCACTGCGTCGAACTTGTTACGGCTTCGTTTGCAGGCAAGGAAATCACGAAGCGTGCAAGCGAGCAGATTCTTTCGCTGCGCATAGGATTGCGCTTGTACGCCATTGCCGACGAACCTATCTGCCCCTTTTCGAACGGCTCTTCCATTTCTTTCATATTCTGCAATATGCGCAAATCGTTCGCAAATTTAGACGCGCTCTGAGCAATCTGCGACAAGACGGATATAACGTTGTAATCGAATTTTCTCGGATAAGTCTGCCCCGTAACTTTATACGAATTTTTGTAGCCGAGCTTGTCCTGCACGAGCTTTTCGAGCTTTTTGACTTTTTCGTCGTCGCCGTCGAAAAGACTTAAAAAACTTGCCTGAGTGCCCGTAGTGCCTTTAACTCCGCGCAACCTTACGGTCGTAAGCAGATGTTCGAGATTTTCGTAATCCATCATAAGGTCTTGGAGCCACAGACACGCCCGCTTTCCCACCGTAGTAAGCTGAGCCGGCTGCAAATGCGTAAACCCGAGCGTGGGAAGATTTTTGTATTTCAGCGCGAATTTCGACAGCCTGTCCGCAACGCACAGAAGTTTGCTCTTTATAAGTTTTAACGCGTTGTCGAGAATTATAACTTCCGCGTTATCGGTTACGTAACAGCTCGTAGCGCCCAAATGGATAATCGGCATAGCCGACTTGGCTTGCTGTCCGAACGCAAACACGTGCGCCATAACGTCGTGGCGAACTTCCTTTTCGCGCGCGGCGGCGACAGAATAGTTTATGTCGTCTTTGTATTTCTTCATTTCGGCGATTTGCCTGTCCGTAATGTTAAGCCCCAATTCTTTCTCGCTTTCGGCAAGTGCAATCCAAAGTCTGCGCCAAAGTCTGAAACGGTAATCGTCTGAAAAAATTTCCGCCATTTCGCGGCTCGCATAGCGCGTTATAAGCGGATTTTCGTAAATGCTCGTGTCCATTATTTATCTCCTATGTGGTAAAAAATTTATTTGCGTTATCGAAAAATATATCCCGTACGTCTTTTTCGGAAAAACCCGATTTAATAAGTTCTTCGGCAAGACTTCCGATTTTATCGTACGTTTCAAGCCCTTCTATCGGCTCTGTGCCGAAGAAATCGGTCCCGACGCTTAAAGACCCGACCCCGAACTTTTCGGCGTAAGCGCGGAACTGAGCGGCGTAATCGCACATTCGCGCGCGCTTCTTTCCCATGAAATCGGATACCGCCGCAATTCCGACTATTCCGCCCGCCTTAATAAGAGCGGATACCTGTTCGTCTTTTAAGTTTCTCGTGTGCGGGAACTCCGAGAAAAGACACGTATGCGAGCAAAGCACTTTCGCGCCCGCTTCGAGAGCTTCGTAGAAACTCCTTTCGTTCAGGTGCGCCGTGTCTACGGCAATGCCCGCGCCGTTAAGGCTTGTGATAAATTCTTTTCCGAGCGCAGTCAATCCGCCCGTTCCGATATGTCCGCCGGCGACGGCGTTATCAACGCTCCACGCAAGAGTGCAATATATAAGCGGCAGCGAAACGATTTCGGAAATGTTTTCTTTATTAACAAACCACGAATCTTCGACCGCAAACCTTGCGTTGCCGAAGCGCAAGTAAGTTTTTACGGTGTTTTTTATTTCGGCAAGCGGGTCGGCAAGTTCGCTCGTCCATACGGCAAGAGTTATAACAGACGAACGGTTATCTTCGAGAAAGCGGAATTTTTCTTTTTCCGATACTGCATACGTAGGCAAATCGGTGTGAAGGTCGAAAATCATATTGAACTCCCAAGACGTATATGTGCGCCGACCGATTGAAACGTTACAGACTACACGGTTGCCAAAAACGCAATATCGCCGTCAATCGAACCGTAAATGCTTATTATGTCTTTCCACCGCGATTTTTCAATCGATTCGATTTTGTAGTCGGTTAAAAGCAAAAATTCTTCGCAGATCTGTCTGCACAGTTTAAGCAAAGCTATACGCGGTTTTGTTTTGTAGCGGGAAAATTCGGTTATCTTAACCGACGCGGACGCGCAAGCCGTTGCCATATCGTACAAAAATCCGAGATAGTAAGCAAATTCGTCGTTTTGCGCGCGCTTGATTTTGTTTATCGTCTTTTCGTAAGCCTTGTTAACTTCCAGATAATGCATTTTTACGGTGTCGTGTACGTCGATATAAAAATTCTTGAACAAGTCGCCTGCCGTCTTTTTTGCGCTGTCGGAAAGAGAATATGCCAAAAGGTCGAGAAATTCGGTTACAAAGCGCATTTGCTGCATATTCTTTACGACCGCCGCCACGCGGTGTCTGCCGTCGAGATACAGTCGCGGCATAATAATTTCAAGCCCCATATTTATAGCCTGATTTATAAGTTCGTTTCTCGTGTTGTCGTTGCTTACTACGCCTATGTTTCTTACGCAGGTAAAGTAAGTAAGACGCACGGCGGTCATACATTGACGCGTCATATTTTCGAGAAAATCGCCCGTTATGGAAAGTT
>WSNJ01000113.1 GCA_013316045.1 Clostridia bacterium
ATATAAAAGGAGATTTATTTTGGCGTATAAGATAAGCAAAAAAAGAATAGGCGCGGGTTTTACGGCAACGCTGACGTTGGCGTTTATATTTGCGTTTGCCGTTTTGTTTTCTTTCTCGGGCTGTTTCCTGCGCGGCGAAAGCGTAGAATCAATCGAATTCCGCAATTCCGAAATAAATATTTCGGTCGGCGAGAGCGTTGTGGTGGACACCGCTTATATAACGTTTACGCCGTCGACCGTAACGAATAAGAGCTTTTCGCTGACTACGACGGAAGCCGGCGAAGAAATAGTCAATATAAAAGAAGTAACTCGCGGATACAGAATAACGGGCTTGAAATCGGGGTCGGCGACCGTTACGGCAAAGACGAGCCGCGGCGGAAAGACCGCCGATTGCACGGTCAACGTTTCCGTTCCCGAGCCTGCCGAAATGAATATAGAAGTAAACGGCAATCGGTTTCAGAAAGCGGACGAAGTTACCGCAGTCGATTTTTCCGCCGTATTCGACGTTTCGTCTCCGCAAAAGGAAGTAAAATGGAATCTGTTCCGCGGCGACGACGTTGTGTCGCACCTTACCGCGCAGCAGAAAGAAAGTTTTATTTTCACGCCCGAAATCGCTTATTACGGGTCGTTGAACGGCGGCGCGGGACTTTATACGGTAACGGCGCAGGCGAACGGAAAGGACGGCGTTAAACTTACGGCTGCCGAAACGGTCGGCGTTTATAACGACTACTTAAAGGAGCCTGCGCTCGACTTCGTTTCGGGCGCGCTCGTTCAGGAAGAAAACTCTTATTCCGCGGTTAAGTTTTCCGTCAATTACGAAGACGACCCGCGAAATCCCGAGCGCGTAATCGAGTGGTTTATAAACGGCGTTTCGGCGCAAGTCGGCGGCAAAGCGTTTGATTTTACTCCCGCGTCGGCCGGCTTATACACCGTTACGGTAACCGTGAACGGCGAAAAACTCGGCGAAAAATATTCGGTTACGGCAAAGGGAAGTATATCGCCGTCCAACGTAAAACTCGATACGGACAACTGTTTCCCGAACGTAATACTTTCGTGGGAATCGGCGTTTACGGGGCTCGATTACGAAGTGGAAGTGCGTAACGCGTCTGGCGCGAGCGTCTATGCAGACAGAATAAGCACGCGGAACGGCAATACGGCGGGGCTTTTTTCGGGCGATAAAAAATCGGTAAATCTTTCAAGTATAATAGGATACGGCAAAACGCCGTCGGCTTTCGATACCGCGCTTACGTTCCGCGTCCGTTCGCTCGGGGACGGTAAGGACTTTACGGAGTCGGAGTACAGCGCGCCGATTACGAGCGTTCCGCTCGGTGAAAACGCTTACGACTATATAAGCAAAAAATATTACGACGGCGACAAAAACTATTATATAACCGACGACGACGAGTTCGTCGATTTGTTCGCGTATTTGTTTTTATGGCGCGAAAATCCCGTACTCGGTACGGCGAGAGAAGAAAAACTTTCTTCCGAAATTTATATGGCTTATAAGCCCGAAGATATGGGCGAGCTTATCGAATACGCTTTTTCGGTGTTGCATTTTACTGGCAAGAACAGATTCGAATACAGGCTCGACGGAAATATCCTGTCGCTTACCGTAATATTCGAAACGGACTCTCTGCCGTCGAAAAGCTATCCGCACGACCCGTCGAGCGTTTACCGCGGCGGCTCGAACGCAGTGCGTCCGCACTTTAATACCGACGGAAAGGTGCGTAGCCGTCTGCCTATTGAAAACCGCGCAAAGTCGGTCGAAGTTATGACGAGCGAACAGCTTTATTATATAACTCAGCTCGGTTATAAGCCCAAATTTTCGGGAATCGGAAACGAAGCGAAAGTTCTTTACGATTACGCGGCAAACGTACTTAAACGCATAATTTCCGACGATATGACCGACGTGGAAAAAGCGCACGCGATTTACGACTACGTAATGCTTCAAGTGAATTACGACCACGGCGTTGTGGGCGTCTCGGGCTTGGAGCAAGCCGTTAAATATACGGCGTACTATTTGGAGAGCGTATTTACCGACGACGGCGCATATGCGGTTTGCGACGGAATTTCCAAAGCCTACGCGCTTATGTGCAATATGGAAAACTTGGAGTGCGTTCGCGTTGCGGGAATTGCGGGCGCGGACTACGGCGAAGAGAGTTGGGGCGGGCACGCTTGGAACAAGGTTAAAGTGAACGGCGAGTGGTACGCGGTAGATTGCACTTGGGGCGATGAGCTTATGAATTTGTGGGAAAACAGAAACGCCTATTACGAAATGGCGTTCCACAGATATTTTCTGCTTACCGACCGCGAAATGGAGCGTTCGCACGGCGAAGACCAACCGAATAAGTATCCGCGTACGAGCATAACGCCGTATAATTGGTACGACGACGAAATAGAGTACGACGGCGGCACGGTAGACCTTTATATAAATTCTTCCGAGAGCGAAGCGACGGCGGAAGCGCGCGAGATTATAGGATATTTCGAGTATTGCAGGCGCGAAGACCCTATGTATAAGCAGATTTACTCTCCGTATGACGGAAAATTCCTGAATTGCGGATATATAGCTTTCGATATAAGAATAAGCAACAGCTTAAAAGAAATGTTCTCTGACTACGACAACCCGATTTCGGCGGCTCTTACGGCATTGGGATACAAGCGAAACGTCGATTATAAAATATCGTCCGACGCTACGCCGGACGCTCTGTATTTGTTTATAACAATGACTACGAGATATTAAAGTTCGTTGCCGACTTGCCGCTCGGCGAGTGCGGAACGTTTGCGGCGTTACTTTCCGCCGCTTGTTCTGAACGTGCGTATTCCGTTTTTTGCAAGCGTGCATTCAAACGGCAATCCGTCGTAAAGTTCGCCGTCTATCTGTACCGTTTGCGGCGTTGCGGGAACAATATCCGCTTTGTCGCAGGAGCGGCAAGTCGTGTATTCCTTGTCGATATGCTTGCCTTTTACAAATCCGAAAAGGGCTTTCATAATTTTGCCGTTTTTCGGCATTCTTACGGAAACTACTTCCATAGCGTTGTCGTTTATTTGCGAGCGGGGACTTAATTTCATTCCGCCGCCTATGGCTATGCCGTTGCAAACGCCTACCATTATAACTTCTTCGTCGGTGTTTTCGCCGTTAACCGTAACGCTCATTTTGTACGGCGAGAAGTGGCGGACGCAATATATAAGCGATTTAAGATACGTTATTTTTCCCGATTTGCCCATTACGCGTTTTAACACTTCCGTGTCGAGCCCCGTGCCCGCGATATTAAGACAGCGTTTGTTGCTTACGGCTATATAATCGGCGGGAACTTCTTCGTCGCGAAGAATGTCTTTAAGCGCGTTTATTACGTTAAGGTGCAGTCCCGCGGCGCGTGCAAAGTCGTTGCCTCTGCCTGCGGGGATAAAACCGAGCTTTACTTTACTAAGGTCGGGGATGCCGTTCAGAACTTCGTGGAACGTTCCGTCGCCGCCCACCGCCACGACCGTTTCGGCGCCGTTTTCGCAAACCGTTTTCGCTATTTCGGCGGCGTGCTTAGGCGCGGTAGTTACGTGAATTTCAAACTCTATCGAGTTTGCGCGGCAATAGCGCGTTATTTTGTCGAGAGCTTTTTTTCCTTTTCCTTTGCCGCTGTTAGGGTTTATTATAAAATCTA
>WSNJ01000114.1 GCA_013316045.1 Clostridia bacterium
GCTTCGCTCGGTCGAAATGACATATAAGGGAAGTCGCTCGGTCGAAATACTCGCCTACGGCTCGTGGCGTTCGCCACTTCGTGGCTCGGCTAAGGACAGCCTGCGGCGGAGAGAGAAAAGATTTCTCCGCTCGCTTCTCTCGGTCGAAATGACAGAAAACAGCGCGGCGCTCCGCACCCCCGCCGAAAAAAGGCGGCGGAGACGAGTGTGAAGAACGGCAACAGGCGGTGCGGCGGCAAGGGCGCGTATACAGAAATACGTAACCGCGCCGACGTGCCGCACGTAGCCGTTATGCGCGCTCGGATACGCCGCCGCGACCTATCTGCGACCGAATTCGTCGTACAATTTGTAATAATAATAATCGTTAAGATTATCGCGGTAAATGGGGTCGTAAGCGAACGCCTTGCGCGCGTCGGACGGGTCGAGCTTACTCAGCGCGTTACGCATACGCTCGTAAGTCGACGAATAATCGCTGTTACCGCCTGATTTTTTAAGTTCGTTTTCGGTTTGCTTCTGCGACAGCGCTTTCGTGTAAAGGTCGCTCTCTTTCGACTTGCGGTCGACTTCCTGCTTATATTCCTTTTCGGAAAGCGAATTGTTGTATTTCAACGCTTCCGCGAGTTTCTTGTCGCGCTCGGACTTCAAATCGCCAATCTTAGCCGTCAGCTTAGACGCGTAAGCTATGTTAAAGTCGCTAAGCGCCTTTTCCCTTTTCACGCCCAAATCGGCAATCTCGCCGTCGATTTCGTTGACCGTATCGTACAGCCGTTTGGAAATCGCGGCGGCTTCTTTCGCCGCCGATTCGTCAAGCTCCGACTCGCGCAGAGCCGCAATCGACGAACGCGCAAGACCGCGCTTCAACACGTCGTTTGCGGTGTTTTCTTTCGCCGCCGAGTAAGCCGCGTAAACGGACGAAGTTTTCTCGTTCGCCGAGTTTGCCGCCGAAGTTTTCCGTGCGTCGTACTTTTTCATAAGCGCGTCGATTTCGGCGTCTATGCCGTTTTTGCCGCTGTTGTAATAGTCGGCAAGTTCCTTTTCGGCTTGCGAAGCCAACTCGTCGTCGCTCTTGCTCTCATATTCCAAACGCTCGTATTTCGGCGTTTCGGGGAGCGTTACTTTTTCGGGAAGCGGTCCGCGCGAGTTCTCCTGCACATAGCTTTCAAGCTCGCGGCGCGCCGCTTCGTACTCGTCCGTGCTCTTTTTCGCACCGCCGAACAAATCTTTCAAAAAATCGGTAAATGCACTCATAAATATCTCCTGTTATTTTAATCTCGTAAATTCGCAAACGTAAAGCCGTCCGCCGTCTTTTCCAGAATTCCGTCGCCGCAAAACACGCAAATATCGGCGTAACTCACGGCGTTCCCCGTTTTCACGGCGCGAGTGGCGGAATCGACTTTTTTAACGACCGTTCCGCCGCCGACGTCGCACAAAATTCCGACGGTTCCGTCGCCGTTAATCCGCGCGTGAAGCACTCTGCCCGCGCCGAGCGGCAATATGCTCTTAGACATTTCCATAGCGGCTACACCTTTTGACCGACGGGCAATTTCCGCTTCTTTTCGGCGGAAACGCTCCTTTTTTTATCTTCCTTGCACAGCTCTATAATTTCCTCCGTGTCTTGCTTGACGGCGTTTATTATATCGAGCTTTTCTCCGAGAGCCGAAATCGTTTCCACGTATTTGCTCTCGCGTTTGCGGCTGTCTTTGAGTTCGTAGAACAGAAGCGCGCAGAACAACACCGCCCACAAGCCGTTCCCGACAGCCAATTTCAAAATTTCTTCCCACATAATTATTTTTACCTTTATATTTTAACGTCAAAAACGACTTTTATTTTTTCTCTGTCCGAGAACGTATCTTTCCCGGCGCGCACGCCGACGCGCAACTTATCGCCCGCCGCAGCCGACGGACAATAAACGAACGCGCCGCCGCCCGACAGATAGTGCGCCGAAACAAGCCCGTCGTCCGATACGCACAGCAGAAAATCCCCGACCCGACCGGCGCTTGCCGCTCCTTTGCCGCCGTATCCCGAAACAGAACGCAGTACGCGTTTTCCGCGGTCGAACAGCATAACGCCGCCGTTTTCCGCGTCGCCGTACACCGCGCAATCGCCGAACGGCAAAACGGGAACGCTTTTCCCGAGCGCAAACTCGTCGCCGCTCCTTACGCAAGCCGCCGTAGTTTCGCCGTTTTCGTCGAACACGGCAAGTTCGCCGCCGAGCCGCAGTTTGTCCGTGCCGCCCGCGCGCGAAACAAGCGTTTCGAGCCTTTCGAGCCGAAAATATTCGAATTCGGTACTCGCGCCTGCCGAACCGTTGAACAGATAGCAACCGCTTTCCGACGCAACGCCTATTCTGAAAAGCGAACAAAACAGCTTTGCGTCCGCGCCCGTTTGCAACGACGGCAGTCGGGTAACGTTTCCGCCGTCAAGCAGAAACCGTTCTATCTCCGTGCCGATAAGCCGCGCGAAATGCAAGCGGTTTCCGTCGCGCACGACCGCGTTTTGCTCGCCGCGCGATAAGTCGTACTCGGTTTCCGCGCCCGATAAATCGAAAACGGTAACCTTTTCGCCGATTCGCACGATACTGCCGCCGTGGCAAACCGCAAAGTCGTCGCCGCTTTCGCGCGCAACCGAATATTCGCACTTCGGCAAACCGCCGTCCGCGCTTATAAGCATTATTTCCTTATCGCCGCCTATCGCCGCGTAAGTTCCCGTTTCGTCCGTCTTGATTTGCGCGCCCTTGCCCGCGTAGAATCCGAGCGCGTTTTTAAGCCCGAACGCCTTTTCGGGAGCGCGGACAAGCACGGCGTCGGAATGGTTAACCGAACCGCAGGTGCAGTAAACAACCGATTTCGCGTTCGCAATATCGATATCGGCGCAAAGGTCGCCCATAACCGTCGTACTCGGAATAATCAGCGTTTCCGCTTCGTCGCCGCGCAAAACCGTTCTCAGCACGGGCGAGCCGCCTATAAAAACGGTCGCGTCTTTCGCCGAAGCCGGGACTTCCGTAACAACGCTCAGTCCGCCGTCCGTGAAAACGAGCGTAGCGGAAACGCGTTCGCCGCCGCTTGCGTTAATAACCGAAAACCCGTTCGGAGCGTCGAAATCCCCCGCGACCGCATAAACTTCGTCGCCGAGCGGACGTGCGCCGAGCAGAAACGCCGAAAGCGGATTGTCGCCGCCGCAGAGCAAGTTGTCCGAGCCGTCCGCCGCGCTCAAAACGACCGAAAAGGTCGCCGCAAGCGGAACGCCGCTTTTCTTGATTACGGGCGCGAATTCCGCCGTGCAGACGAACGTTTCGCCGTCAGCCGAAAGCGAAACGGAAGACACCGTACTGCCATCGTACTCGTCCGCGTCGAGAAAAGCCGAGTAATCCGCTCTGACCGCGCCGCGCGTTACGTCCGTATTGATTTTCGTAACGCCCGCTTCCTTTACCGCCGAAAACCCGTCGCCGCCGAAAACTATATATTTCGCATACGGCAGATTTCTTCCGATTTCGCGCGACGCGTCCACTGTGATTCCGCCGCTTTGCGCGCCGCCCGATTCTACGCTTGCCTGTAAATTCATTTTATTCTCCTATTCTCCGAAATTCAAAACACGCGCGGACGAAAAAGCTGTCGTTGCCGAACTTCTTTTCGGGGTTCGACTCGACG
>WSNJ01000115.1 GCA_013316045.1 Clostridia bacterium
TTTCGTAATTTCATTTTCGGAAAAGCCGACAAAATCGATAAAAGTTTTTTCCACGCCGTTCTCCCTTGCTTTATCCGCCAAAAAGATAGGCACGGAATTAAGCAAAGAAAAATAACAGTATCTGATTTTATGCCGTCGTATATTAAATTCATTGCCCTGCTCATCTTTAAGCATTGCATTATAGCCTTTGCAGTTATTGCAACCCTGTGCGGTGATATTCTTTTTCTCACAATGACAAAAAGACATTACGGGCAATTTTCCGAAAATATAATTTACCGATTTGTTGTCAAAATTACCGCGTTCGGGAGACGCAATCTTATCGCCGCCGAAACTGTCGTTAATTAAATTCATCATAAAGCCGCATAAAATCGCTTGAATTTAACGAAATTCTGAATATTTTGGCGGGATTTGCGGTTTCTGCTTCGACTAAAAACGCAATATTGCAAATGTACCCGTCCTACGAATATGACGAAGTAAACAAACTTTTGCAAACGGTTAATGAAGCGTATATCACAAAGACAAAGTATAATCTTTCTCCGATAGTCGGGTTTGACGATATAACCGAAATATGTATTAAGGCGCAAAAAGGCGCTACGTTGAATATGAGTGAATTGCTTTCGGTAGCTCGTCTTATCAGAAGCGCGCGTATTCTGCAAAAAGAAATTTCTTCAACGGGCGACGAGATAGTTTTGCTTAAAAATTTGACTTCTCCTATGTTTATAGATGTTGAACTTGAAAAAGCGATAGGCGATTCGATTATCGGCGAAAGCGAAATGCGCGACGAAGCGAGTGATAAGCTGTATTCGATACGTAAAAAAATCAAGCAGGCAGATGCCAAACTGAAAGAACGTTTGCATAGTTATACTCGGGCGAGTAATATATCCAAGTATTTGCAAGATAATCTCGTAACGGTGCGTAACGGTCGGTTTGTATTGCCCGTAAAATCGGAGTGCCGCTCATCTGTGCCGGGGCTTATTCACGACCAATCGTCAACCGGTTCTACCGTATTCGTGGAGCCGTTTCCGGTTGTTGAGCTCAACAACGAAATAGTTTCGCTCAAATCGGAAGAACGTGCGGAGATAGACCGCATTCTCGGGGTGTTGTCGGAAATGGTTGAAGCATCGGCAAAACTGTTGTTGTATTGTCAAAATATATGTACGTTGTCAGACATAGTTTATGCAAAGTATGCTTTTATGATTAAATACAGCGCGGTTATACCATCACTCAACAAAAAAGGATACGTTAATCTTATAGATGCGCGGCACCCGCTTATAGCAAGCGACAAAGTGGTGCCCGTCAGCCTTTCGTTCGGGAAAGATTATAAACTGCTGTTAATAACGGGTCCGAACACGGGAGGTAAAACGGTTTCCTTAAAAACCGTCGGATTGTTTTGTTTAATGACTTATTGCGGAATTCCGATTCCGTGCAAGCAAGGAAGCGAAATTGCCGTATATGACGGAGTTTATTGCGATATAGGCGACGAGCAAAGTATACTCAGTAGTTTAAGCACGTTTTCTTCGCATATCGTAAACATAAAGAATATAACGGAAAAAATAACGGGAAATTCGCTTGTTCTGTTGGACGAAGTCGGCGGCGGCACAGACCCGTCGGAAGGTGCGGCTCTTGCCGTGGGAATAATCAAGTATCTCGGGCTTATGGGAACGCGCGGAATTCTGACTACGCACTACGGCGAGTTGAAAGAATATGCTATGCTGTCGGATAACATAATGAACGCTTGTATGCAATTTGACGAAGATACTCTTTCGCCGACATATAAGCTGATTTTAGGTTTGCCCGGTGTGAGCAACGCTCTTAAAATAGCCGAAAATCTGGGAATAAGCGACTATATATTAAGAGAGGCTAAAAACAGTTTGGACAATGAAAAAGTTCAATTCGAAAATGTTCTGAGCAACGCCGAAAAAGTAAAATCAGACGCGCTGAAAGAACGTGAGCATTATAGCGCATTGTGTGCGGAAGTGGAAAAGGAACGCAATTTATTTATTGCAGACAGAGCCGCGCTTAAAATTAAATTGGAAAAAATCAATGATAATGCAAGACTGGAAATAAAACGTATTGTAACCAACAATGTTGAGCGTGCGGAAGAAATAATAGACGAAATGAAAGAACTTGCCAAAAAAGCCGACAGTCAGGCAATTTTCGAAGCGCGTAAAAAAATGAAAGAATTACAAGACCTTCAATATTTCGCCGAAAAAGAGCAGCCGTTGTCTGTCGGAAAACCGCTTAAAGCCGATGATGCAAAAGTCGGCGTAAAGGTAATACTCAGAAATATAGGCACAGTCGGGGAGATAAAATCTTTGCCCGATAAAAAGGGTATGCTCGAAGTGTTGTCGGGTAGCGCAGTTATATGTACAGACATAAAAGAGCTTTCGCTTGCCGAATCCGAAAGCCCGCGTAAAAAGAGCGAAATAAAAGCACCGCGCAAAAACGTTACGGAATCAGCGCCTTCAATAAATGAAATCAAAGTCATCGGAATGACTGTAAGTGAAGCAATAGAAGTAATATTTCCCTATATTATGTCAGGCATATCTAAGAATATTACATTGAAAATCGTTCACGGAAAAGGTACGGGCGCACTCGGCAAAGGTATACAGCAATTTTTGAAAAAGCAAAAGGAAGTCAAATCCGTAAGATACGGAAGATACGGCGAGGGTGATACGGGTGTAACTTTTGCCGAAATTTATTAACGTTTTAATAAAAATTCTGATGTTTTGCTTGTGTTAATCGACAAAATTTAGTATAATTTATCATAGTGCGAAAGGAGTGAATCGTATATGCCGAATTTCAAAATTCTTATCGTTGACGATGACGTTAATATATGCCAGCTTCTTAATTTGTATTTGGTGAAAGAAGGTTATTCGACTTCTATTTGCCATAACGGTCAAGACGCGCTCAAAGAAATTGCGACGCACGAGTATGACATAATGCTTTTGGATATTATGATGCCGGGTATGGACGGTTTTGAAACTTTGTCGGAAATACGCAAAACGTTGAACATACCCGTAATTTTGTTATCCGCCCGCGGCGAACCTATGGACAAAATCAGCGGTCTCGATTTGGGCGCGGACGATTACGTTACCAAGCCTTTTGAACCGCAAGAACTTATTTCGAGAATCAAAGCATTGCTCAGGCGCTCCCGGGCGCAAGCGGTCAATACCGTTGTTAATTCCACTCCCGATTTAACCGTCGGAAATCTGTCTGTAAGCCTTTCGAATTATATAGTCAGAGTCGACGGGAAGAAAGTTGAAATGCCGCCCAAGGAAATAGAATTGCTTTACTACTTGGCGTCGAATCCTATGAGAGTATTTACGCGCGAACAGCTACTGAATCACGTATGGGGAGCGGGATACAAGGGCGACACGCGAACGGTTGACGTTCATATCAAGCGTATACGCGAAAAACTCGGTAACGGATTCGATTGGCAACTTGACACCGTGTGGGGAGTCGGATATAAATTCGAGACAACGTTAAAAGAATGAAAATTTTTTATAATTTTACATTTCGATTGGTACTTTTATGTACTTTGTTGTGTTCGTCGGTTATATTCCCGCTTATACCGAAGCCGTTGTCTTTTACGGTAACGTAAAGTTTTTTACCGTGTATT
>WSNJ01000116.1 GCA_013316045.1 Clostridia bacterium
TGTTGCTGTTTATATGTTGGTTCGCCTATACCGCGGCAAACGTCGGCAGAATGAAAAAAATATTGCGCTTATTGTTATGCTGTGTGCTGGCGTTCTCTATGCTGTTTGCCACCGCCTGCAATCAGAATGTGCCCGACCCCGACCCGACGCCCGACAATCCCGGAACGGTTAATCCTCCGGACGACGGCGATAATAAGCCGAGCGACGACCCCGAAGCGTACGACCCTTACGTGGATTGGACTACGATTGACGAGTGGACGCCCGAAAATATCAAATCCCGTCCCGTAACGAAAAGCGACATTTTAATCGGCAGTTACGTTTCGTTCTGCGATACGGCGCAACAAAAGTCGGCTAAGGCTCAGCTTAAAATTCTTGCGGACGGCGGACTTAACTTTCTGCCGCTTGCAAATACGTTGCCGAGTTTCGGAATGATTGAGCGCGGCGAAAAGGTTCGCAGAGATTTGCAGTCGCCCGATTGGTGGAAGAAAATCGACGAAGAACTCATAAAGCGCAATATGGTATACTATTATACGAGCGCGCCGCGCGTAGGGTTCGATAACGAAGCCTGCGCCAACGTGGACGTAATGACGAATCCTACGGCTATCGCCGCGGCGAGAAAAATAGTTCCCGGACTTGAAAACTGCATAGGTTACCACATTGTAGACGAGCCGTCTTCGGGAGCGTTCGACAGCTTGGCCGCCGTAGTAAAACAGTATGCTGCGATTAAATCGGATATGGACGCTTGGGTAAATCAGTTGCCCGGAACAGCCGGTAGCGGATACGAAAGCCTTATGCGCTCCTGGGTGGATAAGTGCGGCGCGTCGAACGTTAATATACTCAGCCACGACAGCTATCCTTTCGGAATAGGCGGCACGGCTACCGGGTTTCAGGGAATGGCTAACGATATGCGCAAGGTTAAGCTGAATAATCAAAACATCAAACTCGGTTGCTTCTTGCAGTCTTCCGCGTGGAACGGTACGCGTATGCCGAACGCCGACGAGATTAAGTGGTCGTTCAACTCATACCTTGCAAACGGCTTTACGCAATTCGTTTACTTCAATTACGCTATGTATCCGCAGGAAGAGTGCCGCGACGCGATTATAAGTCAGCGCGGGGATATGCTTCATAAGGATACGTACGACGCGCTTGCGTCTTACCACTATCAAATCCGCGCGATGGGCGTTAACTGCCGTTTCACCGATTTGATTGCAAGAAACGTTTATTACACGGGCACGAGCAAACCGAACGCTACCGTTTCGCTTCCCGAAACAAGCGAGCATATCGCGCGCGACGGCTTGACGAGCGGCGACGGATTTATAGTAAGTTATCTTTCGAATGCGAGCGAGAGCGAACAGTATCTTATGATAGTAAACAACTCGTATACGGCAACGTATGAAAACAAGGAATTCAAAGTCGGCGCAAAAGCAGGAAGCCTTGCCAAGATGGAAGCGTACAATCTCGAAACGGGTAAGTTTGAAAGTCTGTGGCAGTCGGGCGAAAGTTCGTTCAATCTTTCGTTCGGCAAAAGCGATATGAAGATAATAAAGCTCACGAACAAATAAATCGCATTATACTGCGGAGGCAAAAGAGTAAATGAAAACTTTACGTAAAATTATATGTATGGGAATATGCGCGCTTATCGTATTCGGCGGAGCGGTCGGGTGCGGAACGCGCAGAGTTCCCGGCGGCGACGAGCCTATCAACGAAAACGCCACTCAGCTGTTGGTTGGTAATTTCAACGGCGGCTACGGCGACGCTTGGCTCAGAGAAGTAAAAACGCGTTTCGAGCAGAAGTATAAGGACGTAGTGTTCGAGGACGGAAAGAAGGGCGTACAGGTCATTATAGACAGCAGCGACAAGTATTCGGGCGGGCAGGTGCTGAATCAGCTTCAATCCTGGCCTCAGCACGTAATACTTTCGGAAGCGTCGGACTACTATCAGCTTATCGGCGGCAGGTGGAAGCAAAACATTGCGGATATTACCGACGTCGTTACCACGCCGCTCAATTACGACCTTATTCTCGGCGAGAACGACCCCGCGGTTACCGAAACGCATACGATAGAGAGCATAATGAACCCGTCTATGCGCGACTACTTCAAGCGCAACGAAGACGGCAAATACTTCGGCGTTCCGTTTTACGAAGCGACCGTAGGGTTTGTGTACGATATAGACCTTTTCGAGAAATACGGATTCTATTATTGCGCGGACGGCTGCGGCGATTCAAGCGGCTTTGCTCAGGATATAAACGGCAACTGGATGGGTCAGGGCGGCGCGAATCTCGGCGCGATGAGCTCTATGACTTTCGCGCAGGCAAGAGCGGCGGGGCTTAAACTTTCGTTCGGTCCCGACGGCGAAGAAGGGACTTACGACGACGGTATGCCCGCTACCTACGACGAGTTTTTCGCGCTTTGCGAGAGAATAGAAGCGCGCGGGTGCGAAGCGCTTACCTGGCCGGGCGAAAGAGAAGTTCAACGCTATCTTAATTACCTTGCGTTCAACCTTTGGACGGACTACGAGGGAAAAGAGCAGATGGAGCTTAATTTCTCGCTCGACGGAACGGCTGAAAATCTTATAGATATGAATTCGTTCGACGCTCAGACTGGAAGATTCGAAACGTATTCGGCGCAGATAAACAACGAAAACGGTTATCTGCTCGGAGCGCAGGCGGGCAAGTATTACGCTACCGATTTCATCTACCGCCTTGTAAGCAACACGAATTACTACGACGAATCCGTATGCTTTGCCGACGGTTATTCGCAGTACAGTACGGAAACGCTTTTCGTAAATTCCGCATATGAAGGCGACAACCTGAAAAGCCGCGCTATGATGATAGACGGCAGTTGGTGGCAAAGCGAAGCGTCGCGCATTTTCGACAATATGGCAAGCGCTTACGGCGACGAATGGAAAGCCGAAAACCGCCGCTTCGGAATGCTTGCGTTGCCTAAGGCTACGCGCGAAAAAGTAGGGCAAGGCAGTACGCTCGCGTTCAACACCACTACTTCGATAATAATCAACCCGAATTCGTACACTAATAAAGAAACCGGCGTAGTAAACGAGAAAATATTCAACC
Source organism: Clostridia bacterium (assembly GCA_013316045.1). Lineage (GTDB taxonomy): Bacteria > Bacillota > Clostridia > Christensenellales > Pumilibacteraceae > RACS-047. The sequence continues at coordinate 3,071 of WSNJ01000116.1, forward strand.
TTGCAAAGCAGTTTATCAAGTTTATGCACACGCACGAGTCGCTCTATCAGTTCAATAAGATTACGGGAAGCGCAAAGCCTTATGATTACACTCTGAGCGAGCAGGAGCTTAATTCGCTTACGAGCGTAGCCAAGCAGAATTACGAAATGCACAAGTCGATTGATTACGTGTTCTCGTATTCGCAGAATCCCGTGGTAAGCAGCGACGTCCAGTTTTTCGCGTCCTCGGGGTACCACGTGTTCCAGAAAGACGATAACGGAAACGAAGTGCTTTCGCTCGTGTTCCACGAAAACGCGTCGTTGAATTCGCACGACTACTTCTCGCAGATGGTGAATTTCCGCAATCAGGGGTGGTGGAAGCAGAAATTCGGTTCTTATTTAAGGTAATTTTACGCAATGAAAAGAAAAGAAAAAGCGGAGCAGACTTTGTTTGAAAAAGTGCGCGGTAAAATA
>WSNJ01000117.1 GCA_013316045.1 Clostridia bacterium
AGCTCGCTCTGTATAAGCTCGGCGGCGTTATAACGAAAGACGACGTTAAAAATCTGTTTTCGAGCCTGTTGCAATCAACGGGTTCAAGCTGACCGACTACTTTCGCAAAACCTTCTTTCAGCGATTGCGCCGAAAAAACGAGTACGGTGGTCTGGTTCGGTTTTTTAAGGTACGGCAAAAACTTCGCCGCGTCGCCCCTGAAATTCTTTACAAGCACAACGCGGTACGGGTCGATTACGGGTAAGCTCTCGCACGCGTCGAGAACGGCCGTCGCGTCGGACGTTTCGGAAAATACGGAAACGTTGAAATCGGGCATAGCGGGAGCAAGCGCCTTAAAAAGCCCTTCCGCCTTTTGCAACACAAACGAGTCGTCGCCTACGCAGATATACGCGGGACGGAATGCGCCGGAACTTAAATGCTTTTTGAGTTCTTCGAACTTCATACTTACATTTTATTACTTTTTTGGATTTTTTGCAATCAAATTACAGCAAGTTGGGCAATAACGGGTAATTATCTTTTTTCAGGTCTTCTATATAGTTAATCGAAACGCTGAGCGCAACGTAGGCGTCGGACTCCTGATTCAACCGTATAAGCTCGCTTAAAGACACGTACTTCTCGTCTACGAACTTTACATAGTTATGATTTCCGAGCATCATTATATAGCGTTTGCCTTTTTCCCAATGCTCAAAAGCGTCGTTATAGGCTCTTACCACGTTCTCGCGGTTAAGGTCTTTCGAATCTTCGTCGAAACAGTCTTTGAGATAGCGGAGTTTTTCGTATTGCGCATTGTAAAATTTCGTTGTATAAACAAGCTCGCCCGCCGCAAAACCCATCATAACGGCAAATAAAATCATAATAACGACAAGTCTTTTCACCAGTTCGCTCCCCCTGCAAGTTCGAGTTTGCCGGTAAAGCACGCGCCGCGCTTGGGGCTTACGTAAACCGTTCCGTCCTGACGAATGTCGGCGTAAAGAATTTCTCTTGCGTTCTTGTAGCCGTTCTGCGCGAAAATATCCGTAACTTGCTTTTCGCTGATTTGCGCGAGCGCGAGATTTTCTTTCTCCCAATAGCCGTCGATATACAGCGACACGGGCAGCAGCGCGGGCTTAGGCTTCATAGGGTCGGTATCCTTCTCGACTATGCAGATTTTGCCGTTCGTTTCAAAAATAGCGTATTCTATCTCGTTGAAATCTATATATCCAGACGAGCGGACGGCTTCGATAAGGTCGTTCACGTTGAGATTCATTTTTTGCAGGTTCTCGTAGTTTATGCCGTTTTTGTCTATGGCGATAATGCTTCTGCCGCTTATGACGCGCCGCGCTTTAATGCTCTTGCGCGATATGAACGACATAATAAGGTGCAGTGCCGCAAGCGTTATTATGGGAACTATGCCGCAATAAAACGGTATATACGGGTCGTTCATAGGAATGCAAGCGACTTCCGCTATAATAAGCGTTATTACAAGCTCGAAAGGCTGCATTTCGCCGAGCTGCCGCTTTCCCATTATCCTTATGACGATAAGAACAAGTATAAACGTAAATACGGATTTCAAAAATACTACCAGCATATCGGTAGTATTTTACATTTTCTGTATTTTATGCGCAAAAAACAATCAATAATTTTCCACAAACTTTGAGATTGCTTCGGTACTGACCTGCGCCGCCTTTACCACGAACGAATAAAAATCTCCTATCGCCGAACCGTCGCCGTTGTCGGATATGGCGCGCATCGAGAAAAATCTGCGCCCCAAAAGATATGCGGACTGAGCTATCGCCGCGCTCTCCATATCGCACGCGTCAGCGCCGAACTCTCTGCGGATTTGCTTCGATTTTTCGTCCGAACCTACGAACATATCGCCCGTGGCTATGATTCCGGTAAAACATTTTACGCCCATATCGGAAATTATGCGGCTCATTTTTTCCACGCTCTTTCCGTCGCTTTCAAAATATGTAAAATCAAGCCCCGAAACTCTGCCCTTTTCTATTCCGTCGGCGGTGGAATCGAAATCGTGGTAAACCGTTTTTGCACCCACTACCACGTCGCCCTGCCTAACTTCGGGGTGCAGTCCGCCGGCAACCCCCACGGATATGAGCAAATACACGTTCGGATAGCGCGCAACCGTAAGCGCGGCTGCCGTCGCGGCGTGAACCTTGCCTATTCCGCACTTGCAAACAACTACGTCTTTGCCGTGAAGTCTGCCCGAAACGAATTCAAACTTTTCAAAATCGTCGCGCCTTATGTTATCCATTTTTCCGACTATTCCGTCAGTTTCGACGCTCATTGCGCCTATTATGCCTATCATATTTTATCTCCCTGAAAATTCCGATTAAATTCCGAACATTGCGCTACGCGGCAAAACAGTCTTTTTCCGCCATTTTCTGTCGAGCAGAAGCATAAGGTATCCAAGCCCCACATACACAGCCAAAGCGCAAATCACCACAAGCGCGACAAAGCCGCCTATCATATCGTAATCTATAAAATAGTACGGAAAACGGTACGCAACCCCGCCCGCAGTGCGGTAAACTACGCCCGAAAACCCCGCTACGGTCGCCTGCAAAAAGTACGCGGCGGGAATTACCGCAAACAGCAACGGGTCAAACTTTTTAAGACTGCCTTCCTGCTGAGTTACCATATAATCCGCTATGCACGCAAGCGGCGTTATGCCGTGAATTACGATATTCGGAAAAGTCCAAAGCGCGCGCGTTTCAAACGGCGCGAGAGCCGCCCAATAAACGACGAACGTAAGCGTTATAGCAAGCGTTACAGCCGCGTGAATCCGCGGAATATAAGTAACGTTGCCCGCCTTGCCGCCGTAAGGCATATCGACAGCCGTTTTAACGGTGAGAAAACCGAATAAGACAAGTACGAGAATATTACTTTGCGAAGTATAGTATAAAAGCGGGTGCGCGTCGAATTTACCGACGAACACTCCGAGCTTGCTCAAAAGTCCGCACAACATAACCACAAACGCCGCAAACCGCCATACAAAAACTATCCACCGTGTTTTTATCATTGCCTTACACTCCGAAAGCATTTTACCATATCGGCGTGAAAATGGCAACAAAAACGCGCCGTACATTCGGCGCGCCTTAAATTTTCTAATCTTTTCTTCCCGTAAGATAATCCAAATCTTCTTCAAAATAATCGGCTATTTTACAAAGGTATTCTATTCCTATTTCCATTTCGTTATGTAAGTATCTTTGCAAAGTCTGATGCGGAATACCTATTTCCTTTGCTATATCGGTAATCGGTCTGCCCTTGCATAAATCTTTCAGGTTTTTCGCGAATTTTTCTCTGTACATAACAGTATTATTTCACGAATCGGTGAATTATATTAAAATTTCACGTATACGTGAAAAATACTTTACATTTCACGTATACGTGTTTTATAATATAAATATGGATATATCAGATAAAAAAACCGAAAATGATAATTATACCGACAAAAAAACTACTGAACTTATAGCTATATTATCGGAAGAATGGCTTGAAATAGTTCCCGATTGGCT
>WSNJ01000002.1:0-65188 GCA_013316045.1 Clostridia bacterium
ATCTAAACACCGTATTCAAAAGGAACAAATAAAATATGTATTTATTACACACGCCCACGACGACCATATAGGCTTTTTAGCCGAACTGTTAAATAATTTTCCGCACATAACTTTAATAACTAATTTGTTAAGTAAAAATAGGTTTTCAGAGGGGCACAATCGCTTTGTAGGCGGGTGTACTACTCTGCGGGCATACTTGTTTTGTAAATTTATGCGCTTAATGGGGAAAGGCGAACACATCTTTCCTATTGTGAATTTACAAAGTCATAAAACTATTGATTGTGAAAATATTGATAATTTACGCACTTACGGAATAAACGCCGAAATAGTTTTTTTACAAGGTCATACGGACGACCAAATGGGTTTATTGTTTGACGACGGAACTTTATTTTGCGGCGATGCGGCGATGAACGGTTTTCCGAGCAAACATAAAATCATTATTTTTGTTGAAAATCTTGACGATTATAAACACACTTGGGACAAGTTAATCGACAATGAAAAGATAAAAGCAATCTACCCCGCGCACGGTAAACCTTTTGATATTGCTCTCTTGAAAAAGAACAGGCGCTATCTCGAAAGAATAAAGTTGCGAATACTTAAACGATAAACGACAAGGAGCAAAAATGAAAAATATCGCTATACAAAACTATTCACTTCTGGAATTTAGTATTGTAGGGTTAGAAAACGGCGGCAAATTCCCTATTGAATATACGGGGCGCGGAAAAGATATTTCGCCTGAAATTATAATACATAATTTATCGCCAAAAGCAAAAACAATAGCCATAACATTAGAGGACACCACACATATAATTAAAGACTTTACACATTGGTGCATTTGGAATATTGCGGCTGATAATAGAATTGAAAAAGGTATTCCAAAGGGAAAAATTGTGCCGTCGTTAGGATACGCCATACAAGGATTTGCTTACGGTTTGCACCGCTATGCGGGACCAAAACCGCCCAAAGGAAAAATGCATATCTATCGTTTTACTGTTTATTCGCTTGACTGCACAATCGAATTAAGTGCAAATAAAAGCAAAAAAGCCTTTCTAAAAATAGCCCATAATCACATATTGCAAAAAGGCTCTATCTTGGGCGAATTTGAATAGGCGGGAATATGGACGAAAACAAAACAATAAAAGCGTCGTATTTTTACGCTTGCTGTCCGAATTGTAAAGCCGTTCTCATTCAAGCACAAAACGGTTTAGAGGGCTATATAAAATGTCCGAAATGCGAAAAATACATACACGTTACAATCAATAACGGAATTATAAGTACAAATATTAAGAACGCCTAAAACGGGCGTTCTTTTTCTATAAAATAAGTGATAATCTGACAAAGCCTTTTATTTTTGCCGCTGTTAGAAATGTTATACTCCGAACGGCGGATTTTATATTTTTATGCATAAATACCGCAGAATATTTTAATCTGTTTTCGAGCCAGATTCAGCATACAAGAAAGTGCCGAAACGGAGCAATACCGCCTTAATAGGGTTTGCTTTCGTTCGGTCTTTTTTCATTTATGGGCTATTGCACCCCGTCGGCGTATTGCACGCTGTCGGGGCTTTTCTATATACGGCGAAAACCGCCGACAGCGATTTTTTAACAAAAAAATCAAAATCTGAGGGTTTTCAAAATGCAAACAATTAAAAAAATTTTCAAAAAAAACCGAAACTTTTACCCTCTGCCGTGCTTATAGGTGGAGGTTTTTATATGCAAACTATCAAATATACATTTGCGGACGGCACTACAAATGAGGTCGAGGTTACGGAAGATATATATTTGATACACTTGGAATTATTACAACAAGAAAAGCGCAACCATTGGAAAGAAACAAGGCGGCATACCTCGCTATACTACTTTACCGATTTGGGAATAGATTTTGAGGACAAGCGCACGGAAAGCCCGCTTGATTTATACATACGAAAAGAGAATATCGCAAGCGTAAGAAAAGCAATGTTATGCCTTACGGACAAGCGGCGCGAACTCATACATAAAGCATTTTTCGAGGAAAAGACATTCCGCGCTATCGCAAGAGAAAAAGGGTTATCGAAATCGGCAATATCGCAACAAATGAAAACGGTGTACAAGCATTTGCGGAAACATTTGGGGGCGTAGGCTATGGGAAAAGAATTGTATCAGGTTGTTGCATATATCGCGTTACGCAATAAAGACGGCTCGCCTATGATAAACGTACCCTTGTATGTCAAGGTATCGGAAACAAACAAAAGCGGTATGACGGAAGCACAAGAAAGCGTTATGCACCGCATATCGGCACTTATGATAAAGCGCAACGAAAAGCAGTTAAGCGATTATTTTGCAAACGCAACGGCAACGTGCGCGGGCGGCTTGCCGCCCGCGCGTGGCGTATAGTATTACCACGCCACTATGTCATATTGTAACGTGTTGGCGGCATTTATAGGGAGTTTTTTATTATGGACGAAAACAAGGTTAAAATAGATTTGTCGGTTACAGACGAAACAAACGAAAAGCCGAAAAAGAACAAGCAGGCGCGCGATTGGTGCTTTACCGTAAATAACCCTGTACAAACGGAACAAGAATTTTTGGAGTATTTGAAAACGGTGTCCGATTTGCGGTATGCGGTATTCCAACGTGAACGCGCTCCCGAAACGGGAACGGAACATTATCAAGGGTATTTTGAGTTCACGCAACCCAAATGGTTTACTACCATTAAAAAATACCTATCTAAAAAGACGATAGGCGTTGACGCGCATATAGAACAACGCCGTGCCAAACGAACGCAAGCCCGCCTATATTGTATGGACGAGGAAACGAGAATTAGTTCTACTTACTACGAATACGGCGAGTTCATAGAGGACGGCGAACGTACCGATTTAACCGATATAATGCGCGACATAGAAAACGACGTGAGTTTTTACGACCTTTCCAAAAAGCACGGCAACCGCTTTATACGGGTTATGAAATGGGCAAAAGAATACAGACAAGCCTATTTGGAAAATAAGTACAAACGGCAATTCCGTAAAATGCAGGTATATTATATTTACGGCTCTGCGGGTTGCGGAAAGACAAGTTACGTTTTCGGTAAGCACGGCTATGACGACGTTTACAGAACGACAAATTATGAGTTCGGCTGGATAGACGATTACAACGGCGAAAAGGTATTGTTTCTTGACGAGTTTCGCAGTTCGTTCAAAATCTCTGAAATACTGGACTACTTGGACGGGCAACCTATACGAATACGAGGGCGACACTATAACCGCGTTGCTTGCTATGATACGGTTTACATTGTTTCAAATATACCGCTTACGGAGCAATACACCAAAATACAACAGTCCGAGCCTACAACGTGGGCGGCGTTCTTACGGCGTATTACAGCGGTATATAATTTCGATATAAGCAAAGAAACGCCCGTAAGCAAGCATACGGGTAAATTGAAAGAAAAGGCTATAACTTTAATACCGCTTGACGATGACAGCGAAAGTCCGTTTTAGCGGCTCGCTGGGTGGGTTCTCTTGGGTGGGCATAGAAAAAGCACAAGGCGTTTAACCTTGTGCTTTTTCCTTACCTTTCAGCGATAAAACCCGCATACCCGTTTACGAATATGTAGTTCGGGTTCAATCTCTGTCGTTTCTGGTGCACCAGAAGAAAGAAGTCGTAATTTGTCGAAAGACAAATGCGGCTTTTTTTATTTCCTTGCTGTTCGGGTTTAACTTTATTAGCATAGTGAACAACGTCTAATTTTATAAATGAAAAATTTTTTATGTAAAATACTTAAAAATGCTTGCTTATTACGTCGCGTAATGAATTATAATATTTGAGAAGGGGTATTTATGGCAAGATATAAAGTAATTCCACAAGGATTTATGACGGTTGGCGAAGTCGCAAAGAAAATGGGCGTAACCGTTCGGGCGTTGCAATATTATGACCGCGAAGGGCTATTCAGTCCGTCTTGTATAAGCGAAGGCGGACGGCGTTTGTATAGCGATAAAGATGTTGTTATGTTGCATCAGATACTTACCCTTAAATCGTTAGGGTTTTCATTTAATGAAATTAAAAACCGTATGACTTCTATCGATACGCCTCGGAAAGCAATAGTTGCATTGACAGAACAGAGCAATTCCATACAAACACAAATAAATACGCTTAATCAATCTTTACAATCAATCGAACTATTGAAAAATGAAATAGAACAAATGCAAGTAGTTGACTTTTCAAAGTATGCCGATATTATTATCAACTTGCAAATGGGAAATAAGTATTACGGTTTAATTAAACATTTTGACGATAATATGCTTGATTACTGTCATAAGAAATTCGATAAAGGTACGGGTGTTGCGTTTATAAATAAGTTCAACTTGATTGTCGGTAAAATAGAAAAATGCGTTGAAAACGGCATAGCACCCGAAAGCGAACAAGGACAACTTATTGCAAAAGAATTTTGGCAACTTATAACAGAGTTTACGGGCGGCGATGTGAGTATGTTATCACAACTGATGAATTTCGGAAACGCACAAGCGGATAACGATATGCAAAATATACTGAATGCTTTTATCGAGCCTGCGCTGAACGTTTATTTCGGTAATTCGGGTATAAACCCTTTCGAGGCAAAAAATGAATAATATAATCGAAGTCAATGAGTTAAAAAAGAGTTACGGCACTAATACCGTATTGAAAGGAATAAATTTAACCGTACGCAAAGGAGAAATCTTTGCCTTGCTCGGCGTAAACGGTGCGGGCAAAACTACGGCTTTGGAATGTATCGAGGGCTTACGCGCATACGACGGCGGAAATATAACCGTAAACGGGAAAATCGGTATTCAATTACAATCGTCCGCCTTGCAAGCCTATATTAAACCTATGGAAGCGGTGAAACTGTTTGCGAATTGGCATAAAACCGTTCCCGATAAAGAGACGTTAAATTCTTTCGGAATACCCGAATTGTCCAAAAAGAAATATGCCGATTTATCTACGGGGCAAAAACGCCGCTTACACCTTGCGCTTGCCCTTATAGGCAACCCCGATATTATTTTTCTTGACGAACCTACGGCGGGACTTGACGTAGAGGGGCGCGTATCGCTACACAAACAAATACGAGCATTAAAAACGCAAGGCAAAACAATTATTCTTGCAAGCCACGATATGGCGGAAGTTGAAGAATTATGCGACAGAGTAGCGGTTTTACGTAACGGATATATTGCTTTTATCGGAACGGTTGACGAATTTACCGCTATGGGCGGCAAAAGGCACATTATACGCGTTAAAACAGCCTACGGGCAAAACGAATACGAAACGGAAAATATAACGGAAACTCTTTTTGCGCTATTATCGGAATGCAAGCAAAAAGGAATATCTATTTCCGAAATTCAGACCGACAGAGTATCGCTTGAACAAAATTTTATAAACATTGTGAGGGGTGCGGAATAATGAAGGCATTATTGTACGGAATCGTTTTGCAATTCAAGTTTGACATACGCAGTAAAGGTATGCTTATAACTTGCTATCTCGTGCCGCTTGTATTTTTCCTGTTTATGGGCGGAATTTTCACGTCTATTGACCCAAACGCTACAAAAACTATTATCTCGTCAATGACGGTATTCACAATTATAATGAGCGCATTATTCGGCGTACCGCCCGCTGTTGCGGAAATCTACGGTACAGACGTTAAAAAGGTCTATAAAGCAAACGGCGCACCTATATGGTTTGGCGTTATATCGCAGTTTATTTCGTCTTTTATACATACGCTTATATGCTGTCTTATAGTTTTTGCACTTTCGCCATTAATTTTCAAAGCGGAATTGCCGTCTGATTTGATATGGTATTTTTTATCGCTTATAGCGTTGCTTGCGATAACTCTTGCTATCGGTTGTATTTTCGGACTTTTGATTAAGCAGCAGGCAAAATTGACAATGGTTGCAATGGCAATTTTCTTGCCGTCCACTATGCTGTCGGGTATTATGTTTTCCGCAGATATGTTGCCGCAGTTTATGCAATATATTGCCTATGCTTTCCCCGCCGCAATAGCATTTAAGGCAATGACGGGTTTTCGGGTTTGGCATTTACCCGTATTGTTCTGTATATTTATTTTACTTTGCGGCGTTATTGTTCTATTGTTAAAATTTAAGATTAAACGATAATTGACTTATGGTCGAAAGTATATCCGAGCATAAAAGGGCGCAATATGCGCCTTTTTTGTATAACCCGAATATTTTTCAATATTTCTTTTTCGCGTTTTTCGGTTGATTTTATGTTTTGAAAGTTGTATACTTATAAAGTTATTACTTAATCAGTCGGATATTATATCCGCAGAGAGTCGGAAAAAATTTATGAGAATCATTGTAGTCGGTTGCGGCAAGATAGGAAAAACAATCATAGCGAACCTAATCAGAGAAAAGCACGAAGTGGTGGCGATAGACAGCAAACCGTCTATCGTTGCCGAAGTTTCTAATTTATTCGACGTTATGGCGATATGCGGAAACGGCGCCGAGTATGACAAGCTCGAAAAAGCGGAAGTAAACAAAGCGGACGTTTTCGTTGCGGTTACTAATTCCGACGAGTTGAATATGCTTGCCTGTTTTGCGGCAAAGCGTATGGGAGCAAAGCATACGGTAGCGCGGATACGCAACGCGGGCAATAACGACGACAGCCTTGCTTTTATGCGTAAACAGCTCGAACTGTCGGTTGCTATAAATCCCGAAAAACGCACGGCGCGCGCGATATACAATTTGCTGAAACTGTCGTCCGCGAGCAAAGTCGAAACGTTCGGAAACCACGGTTTCGAAATGATGGAGTTTACGTTGCGCGAGAGCTCCGCGTTAGACGGGCTGTCGCTTATAGACCTGAAAAAGAAATACAACAAGACGGCTTTTCTCGTCTGCGCGGTAGGGCGGGACGATAAAATGTTTATCCCCAAGGGCGATTTTACGTTGCGCGCGGGCGACAAAGTAGGCTTGATTATGTCGGAAGAAGATACGACTCCCGTTCTTAAAATGCTCGGCATAGCTCAAAAGCAAGTCCGTAACGTTATTGTACTCGGCGCGGGCAGAACTTCGTATTATCTGACTGAAATGCTCTTAAAGCACAGAATATCCGTCAAGATTATAGAGCGCGACAAAGCGCGTTGCGAAGAATTTTCCGAAAGATTTCCGCGCGCCGAAGTCGTATGCGGCGACGGTATGAGCGGCGACTTGCTTGCCGAAGAAGGAATTTCCGAAGCGGACGCGTTGGTCGCACTTACGGGCAGGGACGAAGAAAACATACTCATATCTTTCTACGCTATGTCGCAGAGCGTTCCGAAAGTTGTAGCCAAGGTCAACCGCGGCGAGCAGTCGGCGCTTGCCGAAAAACTCGGTTTGGAGTGCATAGTATCGCCGCAGAAAACGGTTGCCGACATTCTCGTGCGTTACGCGCGCGCGTTGCAGATGTCGGTCGGCAGCGAAATGGAAAAGCTGTACAGCTTGATGAACGGCAACGCCGAGGGGCTTGAATTTAACGTGTTGCCAGATTTTCCGTTCTGCGATATACCGCTCAAACGGCTCAGATTCAAGCCTGGTATTCTGTTGGCGGGCATTCTGCGCGGAAAAGAAAAGATTATCCCCGGCGGCGACGACGTGATAAAGAGCGGCGACAAAGTTATTCTTATTGCCTCCGATTGTATAGTATACAGTTTAACCGAAGTTATCGAGGGGGAAAACGAATGAATTACCGTATGATTTTTTATACGGTCGGCAAAGTGTTGCGTATGGAAAGCATAATACTTGTGCTTCCCGCGATAGTGTCGCTCATATACGGCGAATATTTCCCCGCGGCGTCGCTCATAGCCGGCGCGGCAGTCGCGCTCGTAGTCGGTTACGCGCTTCTGCTCTGCTTAAAGCCGAAAAATACAACTTTTTATGCGAAAGAAGGGCTTATAACCGTTACTCTCGCTTGGATTTTCATTTCGCTTATAGGCGCGTTGCCGTTTGTGATTTCGGGCGAGATTCCGTCGTATATCGACGCCGTTTTCGAAACGGTAAGCGGCTTTACGACAACGGGCGCGTCGATTTTGCGCGACGTTACGGTAATGAGCAAAGGTTTGCTGTTTTGGAGAAGTTTTACTCATTGGGTCGGCGGTATGGGTATCTTGGTATTCGTTATCGCGCTTTCTCAGAAATCGCCCGACAGGTCGATGAATATTCTGCGCGCGGAAATGCCCGGACCTATCGTCGATAAGCTCGTGCCCAAAACGAGAGATACGGCTAAAATTCTTTATTTGATTTACGTTGTTTTCACGCTCGTGCTGATAATATTCCTGCTCTGCGGCGGTATGCCGCTTTTTGACAGCGTGGTGCACGCGTTCGGAACGGCGGGAACGGGCGGTTTCGGAATAAAAGCCGACAGTATAGCAAGTTACAGCCCGTATCTTCAATGGGTTATTGCGATTTTTATGCTGTTGTTCGGCATAAACTTTAACTTGTACTACCTGATTTTAATCCGTAAGTTAAGGCTTGCGCTTTCGAGCGGAGAACTCAGAACGTATCTTATAATAGTTCTCGTAAGCGTCGGGGTGGTTTGTTACAGCATTTATCCTATGTATCAAAACTTCGGCGAAGTTCTCAGACTTTCGGTTTTTCAGGTGTCGACGGTTATAACCACTACCGGTTACGCAACGGCGGACTTTGCGAGTTGGCCGACTTTGGCGCGCGCCGTTCTCGTTCTTTTGATGTTCTTCGGAGCCTGCGCCGGTTCGACCGCGGGCGGACTGAAAATCTCCCGAGTCGTCATACTTTTCAAGAAAATCGGCAACGAGTTACGCAGAGCCGTGCACCCGCGCAGTGTAAGCGTAGTTAAGTTCGAGGGAAAAAAAGTAGAAGAAGACACGCTCAACGGAGTAGGGTCGTATCTTGCCGTATACGCCGTATCGCTGTTGTGTATGTTCCTTTTGCTTAGCATAGAAACGCGGTTCGATTTTGAAACGAATTTTACGGCGGTCGTAGCTTGTTTTAACAATATAGGTCCCGGAATGGGGCTTGTAGGACCTATGGGAAGCTATGCGGACTATTCGGTTTTTTCCAAGATAGTCCTGTCGTTCGGTATGTTGCTCGGTCGGCTCGAAATTTATCCGTTGCTTATAGCTTGCAACCCGCGGACTTGGATAAGAAGATAGAAGTATGTTATATTCGTTAAGCGAAACTGCAAAGTGGTCGATAATACTCGCGGCGGTCGTCGTCGTAGCGACGGTTATTTTTTTGTTGCTCGCGGGATATAAGACGTTTTCTCGGATGTTCGGCATATATTCTAAACCTTACGTGATGCGCGGCAACAAGAGCAGGCAGAAAGCGGATAAAATAAAGTCCGACGCGCGTTCCGCGCCCGCGCTTGCCGAAGCGGAGAACGCGAAAAAACTGTTTTTCACAAACCGCATTTCCGGTTCGCCGTTTTATCTGCCCGACGATATGTGGGCGAAAAAGCCGCGCGAATATTCGCTCGGCTTTGAAAAATCGGAAATTTACGCGTACTTTTTCAGCGCGGACGATTTCTCCGAATGCCGCAAGTACTCGCAGGTTTCGGGGCAAGGCGCGGGGATAGAGAGCGCAAAGAGCAACAGATTTGCGATTGTTCTGCACGGATACGACCAATGCGGACTCGATACCTATAAGATAGCTTACGAGTTTATGCGCCGCGGAATAAACGTAATTTCTCCGGACCTTACGGGGCACGGAAAGGATTCGGGAAAGTTCGTTTCTTACGGTTACCGCGACAGACTTTACGTGTTGAAATGGATAGATTTCATTATTTCCGAATGCGAAAACGCCGAGATTTATCTGTACGGCGTATCTATGGGCGCGGCGACCGCATTGTACACGCTGGGCGAAAGTCTGCCCGATAACGTTAAGGCTTGCGTGAGCGACTGTTCGTTTGCGTCGATTTACGACGAATGCGTAAAACAGCTTAAAAAGCGCAAAAGAGTACCGACGTTTCCGATTATGAACATCGTCGTTTTCTTCGGCAAAAAGCTGTTGAAATACAATGTGAAAAAAGTTTCCGTAAAAGCGGCGGCGGAGCGCAACGGAAAAGTTCCCGTGCTGTTTTTCCACGGCAAAGACGACAGGTTCGTAACTCCCGACCGAACGCAGACGCTGTACGACGCGTCGCGCGTGCGGAAACAAATCGTTCTTTACGACGGAACGCGCCACGCCGAATCGATGGTATTGAACTTTAACGACTATTGGGAAAACATAGACCGGTTTATTAAAGGAGAAGAAGAATGTTCAAAATAGGTTGCCATTTGTCTATTTCCGACGGGTATCTCGCCGCGGCGAAACAGGCGAGCGCGTTAGGCGCGAATACGTTTCAGTATTTTTCGAGAAATCCGCGCGGCGGAAGCGCTCGCAAGGTCGACGAAAAGGATATAACGGCTTTCAACGAATATCTGAAAGAAAACAATTTCGGCAAGATTGTAGCTCACGCGCCGTATACGCTCAACGCTTGCTCCGCCGAACCGCGCACGCGCGTATTTGCGCGCGAGTGTATGCAGGGCGACTTGGAAACGATGCGCAACTTCGACGGATTTTATTATAATTTTCACCCCGGTTCGCACACTGCTTTGACGGCGGACGAGGGTATCGGGTTGATAACGGCTCAGCTCAACGCCATACTTTCGACCGATTACAATACGACGGTTTTGCTCGAAACTATGTCGGGCAAGGGCAGTGAACTCGGTTATTCTTTCGAGCAGCTCAAAACGATAATCGACGGCGTGGAAAACAATAAAAATTTAGGCGTGCTTCTCGATACGTGTCATATTTATTCGGCGGGATACGATATAGTAAACGACCTTGACGGAACGCTCGAAAAGTTCGATTCCGTCGTGGGTATTGAAAGACTGAAAGCTATTCACGTAAACGACAGTATGACCCCGTTCGACAGCAGAAAGGACAGGCACGAAAAACTCGGTAAAGGCACGATAGGATTGGACGCGATAGCGCGCATTATAAATCACGACAGCTTGAAAGACCTTGTTTTCATACTCGAAACGCCGAACGAACTCGACGGCTACAAGTACGAAATAGAACTGTTGAAATCGCTCAGAAACGACAAATAAATACAAGTAAAAACATACCCGAAAAAGCGCGGATAATAAAATTCGCGCCTTTTTGTTTATATCGCTTGATTTATGTCGGAAAAAAAGTTATACTATACTCGGTATACTTAAAAAGAAAAGTATAATTTTCGAAAGGAGATATGTTAATGAGTAAATTTTTTTGCGACAGTAATTGCGAACTCGATTATAAAAGGTTCGACGAATTGAAAATCGACGGACTTATAAAAATGCCGTATACCGTAAACGGCGAAGAATCGGAATACGACCTCGGCAGAAGCGGCGGCAGTAAAGAATTTTTCGATAAAATGCGCGCGGGCGCGTCCGTTAAAACGCAGGCGCTGAACCAAGCGAACTATATAGATTATTTCGAACCCGTACTTGCGGGCGGCGACGATATACTTTACGTAACGTTCACGCACAAAATGAGCGCGACGTTCGAGTCGATGAAAGCGGCGATAGAAGAACTGAAAGCGAAATATCCCGATCGCAAAATCACTTGGGTAGACAGCAAGGGCATAAGTATGGCGGCGGGAATCGTCGTTTACTTTGCGGCGAAATTGCACAACGAAGGCAAGTCGGACGAAGAAGTCGTGGCTTTCGTCGAAGACTTCCGCGAAAAAGTAAAGACGTATTTTACGGTCGACGACTTGGTTTATTTGAAGCGCGGCGGCAGACTTTCGAGCTTTAAGGCTCTTATGGGAACGATGCTCAACTTAAAACCGATAATAACTATTCAGGACGGCGCGCTCGTCAGTCTTGAAAAAGCAAAGGGCAGAAAGAAAGCCGTTCATACGATATTGGACAAGCTCGCAAGCGACGGCGTAGATACGAGTCGCCCGATAGTGCTTATCGACGCGGATTCGCCCGACGACGCGTCTATGGCGAAAGAAATGATACTCGAAAAGTATCCCGAAGCCGACGTATGGAGAATAGACGTAGGTCCGGTTATCGGTTGCCATTGCGGACCCGACACTCTCGGTCTTATATTCGTAAAAAAGTAAATTGCGGTTGAAGAAATTCTTTGCGGCGGTTTTCGCGGCGGTTTCGCTGTTCTCGTGCTTTTCGTGCGCTGAGAACTACGAATACGAATATCTGGAAAAGGACTCCGCGGTGTTTTCGGGAGCGATGACGCTTTACGTAAAACTTCTCGGGCGGGACGCATCGTCGGCGTTTGAAGAAATGAGTCTAACGCTTGAAAAGATAGGTTCGGAAATCTCGCTTACCGATAAGAATTCGGCGCTCTCGTACTTTAACGAAAAGGCGGAAGAAAACGAGAAAGTAAAAGTATCAAAAGAAACTTATAACCTTATTTCTCTTGCGCTCGGCTTCGAAAAGGAAACGGGCGGCGCGTTCTCGATAGGCGCGTTCAACCTGTCGGAGCTTTGGGGGCTTGACGTAGACGGCTATTCCGGCTACGACCCGTTTGAAGATATTCCCGTAAAAGGCGAACTGCCCGATTACGAAACGCAGGTTCTGTCCGCAAAAGCTCACTGCGATACTTCGCGCCTTATCCTGACGCAGGAAGCGGGCGAATGTTTTATCGAAAAGTCCGACGGCGAACTTAAAATAGATTTGGGCGGCATTGCGAAAGGCTATTGCGCCGACTTATGCGTCGGTATAGCAAAACGGCATTCGCTTAAATCGGCTCTTATAAACATTTCGGGCAACATTGTGCTTTTGGGCGGATATTACGACGGCAGAAAGTTCGTCGATTGGGAAATATCGGTTTTACAGCCGCGACCCAAAGCCGCGCTCTACCGCGAAGAAGTTTGCGCGTTTGGTTCGGGCGGAGATATATCTATTGTAACGAGCGGAGATTACCGCAGGTATTACCGCCACGAAAGCGACTTACAGCTTTGCCACATAATAGACCCGATTAGCGGCTTGCCGACAGATATATCGCTCGGTGCGGACGGCAAAAGCTACGTGCAAAAGCCCGAAATCGTTTCTTCGGCGACGGTGCTTTGCGGTTCGTCCGCCGCGGCAGACGCATATTCCACCGCGCTGTGCGTTATGGGATTGGAGAACGCGGCAAGGTTTCTGCAAGAAAATAATGACGTTTGCGCCATAATATTCACCGAGCGCGGCGAAGCGCACGGCAGAATGTACGCGAGCGACGGTATAGAATTCATTAAGGAAGATACATACGGGGAGTTTCGCAAGTACGAAAAATACGCGCCCGCGTGAGAGAAAAAGTTCTATGGTCAACGAGAAAAAAATAGACGCCGTTAAGAGAGAAATTTCTCCGTTGAAACTTGCGGATATAATAGTTCTCACGGCGCTTATAATTCTTTCCGTGGTACTGCTCGTTACCGTGTACGGCAAAACGGGCGAAAAAGTAATAGTAACGTATTACGGAGTTTCCGAAGAATACGACTTGGGACAGGACAGGGAGATTGCAATAGAAGACAAATTAACCGTTTGTATCAGCGGCGGCGCGGTTTACGTAAAAGACGCGCAATGTCCCGATAAGATATGCCAGAACTCGGGCGCCGTGAAAAAAGTCAACGAAACGATAGTTTGCGCGCCTTTCGGCATAACGGTGCGCATAACGGACGGCAAGGGCGGCGGCAATAAGGTGGTTACGGGTTGATGAAAGTCGATACGAAACGCATAGCGCGGATTGCGTTTCTTACAGCCGTTGCGCTGATACTCTCGCTCGTCGAGAACGCATTTCCGCCGATTCTGTCGTTTGCTCCAGGGGTAAAGCTCGGACTTGCGAACGTAGTGTGCCTGATTGCGTTGATAATTTCGGGAATTACCGACGCTTACGCGATACTTCTTGCAAGATGCTTGCTTGCTTCGGTGTTCGGCGGCAATATATCCGCGCTTATGTATTCGGTTCCCGCTTCGCTTGTTTCGCTTACCGCAATGACGCTTATGTATACGCTCTTAGTCCCGAAAATCGGACTTGTATCCGTTTCCGTAACGGGCGCGTGCGTATTCAATGCGGTTCAGCTGTGCGTCGCGTCGGCTGTCGTAAAAACGAACTTGCTATCGGTTTTGCCGCTTATGCTGTTTACAAGCATAATAGCGGGCGCGTTTACGGGACTTGTTGCCTGGTGCGTTGTCAGATACCTGCCCAAAAACGTATATATGTAAACGAAAATACGAAAAGAAAAAATTTTCAGAAGGATAAAAATATTATGACGTTTAATTACAGCGACAGAATGAACGGACTCGACGGCTCGGCTACGCGCGAAATATTCAAATTGCTTTCGCGCCCCGAAATAATTTCGTTTGCCGGCGGGTTGCCTGCCAACGAATACCTGCCCGTCAAGGAAGTAAACGAAATACTCGACGAAATACTTTCGGGCGGATTTGCGGCTAAATCGTTGCAGTACGGCTCGACCGAGGGTTTTCCCGCTTTGCGCGAGATTCTGACCGACTACGTAAAGCACGTGGGCATAAACGACGCAAAGGTCGAAAACACGCTCGTTATAAGCGGCGGACAGCAGGGTATAGATTTGACGCTGAAAGCGTTTATAAACAAGGGCGACGCGGTGCTCGTCGAAAACCCGACTTATCTCGCTTTTCTGCAAATCGCCAAAACCTACGAAGCAAAGGTTTACGGCGTAAAAGCCGAGAGCTACGGCTTGAACATAGAAGATTTGGAAGCGAAAATCAAGGCGCATAAGCCGAAAGTTCTGTATTGCGTTCCTACGTTCTCCAACCCTACGGGTAAAACGTACTCGGCGGAAAACCGCCGAAAGATTGCCGAAATCACCGCAAAGTACGGAGTTATGGTTCTCGAAGACGACCCTTACGGAAAATTGCGTTTTTCGGGCGAACCCGTTCCGTCGCTTAAAAGTTTCGACAAAGCGGGCAACGTAATTTACATTACGAGCTTTTCGAAAATTCTTTCTCCCGGAATGCGCACGGGCGTTGCCGTAGGTAACAAGGAAGTAATAAGAAAGCTGACTATCTGCAAGCAGGGCACGGACCTGCACACGGCGAATCTTTCGCAGTTAATCGCTCAGAAGTATCTCGAAAAGGGTTATCTGTTCCCGAATATCGAAAAGAGCCTGCCGCTTTACCGTACGCGCCGCGACTGTATGCTTGCGGCTCTCGATAAATATATGCCAAAGGAATTCACGCATACCGTTCCCGACGGCGGACTGTTTATATGGGGCGAGTTCGACGCGGATGTAGTTACGAAAGATATTCTGCCCGAAGCAATCGAACGCGACGTAGCGTACATTCAGGGCAACGAATTTTACGCCGTGCCGCAGGAAGGCAACCGCTTTATAAGGCTCAACTTCTCGAACGAAAGTCCCGAGAGAATAGACAAGGGCGTTAAGGCGCTCGCGGAGTTGTACAAGGAAAAAATTTCACAGGCAAAGAGTAAAAAATAAAGGTATAAAACAAATGGCTAAGAAAAACGTATTGGATACATTGTACGAGCGCGGCTTTATCAAACAGACCGTGTTCGAAGAAGATTTGCGTAAAAAGTTGGACGCGGAGAGCGTTACGTTCTACGTAGGGTTCGACCCGACGGCGGACAGCTTGCATATAGGTCATTACATTCCGATTATGGCTATGGCGCATATGCAACGCGCGGGGCATAAGCCTATCGCGCTTATCGGCGGCGGCACGGGAATGGTCGGCGACCCGTCGGGCAGAACCGATATGCGTATGCTTATGACGAAAGAAACGGTCGATAAAAACTGCGCGGCGTTCAAAAAACAGATGTCGAGATTTTTCCGTTTCGACGGCGAAAACGCGGCGATTATGGTTAATAACGGCGACTGGCTGTTAAAGCTGAATTATATCGAATTTCTGCGCGATATAGGCACGTATTTTTCGGTAAACAAAATGCTCACGGCAGAATGCTTTAAGTTAAGGCTCGAAAAGGGACTCAGCTTTTTCGAGTTCAATTATCAGCTTATGCAGGCATACGATTTTCTCGTGCTGTTTCAGAAATACGGTTGCTGTTTGGAACTCGGCGGCAACGACCAATGGAACAATATTCTTGCGGGCGCGGACCTTATCCGCCGCAAAGAAGGTAAAGACGCGTACGCTATGACCTTTACTCTGCTCGAAAATTCCGAGGGTAAAAAGATGGGCAAAACGGCTAAGGGCGCGCTGTGGCTCGACCCGAACAAGACAAGCCCTTACGAGTTTTACCAATACTTCCGCAACGTGGAGGACGTAAAAGTCGAGGAGTGTATGAAGCTGTTGACTTTTATGGATTTGAAAGAAATTTCGGAACTTTGCAAGTACAAAGACGAGCGCATAAACGAAGCGAAAAAGCGCCTTGCGTATGAAGTTACGGCTCTCGTTCACGGCGAAGAAGCCGCTAAAAAAGCCGAGAAAGAAGCTCTCGGCGCATTCGGCGGCAATGCGAGCGATATGCCGAGCAAGAAAATCAAGGCGGGTTCGGACGCAACCGTTATCGACGTTCTGTTGCTTGCGGGACTTGTTTCGAGCAAATCCGAAGCGCGCAGACTTATCGAAGGCGGCGGCGTAAAGATTAACGACAGCAAGGTCGACGGCGTTGAAAAAACGGTTAAAGACTTTACCGACAAAAAAGAATTTATCCTGCACAAGGGTAAGAAAGTTCACGAGAAAATAGAACTCGAATGACCGATTCTTTTACAACGGCATACGACGGCGAGAAAGAAACCGTAGTTAACAAATCGCGTTTTATCTGCTATTTGCGCCACGTCGAAGATTTTTCCGAAGCGGAAGAAGAACTCGATAAAATCCGCAAAAAGCACCCGTCGGCGACGCACGTGTGCTACGGCGCGATAACGGACGTATCGGGGCAGAACTTCCGCTACGGCGACGACGGCGAACCCACGGGAACGGCGGGGCAACCGATACTCGCGGTACTCAGGGGCGAAAATCTGCGCCAATCGCTTGCGGCGGTCGTAAGGTATTTCGGCGGGATAAAGCTCGGCACGGGCGGACTTGCTCGCGCTTACGGCGACAGCGTGAAGAATGCTTTGTCCGTTGCGAAAATCAGAACGTTTACAAAAAAATCGATTTATTCCGTTACGCTCGGCTACCCCGAATACAACGCCGTTTTGTCGGCTTTGAGCGACGGCGGCGCACGGATTACGGAGCAGGAGTTTAACGAAAACGTAACGCTTAATATCGCATTCGACCCCGAAGTAAACGCGGAAAGTTTTATGAACGGGCTTGTAAAGCGCGAATGCGGACTTATAAAAATCGGCGAAAAGTACGTTTGATTCCCGATTGAAAAAAACAAAAAACTAATCTTATAGAAGGTATAAAGGCAATGGAACTCAAAATCATCGAAACGACGAAGAAAAAGCAAAAACCTACGTCTACGCCTAAATTCGGCACCTGCTTTACGGATTATATGTTCGTAATGGAGTACGGAAACGGCGAGTGGAAGAACGCGCGCATTCAGCCTTACGCTCCTTTTTCGCTCGACCCGTCGACTTCGGTTTTCCACTACGGGCAGGAAGTTTTCGAAGGCTGCAAGGCGTTTAAGAACAAGAAAGGCGAAATAAGAATTTTCCGCCCGTGGGAAAATTTCAAGCGTATGAACGCTTCTTGTGCGCGCGTATGCATTCCGCAAATCGACGAAAAGTTTGTTCTTTCCGCGCTCGAAAAGCTCGTTATGCTCGAAAAAGATTGGATACCTACCGACGAAGGGACTGCGCTTTATATCCGCCCTGCGGTTATAGCAACAGACCCCGCGCTCGGCGTTCACGCGGCGCATAATTATATTTTCTTTATTATTCTCTGCCCCGTGGGAGCGTACTACGCGCACGGATTACAGCCCGTTAAACTCTTTGTGGAAAAAGATTACGTTCGCGCTTGCAAGGGCGGAACGGGGCATCACAAGGTCGGCGGAAACTATGCCGCAAGCATTCTTTCGGGCGAGAGAGCGGCGCAAATGGGTTACGACCAGGTTATGTGGCTCGACGGAAAAGAGAGAAAGTACGTCGAAGAAGTCGGCTCTATGAATATTTTCTTCTGCCTCGACGGCAAAGTCGTAACACCCGAACTCGGCGGAAGCATATTGCCCGGAATTACGCGCAAAAGCGTTATAGAACTTTTGCGCAGCCGCGGAATCGAAGTCGAAGAACGCATTATCTCGATAGACGAAATTGTCGAAAAGACGAAAAGCGGCGCGCTTACCGAAATTTTCGGCACGGGAACGGCGGCGGTTATTTCGCCCGTAGGTCATTTTATGTACGATAACGTCGAATACGAAGTAGGAAACGGCAAAATGGGCAAAATAGCTACCGAAGTGTACGACGAACTTACGGGAATACAGAACGGACGTCTGCCCGATAAATTCAACTGGGTGGACAAACTCAATTAACACTTAAATAACATTAGGCCGTTATGGTGCGACTATAACGGTTAATCGGAGAAAAAAATGGATATAGAAACGAAATGCGTGCAAAGCGGTTATAAACCGAATAACGGCGACCCGAGAGTGTTGCCCATTGCTATGAGCACAACTTATCAATACGATTCGACAAAACACGTGGGCGATTTGTTCGACCTTAAAGCAAACGGATTCTTTTATACGCGCCTTGCAAATCCGACGGCGGCGGCAGTCGAAGAAAAGATTGCCGAGCTCGAAGGCGGTACGGCGGCAATGCTCACCGCTTCGGGTATGAGCGCGACTATGCTCGCCATACTTAACGTGGCGGGCGTCGGCGACCATATAGTTTCGGCGGGCGAGATTTACGGCGGTTCGACCAATCTGTTTTCGGTAACGCTCAAACGTATGGGCATAGATTTTACGTTTGTGAATATAAACGACGTAAAAGCGGTGCAGGCGGCGATAAAGCCGAATACGAAAGCAATATTCGGCGAAACTCTCGCAAATCCCGCGCTTAGCGTAATGGATATAGAGAGCGTTGCGGAAGTTGCGCATAAAAACGGAATTCCGCTTATTGTGGACAATACGTTCGCAACGCCCGTTATCTGCCGTCCGTTCGAGTACGGCGCGGATATAGTAGTTCATTCCACAAGCAAATATATGGACGGGCACGCCGTGGCGCTCGGCGGCGTAATCGTCGAAAACGGAAAATTCGACTGGAAAAAGAGCGGAAAGTTCGCGGGACTTACGACGCCCGACGAAAGCTATCACGGCGTAGTTTACTGCGACGCTTTTGCTTCGTGTCCGTTCGTAACGAAAGCGCGCGTTCAGTTGTTGCGCGATATGGGACCGGCTCCGAGCGCAATGAATGCGTTTTTGCTTAATCTGGGACTTGAAACGCTTCATCTGAGAATGCCGCGCCACAGCGAAAACGCGCAAAAGGTTGCGGAATTTCTTGCGGAACAGAAAAAAGTAAAAAGCGTAAAATACCCCGGGTTAAAGACCGACCCCGATTATAAGAGAGCGCAGAAGTATCTCGGCGGACAGTGCAGCGGCGTCGTGTCGTTTGAGCTGCCCGGCAGAGAAGAAGCCGTTAAGTTTATGGACAGCTTAAAACTTGCGAAAATAGTAGTTCACGTAGCCGATGCGCGCACGAGCGTTTTGCATCCCGCGTCGAGTACGCACCGCCAATTAACCGACGAGCAACTTGTTGCCGCGGGCATAACGGCGGGGACTATCCGTCTTAGCGTGGGCATAGAGAGCGTAAGCGATATAACGGAAGATTTAAGGCAGGCGTTGAAAGTAATTTAGAATGAAAGAAATTTTCGAAACTCTGAAACCGATTAAAGAAAGCACGGGACTCGATATAGATTTGTATTCGGGTACGGGCAGTCTTTTGTTTTCGACCGACGGCGAAAAGCCCGCATACAAGTACAAGCACCACGCGGCAAACGAATTTTCGGACGGAATTATAAGCGATACGGACGCGGACGTTACCTATTTTTTGTGCAAGAGCGCGCCGCAGGGACTTATAGGCGTTATCGCGGGGTCGAACAACGTAAGCCGCAACTATGCCGTTATGGTAAGTCAGCTTATCGAAAAAACGTTACTCGGCAGTAAAATAGCCGTAGACAAAGAAGAACGTTTCAGACTCCTGTTTCGCGGCGAACTGAATAAATTACAGCTCGAATCGCTCAAAAGCGGCTACCGCGACGCGTCGTTCAATTATTACGTTCTTTCGCTCGTCGTCAAGCCGCAACAGAAAATGAGCGATATAATTTCGCTTTTGCAAACGGTTTCCGACAGCGACGACGTTATAACTCAGATGGACGACAACACGGTCGCCTATATAAAAAAGTGCGGCGGGGCGGACGAATACAGCTCGGCGAACGACTTTGCTTACGTATTGCACGAAAATATTATCGAGGAGCTCAGAGTAGACGTAAAAATAAGCGTCGGCGGCACGGTGCATAAGTTCGACGACCTTGTAAGCGCATACCGCAACAGTATGTTCGCGTATAACTTCGGTTCGATGCTCGACCCGAACAGCGGCGTTTATTCTTACAAAGAGTACGTTATGGTGAAAATGCTGTCCGACATTCCGAAAGACAGCTTGGCGGAATATTTCGATACGCTTTTGGACAAGTCGAGCATAGGCATTTTGAAAGACGACGAGCTTATGAACACCGCCGACGTGTTTATGAAAAACTCGCTGAATATTTCCGAAACGAGCCGCAATATGTATATGCACCGCAATACGCTGATATACAGGCTCGACAAGATAGAAAACGCAACGGGTTTGAATATTCGCCACTTTAACGACGCATTGACTTTCAGATTGATAACTATGCTTAGTAAGCTGGTAAAAAAATAGCCGCGCGGTTATTATTAACAAAGAAACATAAACAGGAGAAAAATGTAAATGGACTACAAGAAAGAAGCTATAAAAAAGCACGCCGAGTGGAAAGGCAAAATAGAAGTTATTTCGCGCGCCGAGCTTAATAATCGGGACGATTTGTCCGTTGCTTACACGCCGGGAGTTGCCGAGCCTTGCTTGGAAATACAGAAGAACCCCGATTTGTCGTATACATATACGCGCAGAGCGAATATGGTAGCCGTAATCACCGACGGAAGCGCGGTTTTGGGACTCGGAAACATAGGCGCGCTCGCGGGTATGCCCGTTATGGAAGGCAAATGCGTGCTGTTCAAAAAATTCGGCGACGTAGACGCTTTTCCTATCTGCGTAAAGTCGCAGGACGTGGACGAGATAGTAAAAACAGTCGAAAATATCGCGGGCTCTTTCGGCGGAATCAACTTGGAGGATATTTCCGCGCCGCGTTGTTTTGAAATCGAAAAGCGTCTTAAAGAAAGCCTTGATATTCCGGTGTTCCACGACGACCAGCACGGAACGGCGATAGTAACGCTCGCGGGGCTTATCAACGCTATGAAGATAGTCGGAAAAGATATGAAAGATATAAAGGTCTGCGTATCGGGTCCGGGCGCGGCAGGTACGGCGATAACCAAACTTTTAATCGCGCGCGGCATAGGCGACTGCATAATGTGCGACCGCAGCGGCATTCTTTACCGCGGCAGAGATAATATGAATTCCGCAAAACAGGAATTGGCTTCATTGACGAATAAAAACAATATAAAGGGCGGACTTAAAGAAGCGATAAAGGGCGCGGACGTGTTTATCGGCGTGTCGGGACCCAATATAGTTTCGGGCGAAATGATTAAGTCTATGAACAAAGACGCGGTAGTATTCGCTATGAGCAACCCCGTTCCCGAGATTTACCCCGAAGAAGCGCTTAAATTCGGCGCAAAGGTAGTAGGGTCGGGCAGGAGCGATTTCCCGAATCAGATAAATAACGTTCTCGCATTTCCCGGAGTATTCCGAGGCGCGCTCGATTGCCGGGCAAGCGCGATAAACGACAATATGAAAATAGCCGCCGCCGAAGCGTTGGCGGAACTCGTTTCTCCGAGCGAGCTTGCGCCCGACTACGTTATACCCAAAGCTCTCGACCCGCGCGTCGCAAGCGCCGTCGCCGAGCGCGTAAAAAAGCAAGCCATAAAGGACGGCTTAAACAGAATATAAATATGCGTGTAAGAAACTCACGTAACAAAAATCTCCCGAGCAGACGGTTCGGGAGATTTTTTATATAAAATTTAAGAATTCAGCCTTTTTACCATAATTCCCAATATGTCGTTGGGTACTATATCTTTTATCGGTTTAAGACCTTTCGGGCGGGGCTGAGCGCGGTTTTTGTTTGCGAGCGAAAGCATATTCATTATGCTTGCCGTTTTATCTCCGCCGCCGTTTGCTCCCATAAGCGAGCTTAAAAGCGCCGCATTGCCGTCGTTTGCAAAACCTGCGTTTTCGCCGTTTGTCTGCGCGCTTTGTCCGCCGTTCATTGCGGACAAAATCGACGCAATGCGGTTATCTCCGCCGCCGTTTGCGCTTCCGGAATTCATAATAAGCGGTAAAATCGTACTTAAATCCATAAAAAATCTCCGAGTTGGTTCACTATTATATATATGACGGCATATAAATAATAGTACCTTGAAAACATATACGTCGGCTTAGGACTACGTGGTAATTTATGCGAAACAAACTCCCGTCGGCGGCAAAACGCCTGTTGTCCGTCTGAGCTGTGCCTATGATTTCAAGGGGCAAGATACGGCAGTGCGTTCCGTTTATTTTACTTAAAGGAGATTACGTAACAATATGAAGCAACTCAGAAATTTTAAATGCGGCGACGGTGAATTCGACCCGAATCAAGACCCCGATTTCAGCGCGGCAATGAAAAAATACGGCGGTATGGGCGAAGACGAGCTTATAAATCAGCTTTTGATTTCGGTAAGAAATTCACGTGCGAACGGCACGTACGACCCGTCGCAGATGCAGGGCTACGTAGAAATGTTAAAGCCGCACATTACCGAAGCGCAGTACGAGAAACTCAAAAATATCGTAAATATCATTAACGGCGAAAATGTGTGAACTCGACCCTTATGTAAGGCTTTCGGCGCTCGATAACGGCGAAACAAAGTGCGTTATATTCGTGGACAGCGTAGAGCGCGCGAGAAAAGAGCTTTCCAAATTTTCATCGAGCATTTTATATTCGTTCCCGTTTATTTCGGGGTTCGGCGCGGTTGTAAACGTTTATACGCTCGACGACCTTAGCCGTCAGCCGTGCGTAAAAGCGATTTCGTCGCATACGACGGTTACGACTTGCGCGTTTCCCGCTACCGAAAACACGGGCGCGGAAGAATTGTTTTCGCGCGGTTACTACGGCGGAAATATAAGCGTGGCCGTTATAGATACGGGCGTAAGACCGCATCTCGATTTTATGATACCGCGTAAGCGGGTTGAGTTCGCGGACTTTGTAAACGGCAAAGCCGAGCCTTATGACGACAACGGACACGGCACGGCGGTTGCGTCGATTCTCTGCGGCAACGGGCTTGTTTCGGGCGGCGTCTACCGCGGAATCGCGCCCAAAGCTAATCTTATATCGCTTAAAGCAATCGGCAAAAACGGCGAAGGCGGTGCGTTCTCCATTTTGGAAGCGATGCAATGGTGCTATACGAATTGCGAAAAATACAACATCAAAGTTATTTGTATGTCGTTCGGCTCCGACCCGGTGGAAGGAACCGACCCGCTTGCGGTCGGCGCGGAAGCTCTTTATAAGCGCGGTATTACGGTGGTTGCGAGCGCGGGCAACGACGGACCCGAAAGCGCGACAATCAAATCGCCCGGCATAAGTCCGTATATAATAACGGTGGGCGGTGCGGAGTTCTCGGACGGCGAGATAAAAGTTCCCGATTTTTCGTCGCGCGGACCTGCGGGCGCATACGACAAACCCGATATAATAGCTCCGTCGGTCGATATAGCGTGTTGCGGAACGGATAAGCATTACATATCGCTTTCGGGCACGAGTATGGCTGCGCCGATAGTTGCAGGCGCGGCGGCTCTTATTTTATCCGCAAACCCCGAATTTACGCCCGACAGGGTAAAGGAATTATTGCTGAATAACGCCGCACCCGTAAACGCGGATATATACTCGGCGGGGCGCGGGCTTCTCGATTTGCGTTTTATAAACGAGAATTTATGAATATATATCATAAGGTGGCGAAGAACGGTGCGTAGACGGGCAACAGGCGCAAGCGAGTTCTATACGTGCCGTTATACGCCGCCGACTCTCTGAATATATCCGCCGTCGATATAGAACAAACCTAAAAACGTGTCGTAAAGTCCGTACGAAAAAATCCGCCGCGCTTCGTCTATTGATTGCGTCGAAACCTGCACCGATAAACCGCATCCGACGGAAACGGCTCGCGGGGTAGACACGAGCTTGGAAAAGACGTTCTCTCTTTTAAGCATTTCGTAGAAGCGCATACTTTGGTTTCTCGAACGGAAAGAAAAAATATAGTACATTGCGTTCACCTTTTGTAAAAAATCGTTCACTTTTTAAGATAAATCGAAATACGATAATACTACATTATATTTGCAAATTTTATTCGGTGTGAGTTTTTTATGATTTATTTGGATAATTCCGCAACAACGTTTTACAAGCCGCCGCAGGTTATAAACGCCGTTAAAAACGCCCTTGAATTTTTGTCGGCTAACCCCGGTCGCGGCGGTCATTCTATGTCTGCCAAGGCAGGACTTTTGGTACACAAAACGCGGGCGCACGCGGCGGAATATCTCGGCGTAAAAGACGATTCGCGCATAATATTTACAAGCGGCTGTACGCACGCTCTGAACCTTGCGATTCTGGGAAGCGTGCGCGTAGGCGGACACGTTATAACTACCGTTTACGAACATAACAGCGTTTTGCGCCCGCTGTTCGAGTTACAGCGCGCGGGGAAAATCAGCGTTACTACGCTTTGCCCCAACGGGTGCGGCGCGGTTAGTTTGGAACAGATAGAGCGCGCCGTAAGGGGCAATACGTACCTTATTGCTACTAATCATATATCCAACGTAACTGGCGCGGAAACCGACGTGAAAAGCATAGGGGAGTTCGCGCGGAAAAAGGGAATTTTATATCTTGTAGACGGCGCGCAGAGCGTGGGCTACGGCGGCGTATCGTTAAACGGGATATGCGCCGATATGATAGCCGTCGCGCCGCACAAGGGGCTTCACGCGCCCCAAGGAGTCGGTATTTTGGCGTTATCGGACAGAGCGGAGCTTAATCCCGTGTTTTTCGGCGGCACGGGAACGGCGAGCGAAAGCGTATATCAGCCGCGTGAATTGCCCGAAAGTTTGGAGTCGGGAACGCTTCCTACGCCTGCGATTGCGGGGCTTAATTCCGCGCTGTTTTGGTCGGAGAAAAACCGCGAACAGATGAGCGAAAAAGTTTCGTATCTCGCCGAATACCTTACGGATAAGCTCGCGGGTATGCGCGGCGTTACGGTATATCCGAAAGGCAACGCAAGAAACGGAATTGTCGCGTTCAACGTAGACGCTCTTTCGTCGCAGGAAGTTTCGGACGTTCTAAGCGACCAATACGATATATGCACGCGCGGCGGACTTCATTGCGCTCCGCTCGTTCACAAGCATTTCGGCACGCTCGACAAGGGTATGGTGCGCGTTTCGTTCGGTTTTGAAAACACGTTTGCGGAAGCCGATTTTCTCGTTAAGGCAGTTTCCGAGATTTCGACGAGCGGCTGAATTATTTTCGGTACGTTACGGCTTTGTCTTGACTTTTCGTCCGCCGTAATGTAGAATAAAGCCTATGAGGGCATATATTGAAAAATTCTTGCAGGAGCTCGACTTTCCGACCGAATGCCGTCAAGCCGTTTTGAGCGGTTACGAGCAAATAAGAAGCGGAAAGTACGCCGCCGCGTTCGACGGATTTTTAGCCGAGTACAAAGCAAAAAAGGAGCTTGATTTTGCGGACTTTGCGGAAAGAGTCGAAAAAACTCTGTCGCCCGCATTTGCGAACCGCTATCTTGCGACGCTGATTTTATATATAGCGATGACGGAAACGGCGCGTAAATTTTATGCCGAAAAAAATATTTCGGAAGAAGTTTTTTTGCGTACCGCGGCGGATATACGCTATAAAGCGGTCGAATCCAAACTCGTAAAAGGCGATTGGGGCATTTTCTGCGCGAGTTGGTTCGGCGGCTTTTTCTCGCTGAAACTGTTTGCGTTCGGCAATTTGCAATTCAAGCTGATACCCGCTTATCGCGATTACA
This sequence comes from Clostridia bacterium, assembly GCA_013316045.1. GTDB lineage: Bacteria > Bacillota > Clostridia > Christensenellales > Pumilibacteraceae > RACS-047. Next base: position 26,069 of record WSNJ01000002.1, read on the forward strand.
CAGCCGAAAACGTAAAAATCAAAAAGGGAACGCCCGTTCTGGAAGTTCATATTCCGCGCACGGGCAAGCGGCTCGACCACGACAAAGTTACGGCGGCTTACGGGCAGGGAGCGGAGTTTTTCGGAAAATATTTCGCGCTCGATAAAGCCGTGTTCGTCTGCTCGTCCTGGCTCTTGTATCCGAAAAATCTCGGAATATTGAAACCCGATTCCAATATAGCTAAGTTTATTTCGGATTTTACGATAGTCGATACGGTTTACTACGAAGATTACGGCGACTTGTGGCGGCTTTTCGATAAGGACTATACGGGCGACCCCGACGCGTTGCCCGCCGATACTTCGTTCAGGCGCGGTTATATAGATTGGGTAAGGCGCGGCGAAAAAACAGGCTTCGGAGTAGGCGTTTTTATACCGCAAAAAGAATGACAAAACGCGCATATTATGATATAATTTTTCTATGGACGCGGAAAAAGCAAAAGATATTCTGAGCAAACTCGAAAACGCGTATCCCGACGCGCATTGCGAGCTTAATTTTTCTACGCCGTTCGAGTTGCTTGTGGCGACTGTTTTGTCGGCGCAGTGTACCGATAAGCGCGTAAACGAAGTAACGGGAGTACTTTTCAAAAAGTACTCTACGCCGCAGGATTTCGCGTCGCTCGATTATGCGGAGCTTGAAAGCCTTATTTTTTCGTGCGGCTTTTACCGCAATAAGGCAAAAAACATAATCGAATGCTCGCGCAAGCTGTTAACCGACTACGGCGGACAAGTTCCCGACGATTTCGACGCGCTTCTGTCGCTTCCGGGGGTCGGACGCAAAACGGCTAACGTAGTAATGGCTAACGCTTTTAACGGCAACAACATAGCGGTTGATACGCACGTGTTCAGAGTCAGCCGCAGGCTCGGATTTTCGGACGGGAAAACGCCGTTCGAAGTCGAAAAGGATTTAATGCGGCTTTTGGACGAAAACGTGTACAGCTACGCGCATCACTTGCTTATTTTCCACGGCAGATATTGCTGTAAATCTCAGTCGCCGAAATGCAGTATTTGTCCGTTGGGCGATTGCAGGTATCTTAACGATAATACATATAATGAGGTCAGACATAAATGAACAAAATTCTCGCAAAACGCAAACTCGCTCCTAACGTTACGGAGTACGTGGTTGACGCGCCGCGCGTTGCCAAGCACGCAAACGCGGGTCAGTTTATTATATTGAGAGTGGACGAAGACGGCGAAAGAGTGCCTTTTACTATTTGCGATTTCGACCGCGAAAAGGGTACCGTTACTATTTTGGTGCAGGAGATTGGATACTCTACCATAAAGCTGAATTCGCTCGGAGTGGGCGACTGTATTCACGACTTCGTAGGTCCGCTCGGCAAGCCCACCGATTTGTCGGAGTTCAAGAATATAGTTCTTGTCGGCGGCGGAATAGGAACGGCGGTAATTTATCCGCAAGCCAAGAACCTTAAAAGAGAAGGCAAGCCCGCGGACGTAATAGTCGGCGCACGCAATAAAGAGCTTATTATGTACGAAAAAGAATTCCGCGAAAGCGCGAGAGAACTCTTTTTAACGACCGACGACGGGTCTTACGTGCGTAAAGGTTTTGTAACCGACGTCTTAAAAGAACTAATACCGATTAAAAAATACGATTGCGTGTTTGCGGTGGGTCCTATGCCGATGATGCGCGCCGTATCGGAACTCACGCGCGAAATGAAAATCCCCACCGTTATAAGTATGAACTCTATTATGGTTGACGGAACGGGCATGTGCGGTTGCTGTCGTTTAACCGTCGGCGGCGAAACGAAGTATGCGTGCATTCACGGACCGGAGTTCGACGGTCATCTCGTGGATTGGGCGGAAGCTATAAACCGTTCGCGCGTGTTTAAGGAGCAGGAGAAGGAACATCTGTGCTTTTTGAAGGTAGATTCATCACGGTAGACTTTGCCTTCAAAATACGAACTTATAATAGGAGTTACATCTATCAAAATGGCTGTGATAAAGAGAAACAGAACTAAAATGCCCGAACAGAACGCGGCAGTGCGCGCGCGCAATTTCGACGAAGTATCTCTCGGCTTTGACTCGGAGCAGGCTAAATGCGAAGCGGAAAGGTGCCTTAATTGCAAAAACGCGCCTTGCAAGACGGGTTGCCCCGTCGGCGTAAACATTCCCGAATTTCTGCAAGAGCTCAGAAACGGCGACGTTGCGGCTGCGGGTAAGATAATCAAGTCGACTAACAGTTTGCCGTCGGTTTGCGGCAGAGTTTGTCCGCAGGAAAATCAGTGCGAAAAAATGTGCGTCCGCGCAAAAATGGAAGGCGCGGTTGCGATAGGCTCGTGCGAAAGATTTGTCGGCGACTATATGTTGAAAAACGGAGCGCAAGCCGAGAAAGTAAAGAGCTGCGGCAAAAAGGTAGCCGTTATAGGTTCGGGACCCGCGGGTCTTACGTGCGCGGCGGAGCTTGCCAACCACGGTGTGGAAGTAACCGTTTTCGAAGCGTTCCATAAGGCGGGCGGCGTGCTTGTGTACGGAATCCCCGAATTCAGATTGCCGAAAGAACTCGTTCAGGCAGAGATAGACGCACTCAAAGAAAAGGGCGTAAAAATTGAGCTTAATACCGTTGCGGGCAAGTCGGTTACCGTAGAAGAACTGCGGAAAGAATACGACGCGGTGTTTATCGGGAGCGGCGCGGGACTTCCTATGTTTATGAAGATAGCTGGCGAAAACCTGAACGGCGTTTTGTCGGCAAACGAGTACTTGACCCGCGTTAACCTTATGAAGGCTTACAAAAAGGAAAGCCCTACGCCCGTACAGTCTGGTAAAAACGTAGCCGTTATAGGCGCGGGAAACGTAGCAATGGACGCGGCGAGAACGGCTCTCAGGCTCGGCGCGGAAACGGTAACGATTGTTTACCGCCGCGGCAGAGAAGAAATGCCGGCTCGCGCGGAAGAAATTCACCACGCGCTCGAAGAAGGCATAAAACTCGAATTGCTTACAAATCCTATCGAAATGATAGGCGACGAGAACGGACGCGTTAAGTCGCTCAGATGCGTAAGAATGCAGCTCGGCGAACCCGACGCAAGCGGCAGGCGTTCTCCGACCCCGATTGCGGGCAGTGAATTTATGCTCGACGCGGATATGGTTATAGTCGCGCTCGGCACAAGCCCTAACCCTATGATTAAAGACAGTTGCCCCGAAATCGGCACTTCCAAAAGGGGAACGCTCGTAGTCGACGAAGATATGATGACGAATCTCGACGGCGTATATGCGGGCGGCGACGCGGTAACGGGTGCGGCTACCGTAATACTCGCTATGGGCGCAGGACGGAAAGCGAGCTGCGCGATACTCGGAAAGTTGGGTGTGTTATAAAAGGAAAATAATAAATGTTTACCGATAAAGCGAAAATTTTTATAAAGTCCGGCGACGGCGGCAACGGAGCCGTTTCGTTTTATACCGAAAAGTATATAAGCAAGGGCGGACCGGACGGCGGCGACGGCGGCAAAGGCGGCGACGTTATTTTCGAAACGGACGACAGAAAAAATTCGCTCGTCGATTTTCGCTTTGCTCAGCATTTCCGCGCCGAGAACGGCGAAAAGGGCGCGAGCAGATTTTGTAACGGTAAGCAGGGTAAGGACATAATAATAAAAGTTCCGCGCGGCACCGTTATACGCGACTACGAAACGGGCGGGGTTATCGCCGATATGTACGACGACGGCGCGAGAGTCGTAGTCTTAAAGGGCGGAAACGGCGGTAAGGGAAACGCGCGGTTCAAATCGTCGCGCAGACAAACTCCGCACTTCGCGCAATTAGGTCAGAAAACCGAAGAAAAATCCGTAACGCTCGAACTCAAAACGATAGCCGATGTCGGGCTCGTCGGTTTTCCGAACGTCGGAAAGTCAACGCTTCTGTCGCGCATTTCCGCGGCTAAACCCAAAATAGCGAATTACCATTTTACTACGCTTTCGCCTAATCTCGGCGTTGTAAAATACTACGACAACACTTTCGTAGTAGCGGATATTCCCGGTCTTATCGAAGGCGCGGGAAGCGGCGCGGGACTCGGTACGGAATTTTTGCGCCACGTTGACAGAACGCGTCTTATTGTGCACGTTGTCGATATTTCGGGTATAGAAGGGCGCGACCCGTACGAAGATTACAAAGCGATAAACAAGGAGCTTAAAATTTACGACGAGAGATTAAGCAAACTTCCGCAGATAATAGCTCTTAATAAAACGGATATTTTGCAAAGCCGCAAGCCAATCGAAGATTTTAAGAAAAAAGTCAAAAAACCGGTTGTGGAAATCAGCGCGGCTACGGGCTCGGGAACCGATAAACTTATAGAAGAAACGTTTTCCGTGCTTAAAACGCTTCCGCCGCTTGCTCCGCTCGAATTTGAAAAGTTCGAGTATTTGCCTAAGGATACGCGTTCGTTCGAGATAGGGCGTTTCGACGACGGCGCGTTTGACGTAACGGGCGGTATGATTGAAGAACTTGCCCGCAACGTTATTCTCGATAATTACGACAGCTTTTCGTATTTTCAGAAACGGCTTAAAGAAGAAGGCGTTATAAAGGCGCTGAAAAAAGCGGGCGCAAAAGACGGCGACGTCGTCCGCATTATGGATATTGAATTCGATTACGTAGAATAAGGGAAATAACAATGACAGCAAAAGAAAATAAATCAGTAAGTAAGACTGCCGTATTCGGCGGAAGTTTCGACCCGCCGCACAGGGGGCATATCTCCGTTATTAAGCGTCTTGCAAAAAAATTCGACCGCGTAGTCGTAGTTCCGAGCTTTATTTCGCCTTTCAAACGCGACGCGAAAGCAGTTAGCGGCGAAAGCCGCATAAAAATGCTCGAAGCGGCGGTAGGTCAAATCGAAAACGTGGTTATTTCCGATTACGAGCTTAAAAAGGGCGGCATAAGTTACAGCGCGGAAACAATGGAATACTTTTCGCGCGAATACGCAGGCGACGAGCTTACGTTGGTTATAGGTACGGATATGGTCGAGCGCCTTGACGAGTGGAAAGACTTCGGGCGTCTTGTTTCGCTTTGTTCGTTCTTCGTCGTAAAGCGCGAAGGTTACGATATCGAAAAGGACAGCTTTATCGTCCGCTCGCTTGAAGAAAAGGGCGCGAGAATAAAATTCGGCGGTTTCAAAGTCAAGAATTATTCTTCCACTTTGGGCAGAGTTTCCGCCGCGTTCGGCAAGTCGGAAATTGTCGGCAAAGACGTTCTCGGCGTTATCGCGGAAGAAAATCTGTATTCGGAACACGACGATATTTTCGCGGCTTACAAAACGTTCAAAATGAAAAAGGCGCGCATAAACCATACGTACCGCACTGTAAAAGCCGCCGTGCGCCTTGCTATGCGTTACGGCGTTGATATAAATAAAACGGTTACGGCGGCAATGCTCCACGATATAGGCAAGTATGCGGACGAAAAAACGCTTACCGAAAACGGCGTTACGGTAGACAGAAAAGTCTATTCCTTGCCCGAAGCCATAGTTCACGCGCCTGTCGGAGCGCAGATTGCAAAGCAGTATCTCGGCGTTAAGGACAAAGAGATTATTGACGCAATCGCCGAACATACGACGGGCAGCGAGAATATGAGCACGCTGTCGAAGATTATTTTTCTTGCCGATTATATAGAAGACAAACGCGATTTCGAAAATCTCGACCTTATAAGAAAGAAAGCGTTTGAATCGCTTGACGGCGGACTTATTGCCGCGCTCGAAAACACGGTAGAATACTTGCGCCGCGAAAATGCGGAAATCGCGCCGCAAACTCTCAAAGCGCTCGAATATTACCGCGGCGGCGGAAAGACGCGCAGACCATCAAAAAAGGGCGGTTCTCCGTCATACGAGCTTGCGTATACGATGGCTCAGTATCTCGACGACAAAAAGGCGCGCGATATAACGCTGATAGACTTATCGGGCAAAACAATCATCGCCGATTATTTTGTTATAGCAACCGTCGGTTCGACTACGGCGGTGCGTGCGCTGACGGACTTTATAGACGAAAAACTGTCGAAAGACCACGGCGTAGAGCCTTTAAGGCGCGATATTGACGCAAAGTGGGCGGCTATCGACTACGGCAGCGTAATTATGCACATTCAGTGCGAAGACACTCGGAAGTTCTACGATTTGGAACGGCTTTGGTCGGACGGCTCGAACGTAGAGCGTTTCGGCATTTAGGAGATAAACCGTTTGGGTTGGGAAGCGCAAATAATAGCGTGGTTGCAGGGCGGCTCGTGCACGTTCCTTGATTATCTTTTCCTTTTCTTGACGCAGTTCGGCGATGAGTTGTTTTTTCTGCTTGCCGGCATAATTATTTATTGGTGCGTAGATAAACGGTATGCTTTCAAATTCGTAAACGTATTTCTTTGTTGCAGTATAGTCGTTAACGGTATAAAAATGCTCGTTAAGCGTCCGCGCCCGTTTAACCGCTACGACGGCTTGGTAAAGTCGATAGGCAAAAAGACGGGCGGTTATTCTTTTCCGAGCGGACACAGCGCAAGCATAACCAACTTATCGACCCAAGCGTATATTAAATTCCGAAAAACCGATTACGCAAGATTTGCGCTTATAGGCGGCATAGCTATAAGCGTAATAGTTATGCTTTCACGCCTGTATCTGGGTCAGCACTACTTAACCGACGTACTGACGGGTGCGGCTGTCGGCATAGGCTCTGCCGTGCTGTTTTCGTATCTTTTCGAACTGTTGAAAGATAACGAGCATAAAATGGTTTACGTTGTTTTTCCGTTGTGCGTGGTTCTTACCGTTATAATTTTCGCTTGCGGCATACAGGGCGGTATGGACGACGTAGTAAAAGTCGCGGGCGGCTACTCGGCGTTTACGCTCGGTTACTACGTAGAAAAACGGTTTGTGCGCTACGACGTAAAAAGCGGAAAGCTGTGGAAGCACGCGGTAAAAGTGATATTCGGCGCGGCGGTGGCTGTCGGTATAAAAGAAGGTCTTAAATACGTTTTCCCCGCGGATAACGTATTTCTGATAGGTTTTCTGCGCTATTTTCTGCTTGCGGCGTGGGCGGCGGTCGGCGCGCCCGCCATTTTCAAAGTTTTGAAAATATAACGTTAAATCGCTTGATTTTATGCGCTTACGGGTATATAATATAAGAGAACTTAGGGGCGGGGCGAAATTCCCCACCGGCGGTTAAAGTCCGCTAAGACGTTGTTTCAGCGTCCCGAACGGGTGAAATTCCCGTACCGACGGTACAGTCCGGATACGATAAGTCGAAACATATATCTTTTTTCGTATATTTTTTTCGCGTTCCTTTGTATTTCACTTTGGAGCGTGTTTTTTATGAAAAACAAGTTTTTTAACACAAGGACAATCGTAACCGTCGCAATGCTCACCGTAATAGGTTACGCGCTGAGCTATCTCGAATTTCCGATTTTTCCCGCCGCGCCGTTTCTCAAACTCGATTTCTCGACCTTTGCGACGCTGTTCGGCGGTTATATGTTCGGTTTTCCCGGCGCGCTTATAATAGAAGGTATAAAACAGCTTCTGATATGGGGAACGAAATCCACTACGGGCGGTGTGGGCGAGATAGCCAACTTTCTTATGGCGACGGCGTTTGTTATTGTTCCCACGGTAATGTATAGGTTCAAAAAAGGCATAGGTTGGGTAGTGCTCGGGCTTAGCGTAGGTTGCGTGTGTCAGATAGGCGCGTCGCTCTTGTGCAACCGCTACATAAATTTCCCGCTGTTTATGGGCGCGGGAGCAAAGTCTGCGTTTGAATCGCTCTGGGGTTTCGTGCTTGCGTTCAACGCGATAAAATCGGTAGCGGTAAGCGTGCTTGTATTTTTCTTATACAAACGGCTGTCCTTTATTCTGAAACGGTACTTTCTGGAAAGACCGAAGAAAGAAATGGCGTCCGTTGCGGACGGCGCGGAAACAGTGAGCGAAACGGAATCGGAAAAGAAAACGGACAATATATCTCAATAGCTTGCGTATTTTCCCGATAAATAGTATAATAAACGTGATGAAGTTTGTTTGCGTCAGTGAAGAAGAAACGAAATCGTTGGGCGAAAAGTTCGGCGCGGGTTTACGTGGCGGAAGCATTGTGCTTTTGTCGGGCGAACTCGGCGCGGGTAAGACCGTTTTTACAAAGGGTATCGCAAAGGCGCTCGGCGTTAAGGAGAGCGTTTTGAGTCCGACGTTTACCGTAATGAACGAATATGACGGCGAAAAAATGCGTCTTTGCCATTTCGACGCGTATAGACTGCGTTGCGGCGACGATGCGGTCGAAGCGGGGCTTGCGGACTATATAGGCGAAAAAAATACCGTCTGCGTTATCGAATGGTTTGAAAACATTGCGGATATTCTGCCCGCTCGCGGCGTAAAACAAGTCAGAATAAGCTATTCGGGCGAGAACGAAAGGGAGATAGAAATATCCGATGACAAGTAAACAGAGAGCCGCTTTGCGGTCGGTTGCGGCGGGAATAGAACCGTGTTTTCAGATAGGAAAGGGCGATATTACCGATAATCAGGTTGTGGGAATCTCGGGAGCGTTGCAGACTCGGGAGCTTATCAAAATCAACGTTTTGAAAAGCTGTTCGCTCGACGCGAAAGAAGCGGCGGCGGAAATCGGCGCAAAAACGGGCGCGGAAGTCGTGGCAGTTACGGGAAATAAAATAGTTTTGTACCGCTTTTCCGATAAGGACGGCGTTAAGCATATCGAGTTTTAAGAAAATGAATTTTCTTGCGGTAAATGCGGCTGGCGAGAGCGTGGAAGTCGCGCTTAAAATTGACGGCAGAGAGTACGTATCTTTCGACCCCGAATATAAAAAGGCGAGCGAAGTTCTCTTGTTGCTGATAGACAAGGTTTTTACCGAAGCGGGCGCGGATATTTCCGCGGTCGATTTTTTCGCGTGTTGCGTCGGACCCGGGTCGTTTACCGGTATAAGGATAGGGCTTTCGACGGTGCGCGCGTTTTGTCAAAGCCTTAATAAACCCGCACTCGCGGTAACGAATACGCTTGCGCTTTCATATAATGTTAGCGTATCGGACGAAAGCATTGTTACGTTTTCCGACGCAGGCAACGGCTACGTTTATGCGGCTGTTTACGATAAGGACAGAAACGAAATTTTGCCGCCCGAATGTATTTCTACGGCGGATATAAACGAATTTCTGAGCGGTATCGTAAAGCCGTATTCCGTTTGCTGCGATTCGCTTTGCGCCGAACTTGTTCCGAATGCCTACGTGCGGAAAAACGGCGGAAACGCGCTTATCCGCGCCGTAGAACACGAAACGGCGCGCAGGGGAATGACAGACTATAAACGGTTAATACCGCTGTACGTGCGTAAATCTCAGGCGGAAACTTTCTTGGACGGGAAAAAGCTCTGATGCGCGTAGAAGTGGATAATGCGGAAGTCGGCGATATAAAAGAGCTTGTAAGGTTGGAAAGCAAATATATTCCGTGTCCGTGGAGCGAAAAACAATTACTGTCTGCGCTTAAAGACGAAAGATATTCTCTTTTTGTCGTGCGGATAGACGGAAAAGCGGTGTCATACGGCGGAGTGAGCATTGCGCTCGACGAAGCCGAAATATGCAACGTTGTAACCGACGAAGGATTCCGCGGTCGCGGCTTTGCGGAAAGCGTTATCGACAGGATAACCGACGAGTGCGCGAAAAAGGGTGCGAAGAAAATATTTCTCGAAGTTGCCGAAAACAATTCGCCTGCGAAAAATCTTTACTTAAAAAAGGGGTTTGAGAAAATTTCCGAACGAAAGAATTATTACCGCTTGGGTCTTTCGGCGGAGATAATGGAAAAGAAACTGTAAAAGGGAGCTTTCCGGGAAATGGAAATTACCGTCAGCGGGATTAAAATTTCTTACGAAAGATATTACGGCGACGGCGTTCCCGTGTTGCTGTTGCACGGTTGGGGCGCAAGCGGAAAAGCGATGCGGGGACTGTTCGAGTTCGTAAAGTCGCTCGGGCGCAGTGCGATAACAATGGACTTTCCGTATTTCGGCGGGTCGGACGCTCCGCCGAGCGAATGGGGCGTTTACGATTACGCGCGCATAACGTATGAGTTTATGAAAGAAACGGGAGTCGGAAAAGCCGTGATAGTCGGGCATAGCTTCGGCGGGCGGATAGGAATCCTGCTTGCATCCGATTACGGAGCGGCGGAAAAGCTCGTTCTGATAGACAGCGCGGGATTAAAGCCGCGGCGCGGAATACGGTATAGGTTGAAAGTCGCGTCTTACAAATTAAAAAAGAAATTCGGACTGCAAAAAAGCGGCGCGGGGTCGGCGGACTACAACGCGTTACCCGATGGTATGAAACCCGTTTTCGTAAGAGTGGTAAACACTCATCTCGATAAAAAACTTAAAGATATAACCGCTCCTACGCTGATAATATGGGGCAAAAACGACAAAGACACGCCTATGTATATGGCGAAAAAGTTTGAAAGAAAAATAAAAGACAGCGGACTTGTGGCGCTTGACAATGCGGGGCATTTCTCGTATGCCGACAGATTCGCGGAAACTTGCGCTATTTTGGGCGCGTTTATATAAGGAGAACACTGTAAGACAATGGAACGGCTAATCTTCGAACTTGTATTTTCCGCAGTAGGCGCGGTACTTCTCACGCTATGCGGCTACAAAATGTTTCAGATTTACCAACTTTCTTCGTATAGGACGAAAGGAGTTTTCAACTGGTTCAAAGTAAGCCGTTTCGATTATTTGGCAAGATATTTTGCGTTAGCGTTCCTGTCGTTTATGGGAATGTTCGTATATATCGGCTGTTTCGGACGGCGCGAGTATGTAGAATATATCGGCGCTGTAATATTCATATTTTTTGCGTGCGTGTTTATAGCCGTAACGGCAAAAGAACATAAGAAAACGCCGCTGAAATTAACGCCGCGCGTAATCAGATGCACGGTGCTCGATTTTTTTCTGAATTTCGGTCTTATGTACGGTTTTTTAAGGCTCGGCAGACTTTTTCCGCCGTCGTATGCGTTTACGGCTATTACAATGCTTCTGATTCCGATTACGGTGGCGATTTCGCATATAATAATGTCGCCGTTTGAGAAGTTGAACAACGCGGGGTACAAAAAAAGAGCCGAAAGGGTGCTTGCAAGTATGCCTCATCTTATTAAAATAGGAATTACGGGCAGTTACGGCAAGACGAGCGCGAAAAATATATTGGCTAAGATGCTTGAAAAGAAATACCGCGTTGCGTATTCTCCCGCGAGCTATAATACGCCTATGGGGCTGAGCCGCGTTATAAACAACGACTTAAAAGTTACCGACGAAGTTTTTATCGCCGAAATGGGCGCGAGAAACGTAGGCGATATAAAAGAACTTGCGCAAATGATTCAACCGAATTACGGACTTATAACTTCCGTCGGTAATCAGCATCTCGAAACGTTCGGAACGCTCGAAAACATAGTTAATACGAAATTCGAGCTTGTCGAAAACCTTGCGGCGGGCGGAGTTGCGGTATTTAACGGCGACGGCGAAAAGGTTGTCGAAATGTTTAACCGTGCGGGCGTTGAGAAACGTTTGTCGGGAAAAGACGGATTGGTCGGCGCGTCGGCATTCTATTCGGACGTGGAAGTAGGTGCGCGCGGGACCGAATTCGTTGCGAATATCGACGGGCAAAGCGTTAAGATTTCAACCCGATTGCTTGGAAAACACGTGCCGGGGCTTATGCTTTCGTGCGCGGTTGTCGCACATTTACTCGGCGTTCCGTTGGACGGGATTGCGGCGGCTTGCGGCGAAATCGAACCCGTAGCGCACAGGTTGCAACTTATAGACCGCGGCGATACGGTGATTATAGACGACGCGTACAACGCCAATTCCGAGGGCTCGAAAAATGCGTTGGAAGTTTTGGGAAAGTTCGACGGGAAAAGAATTATAGTAACTCCCGGGCTTGTGGAACTCGGCACGGAAGAAAAAACGGCTAACGAAGAATTGGGAAAGGCGATTGCCGAAAACGCCGACTACGCTATGCTTATAGGCGCGCGCGCCGAGAGTATAAAGAAAGGCGCGGTAGAAAACGGAATGAAAGAAGAAAACGCATTCGTGCTTGCAAGTCTTGACGAAAGCGTGGAAAAGTTGCGGGAAATAGCGGGCAAAAAAGCAGTGTTGTTCGAGAATGATTTGCCCGACAATTATTGAGAGCTATGGAAAGAAAGAGAACTGTATTCATAACGGGCGGAACGCGCGGCATAGGGCGCGGACTTGTAGACGCGTTTTCCGAAAGCGGATATAACGTAGCTTTTTGCTATAAAAATTCCGACGAACTCGCGAAAGAAATTGCGGACAAGCTGTCGGAAAGGCAGATTAACGCTATCGCAGTTAAATGCGACGTAACCGATTATAAAGCCGTGGCAGACGCGTACGGACGGCTTAAAAGCCACTTCGGATTTGTAGACACGGTTATAAACAATGCGGGCGTAAGTCGTTACGCGCTGTTTACGGACGAAACCGAGAAAGATTTCGACGCGATAGTCGGCGCTAACTTAAAGAGCGTTTTTAACGTGTGCAATTTATTCGCGCCCGATATGGTGTCGCAAAAGTTCGGGCGCATAATAAACGTATCGTCCGTATGGGGAGTAAGCGGCGCGTCTATGGAAACTCTGTACTCAATGACCAAGGCGGGCGTTATAGGGCTTACCAAGGCACTTGCAAAAGAGCTCGCTCCCAGCGGAGTAACCGTTAATTCGATTGCTCCGGGGTTTATCGACACTGAAATGAACTCGGTTTTTTCCGAAGAAGAGCGGCGCGCCATAATAGACGGAATACCCGTCGGGCGTTCGGGCAACGTAAAAGACGTTGCCGCCGCCGCGCTGTACCTTGCGGGGGAGAACAGCGGCTTTATTACGGGTGAAGTTATAAACGTAAACGGCGGAGTTCTGTAAACAAGCCTTAATTAAATATTAAAAAAGGCAAACCCGTTTTGTCGGGTTTGCCTTTTTATTTGTTCCGTTTTTTCTTAATCGTCGAACTCGTCAATGTAAGAGTCTGCCGTTTTGTCGGCTTTTACTTCTTTCTTAACCGGTTCGGTCGGCTTTTCCTGCTTTGCGGGCTTTTCTTTTTCCGTTACCGTTTCGGTTTTTTCCGCGCTTTCCGAACTATCGACGTTTTCGGGCTTTTCTGCGGGTTCTTCGTTTTCGGCAGTTTCCGAATTTTCAGCCGTTTCGGCAGTTTCGGCGTGCCTTGCGGGAGCTTCTTCCGCTACGGGTTCTTCGGTTTCCGTTACGTCTGCTTCGGGTTCGGTTGTCGTTACCGTAGTTTTTTCCGAAGCGTCGTCGTCGAACTCGCCGTAAGTGCTGTCGCTTACGCTGTCGGCTTTTACTTTTTCGCCCTTTTCGGAGTTTTCGTTGTGGATATTGTTGAGAGTGTTTTTGCGGTCGTATCCGCTCGTCGTTTCGACTTTAACGCGTTTCTTCGCTCTGTTGTCCGTTATACGGCGAACTACTATTCCGACTATCGCTATAAGGAGCGCTATCGAGAACAGTATCGACGGAATGAGCCACCAGTTGAACGAAGACGCGGGGCTTGCTGAATCGTCGCCGTCGTCGGTGTCGTCGGTAGCTGCCGTCAAATCGGCTTTAACCGCATAGGTTACGTTCTTTTGAACTTCGCCTACGTTGAACGACTTAACCGCGGAATCTTCCATTTTCTCGACCATATCGTCGTATTGAACGTTATCTATTTCGGTGAACGTAATATCGTTTACGTAAACTCTGCCCGAGCAATATTGATTCGAGTATTCGCTGCCGCCGAGCGTTATCGCAACCGAAACGGTTCTTTCTTCGCTGCCGCCGAGAATATAGAACTCGAACGTTCTGAACGTTTCGTTGTTAACCGTCTGGTCGGTAACGGTGCGCGTGCTCTGAATGTTGCCGAACTTGAATTCCGTTCCCGTAAGCTCTACGCCCGCTCCGATTGCCGTATCGGCGTTGCCGTTGCCCAAGTCTACTTTAAGCGTTACCGACAATTTATAGTACGTGCTTGCCGAAACGGTAAATCCGTTGTCGAGCGTAAGGCGCGAAGCGGTAGGGGATACGTTGTGCAAGTACAGCACGCCGTTGTTCGCTGCGTTTTCGTCGTTTTTGAAGTGCGGCGGAATTTCGTAAGTGCCTTCGGGGATATTCTTCGAATCGAATATTCCGTAAACAACGCCGTCGGTGCTTGCTTTTCCGCCTGCCGTAAGCGTCCAGTTGTACGGGAACTTAACGACGCCGTTGTCGTAGTAGTCGTAAGCGGTAAAGTCTTCGGCGTTGAACGTGTAAGCCGCGCTCGTGATTTTTCCGCCGACGCGCATTGCGTTTTCGTATTCGGTCTTGAACGTTGCATAGCTTTCGTCTTCGCCGATAGCCGCAAACGATACCTGCGAGAAGAATACGGTGCCGCTCGAAAGTTTTGAATTGTTATTCTTATCTCTGTCGAGCATTCCGAGCCACAATTCCACCGAAACCGTCTTATCCGCAACTCCGCCTTCGATATAGAAGGTAAACGTTTCAAAACCGTGCGTGGACGTTATGTTTTCGATTGTCGAGATGACTTTCGATTCGTTCTTTAATACGAGATTTGCGCCGTAGCCGTCTTTAATATCGGCTTTAAGCGTTACGGTAAGTCTGTTTGCCGTGCCTGCGGTAAGCGTTATATCGGACGAACGGTAACCGAGCGCTGTGGGGTTCTTGCTCGAAATAACGAGCAGATTGCCTTTTTCGCCGCGGCGCGGATTGATTATTCCGTTCTCCGTAAGGTCGTTGTACATTTTGCCCGAGAAATCTTTTTCGGTCGGAACTATTCCGCTTACCACGCTGTCGTAATCGCAATACGAAGAGTTGGAAGAGTAACCGCTCCAACCTGCGTCGGACGCGTTAACCTTTGTCCAGGAAGCGGGGGCAAGGGGATACTTGTATTCGTCGTAGTCGCCCGCAAGGAAGAACGCGCCGTTCGTTACGCCGCTGTCGTTGTTTGCGAACGTTCCGTCTATCGAAACGATTGTGCCGTTTGCGCTGTTGTCGGCAAACTCGGAACTCGTTATGTTGTCGAAACGGATATTGTTGAACATTACCGTTCCGCGAGCTTTATCGGAAAAACTTCCGCCGAGTCTTAACGCGAGCGTAAAGGTGTATTCTTCAATCGACGAACCCTGAATGTAGAACGCGTATTCTTTCCAACCGTGTCTGCCTGCAAAATTTTCGTCGCCCGTTACGTTTTCGATAACGAACTCTCTGTATTCGTCGTCTTTGCCGCCCGATACGAGCTTGTTGGTTTTAAGAACTATATCGGCTCCCGACGTGTCGTTCACGCCGTCCGTTTTTACCCAAATACTGAGTCTGCGGTACGAGAACATCGGAACGGTGAGCGAGTTTTTGGACGTAAAGCCCGTGTATGCGTCGCCGTAGTTTTTAACGTCGTTCACGGTATCCTTATACGACGATATAATCAATATGTCTTTAAGATATTCGTTTTCAATAGCGTAGCTTCCGCCGTTTGCGGGGAACGTTCCTACCGAAGTTTCGGGAGCGGCGTCAAGTCCGTATTCCGATTTGTTGAAAGCGTCGCCCGAAACAAAACCGTTCGTTACGTTTTCCGCCGAGCCTATGTTATACTCCCAATTATCCGAGCCGAAAGCAAAGCCGAGCTTCTGTTCGTCGCTGCCGAAAGCGGTGTCGAGCGAAAGGTCGACGATTTTATAGTAGTTTAATCTTTCGTCGGAGCTGCCGATTTTTTCCACAAAGTCGATATAATCGTTATATTCGGTTGCGCTGAGCTCTCTGCCTTCGACCATATCGAAGAAAGCGTAACCGGTTGCGAAATTCGTAATATTGTCTTCCGCGTATTCGTCGCCTATTCCGAGCGATACGGAGAGCGTTTTGCTTCCGAGCGGGGAAGTGGCAATATAGAAAGTGTACTTTCTCCAACCGTAGAGATTTTTGCCGGGTTCGGTCGGCGCGTTGGTATCGTTGTCGTAAGGGGGAGCGAGCCTGCTTACGGTGTTTATTTTATTGAACGCGTAGTCGCCGCCCAAACCGTTAAGCCTTATGGTTGCGCCGGAGTTGTCGCGGAAGTTACCCGTTCTTACCCAAGCGGAAACTGCGTAGTAGCTGTTTGCGTTGAGCGTAACGTCGGACGAAGTATATTTAACCGCCGTGTTCGTTGAGGTGGTAGTGTTTATCATAAGGAACTTCGAGCCGCCTTCGAGACCATCCGCACCTTTGCCGAACGGCGTTTGGGGCAGAGCGTCGCTGAACTCGTCGTATTGCGAGAGCTTGGACGCGTCTTTGTTATCGGTCGTGTTGAACGTAGCGGGGTTCAGAACGCCCGATACGGTCGAGCCTTCGTTTACGCCGTCTGCCGTGCTTTTCGTCCAGCCCGTAGGCGTTTCGGGAAAACTGCCCGACGAATTTTCGAACTCGTTGTTTTCAAAGTTCAGCGTACTCAGCTCCGCTTCGGCTTTTGCCGCAAAACGAACTCTCGGAGTAAAAATAAGAGTAATTGCCGAGAACACGAGCGCGAGTACGAGTAGCGACAAAACCGATTTTAGCAGGATTTTCTTTTTGAAAAGTTTGTCCATAATTCACCTTTTGAAAGTAATGTTTCGAAGTCTGTTTTACGAGTATGCCGTGATAAAACGCATACATTATATAATTATATAGTATTTTACTGATTTTAGCAATTAAAAACGACTATGTTGACGAAATTTTCGTTGCGAAAAAAAACTTTTTCGTTTTATATCGGTATTTTATCACATATCGGGGAAAACTATTTAACAATGGAAAAAATAACCAAAAAAATAATTGCGGCGGCGGGCGGACTGTTTATAGGTTTTATCAACGGATTTTTCGGGAGCGGCGGCGGTATGCTGTGCGTACCGCTGTTGGAAAAGGCGTTAAAAGAAGAAACCAAGCGCGCTCACGCGACGGCTATTCTCGTTATTTTGCCTATCAGCATAGCAAGCGCGGTTATGTATCTTTTGGGCGGCTATTGGGATACGGGCGTAGTTCTTACGGCGTCGCTCGGCGTGGTTCTCGGCGGAATAGGCGGCGCGCTATTGCTTAAAATTCTGCCGTCGGAAATAGTCGGACTGATTTTCGCGCTTATGATGGTAGGCGTGGGCATAAAGCTCGTCGCGTTTTAGGGAAGAAGAAATATGCAGACGTTTCTTTATATTATTATTGGCGTAGTCGGCGGACTGCTCGGCGGAATGGGAATGGGCGGCGGAACGCTTCTGATACCTTTTCTGACAATGTTCACGGGTACGGAACAGCACCTTGCGCAAGCCGTTAACCTGATAGCGTTTATACCGATGTCGGCGTTCGCGCTTTTTATTCATATAAAAAACAAGCTCGTCGATTTCAAGTATCTGCTGTTTATTTCCGTTCCCGCGGTCGTTGCGGGCGTTCTCGCGTCGTATCTCACAAAGTCGGTCGGCGGCGAAGAACTCAAAAAATATTTCGGCGTGTTTCTGATAGTGCTCGGAATTTATCAGCTCGTTACGATAGCCGTAAACTTTATCAAAAAGCGCAGAAATCTTAAAAAATCGCTCGCAAAGGGCAGAGTGGAAACGCTTATTGAAACGAGCGAAGAGAACGATTTGAGAAAATTTCACGAATAATTCGATAAAAGATATTAAAACGCATTTACAAAACGTATGATATTATGATAAAATATTATACGGCGCTTTTGCGCGTCAATCAATTATTCGGAGGAAGAGTTTTGTCTGATAAAGATAAATCGGCAACCTTTCGCGCGGGCGTTCATCCGCCTCAATCGAAATCGCCGAGCAAAAGCGAGCAAATAAGAGTAATGCCCGCTCCCGAAACCGTGTACATATCACTTTCTCAGCATCTCGGAAAACCCGCCGTCGAATGCGTGGCAGTAGGCGAAACGGTAAAAGCGGGGCAGAAAATAGCGTCGGCGGACGGTTTTATATCCGCGGACGTGTTTTCGTCGGTAAGCGGAAAGGTTACCGCGATAGCCGAACGCGAAACGGCAACGGGGTATGCGAAACATATAGTTATAGAAAACGACGGCTTAAACGAATGCGTGGAGTTTACGCCGTTGACCGACCCGACGCCGAGCGAGATAAAAGACCGCCTGCGCGAGAGCGGAATAGTCGGAATGGGCGGCGCGGGATTCCCGACGGCTGTAAAACTTTCGCCGCAGGACAAAGTCGATACGTTTATAATAAACGCCGCCGAGTGCGAGCCTTACATAACTTGCGACTACCGCATTATGCTCGACTACACGGAACAGTTCGTGCGCGGAGCCGTTTTGCTTGCGAAAGCCGCGGGACTTAACGAAGTTATAATCGCCGCCGAAGACAATAAGACGGACGCTCTCGAAAAAGTCGATGCGTTTATAGCCAACAGTTCGCTTCCCGTGAGAACGGTAAAGCTGAAAGCCAAGTATCCGCAAGGCGCGGAAAAGCAACTGATTTACGCGGTAACGGGTCGGAAAGTTCCCGTAGGAAAATTGCCGTCGAGCGTGGGCGTTCTCGTAGACAACGTTCACACGGCGCTGTCGGCTTATCTTGCCGTAACGAAAGGGCAGCCGCTGTATAAACGCATTATGACGGTAAGCGGCGGCGGAATAAAGAACCCTGCGAATATATGGGTTTCGGGCGGCACGACTTATAATAAGATTATCGAATTCTGCGGCGGCTTGTCGGAAAAAGAAACCGTAAAAATGATAAGCGGCGGACCTATGATGGGCTTTGCCGTCGACAGCGACGAGATTTCGACTACGAAAACGTCGAGCTGTCTGTTGCTTTTGACAAAAGACGAAGCGTTTACGGGCAGTCCGCAGCCGTGTATAAATTGCGGCAAGTGCGCAAAGGCTTGCCCGATGCGGCTTATGCCTATGTATATAGATAAATTCGCATTGGCGGGCGATGTGAAAAACGCGGTTAAATACGGCGCGCTCAACTGTATCGAGTGCGGTTCGTGCGCGTATACCTGTCCTGCCAAAAGACCGCTTGTTCAGTCGATAAAGCGCGCAAAAAAACGTGCGCGCGATTTGGGCGTTAAATAGAAAAATCTTATTAAGGAGAGACGTTAGGTTTGAATAATTTGACTGTTTCGGCGTCGCCGCACATAACGAACAAATCGAATTCGACGCGCAATATAATGCTCGACGTAATAATTGCGCTTTTGATTGTTCTGCTCGCCGCCGTGTTCTATTTCGGATACCACGTTATAATAAACGCCGCCGTTTGCGTCGGCGCGTGCGTGGGGAGCGAACTGCTGTTCTGCCTTATCGCGCGTAAAAAGTTCGATAAAGAAGGGGTTAAGCAGTCGAGTATTTTCGATTTGTCCGCCGTTGTTACGGGGCTTATACTCGCGCTTAATTTGCCGTCGAAAACGATTGTAAAGGGTTGGGACCTGAATATTTATCAAAAAGGTTACGACGCTTTGTCCACCCGCGCCGTAGACCACATAATTTTTTCGTTCGACACGGTGATTATTTGCATAATCGGCAGTATTTTCGCTATTATGATTGTTAAAATGCTGTTCGGCGGCATAGGCAAAAACTTTGCCAACCCCGCCGTTACCGCGCGTATATTCCTTATGCTTTCGTTCGGACTCAGCGTCGTGAATACCGCGGGAGTGGGGCTTGCCGCGTCGACGGGTGCTACTTGGCTTGCGTCCGATAAATCGACGGGAAATCAGAGTATGTTCCTGAATTATTTTCTCGGAAACCGCGGAACGGCGGCAGTCGGCGAAACGTGTATGATAGCTTTGATTTTAAGCTATGTTTATTTATCGGCGCGCAAGGTAATCGATTTCAGGTTGCCGCTTATAATAATAGGAAGCGCGGCGGTGTTCTCGCTGTTGTTCGAGGGCTTTTACAAGGGAAGCGCGGCAAAGATATTCAACAATATGTTTGCGAATATCTTATCGGGCGGTCTTGTTTTCGGTTCGGTGTTTATGGCGACAGATTACTCGACAAGTCCGAATACGTTCGTAGGACAAGTCGTGTTCGGCGTGGGCATAGGACTTTTTACGATGCTTATACGCGTGTTTACGGGTATGCCCGAAGGTATGAGTTTTGCGATTCTTCTTATGAACGTCGCAACGCCGCTTATAGATAAGTATATCTTCCCCAAACCTTTCGGGTACGTAAAGCCCGAAAAACGTAAAAAGGCGAAAGACGGTAAACAAGACGGAAAAGCGGAGGTGAAAGCGTAATGAGCAGAACCGTTAAAAACGCGCTTATATCCGCCGCGGTACTCGTTGTAATCGCCGTTGTCAGCGTAACTTGTCTTATGCTTGCAAACGCTTTTCTGCCCAAGTACACGCCTACGCTCGATATTAAGAAGATAGGTCAACTCAGACAGGTCGCGCCCGTCGAAGCCGACGATTCGACCGCTTTGAGCGACGGGTATTATTCGATAGTAGGAAGCGACGCGTTCGATTTGGAAAAGTTCAATACGGATAACCGCACGGTCGGCGAAGTCCTTGCCGTTTACAAAGTCGAAAAAGGCGAAAATGCCGGAATGTATATAACCGAAACGAAAACGGTCGGTTACGGCTCGCAGAACACCGTGCTTCTTACGGCGTACAATGCCGACGCAACTGTTGCGGGACTTATAAAGCTGCGCGACGACGGCGACTATCTGCTTACCGACTCGGCGCAGTACGAAGCGTTGAGAAACGCCGTTATAGGCAAAAAAGCGATGACGACGGACGAAATCAAAATCGCTACGGGAGCTACTGCAAACGGCAGTATAAGCGGCATAGAAAAGAATTTGCGGCTGTCGGGCGATTTGATTGTTTTACTTCTCGGGGAGGGCGAATAACAATGGATAAAAAGAAATTCAGAGAAACGGCGCTCGGCGGCTTGTTTAACAACCCCGTGTTCGTACTCGTTCTGGGAATGTGTCCAACTATCTCGAAAAGTACGAATATAGTCGACGCTTTCGCGCTCGGAACGGCAACGGCGTTCGTGCTTGTGTTTTCTAACTTATTCGTTTCGGCGCTGAGAAAATTTATTCCCGACAAGGTCAGACTTCCCGCGTACATAATCATAATAGCTACTTTCGTTACGCTCGTGCAGATGTTTATCGAATCGTTCTTGCCCGACCTGAACGAGAGCATAGGCGCGTTTATATCGCTTATAGTCGTCAACTGTATCATTCTTGCGCGCGCCGAATCGTTTGCGAGCAAAAACAGCGTGGGCTATGCCGTGCTCGACGGGTTGTCGATGGGCGTGGGTTTTATTTTCTCGATTTGTCTGCTCGGCGGCATTCGTCAGTTGCTCGGTATGGCGGGAATGAAAGTTTTCGTAACGACTCCCGGCGGATTTATCGTTCTCGGTCTTATGATGGCGCTTTTCAATTACCTGCTTTCGATTTATAAGGCGCATCAGGCAAAAAAGACCGCGCAAATCTTGAAGGGGGTGGCGTAAAATGTATATTTCTACGTTGATTACGATAGTAGTAGCCGGAATACTCACCAACAACATAGTTCTAAATCAGTCGATAGGTATCTGCCCGTTTCTTGGCGTAAGCAAAAAGACCGAGTCGGCGGTGGGTATGGGGATAGCCGTAACGTTCGTTATTACGATTGCGTCGGTCGTGTGCTACGTGCTGTATCACTTTGTTCTCGCGCCGCTCAGGCTCGAATATCTGCAAACGATTACTTTTATTCTGATAATCGCCGCGCTTGTGCAAATGCTCGACATAGTAATTAAAAAGTTCAGTCCGTCGTTGTATCAGTCGCTCGGCGTGTACTTGGCTCTGATAACGACGAACTGCGCCGTTTTGGGTACCGCCAATAACGTTATTACGAACGGTTACGATTTGCTTCAAACTTTTATCAGCGCGCTGTGCGTCGGTTTGGGCTTTACACTCGCGCTGATTTTGATGTCGGGCATACGCGAAAAGGTGGAAGTTTCGCACGTTCCGAAGCCGTTCAAGGGCTTGCCGATTGCGCTTATTATTGCGGGCATTATGGCTTTGGCGTTTGCCGGGTTTGCGGGATTGAGTTTTACTTAATGCCGCCTAATGCGACGTATAGCGGCACGTCTTTCCGCTACGCTTGCCGCGCAAACTCGGTCGAGTACGCCAAAGTACACTCGCTCGTTTGCGCGTCAACTGTTGCGGAAATCCGCACCGTTCTCCGCCGCCTTGAAACTTGTCCTTTCAAAAAATTAAGGAGTTTATTGACTTATGGAAATATTCTTGAAATTTATAGTTCCGATTCTTATATTTATCGTTATTGCGGCGGTAATCGGTTTCGGACTTGCGTTTTTGGCTGAAAAAATCAAGGTCGAGCGCGACCCCAAAATCGACGACGTGGCGCGTTATCTTGCGGGCGCGAATTGCGGCGGTTGCGGCTATGCCGGTTGCGACGCTTTTGCCGAAGCTCTCGTAAAGGGCGAAGCTAAGATTGACAAGTGCAATCCCACGAGCGCGGAAAACAAGAAGAACATTGCGAAAATTCTCGGCGCGGGCGATGGCGACTTTAAGCGAATGGTTGCGGTCGTTCATTGCAACGGCGGGAACAAGTGCCGCGAAAAATACGAATATCAGGGGTTCGGGGATTGTCAGTCCGCCGAACTTATCGCGGGAGGAAACAAGGCGTGCCGCGTAGGTTGTATGGGGCTGGGGAGCTGTAACGAATACTGCAAGTACGGCGCGGTATCGGTGAATAAAGACACCGGCGTTGCCGTTGTAGACAGCTCTAAGTGTACGGCTTGCGGCGCGTGCGTGTCGGCTTGTCCGAAAAAGATTATAAGCCGTATTCCCGCGACCGCAAAGGTTTACGTTGCTTGCTCGAATACCCGGCGCGGAAAAGAAGTGCGTTCCGTTTGCGAGAACGGCTGCATAGCGTGCGGGCTTTGCGAAAAGAAGTGTCCCGTCGGCGCGATAAAAGTGTCCAACAACCTTGCTATGATAGATTACGACAAGTGCATAGGCTGTATGGCTTGCAAGAACGCCTGCCCGAGCAAGTGTATTCACGAGTACAAATTCGACGGCGTGCTCGAATCCTGATTCGTAAGTTTGCGCTTTTAACCGAATAAAATAATATTAAGAACCGTTTACAATTCCGAAAACGGTTCTTTTTTTATACTTTCCGTCATAGATTAAAATATGCGAAAGACGGAAAACTTTTCGCTTTACGAATACGACTTAAATATACAAAAAATCACCAAGATATACAAAAAACTTAACGAAAAATATTGTAAAATAGGAGAGTAATTTCGAAATGAAATTCGTAACGGTTAAGAAAAAAAGTTTGATTGCGTTTTGCGCTACCGCCGTATTCGCGGCATTGATTGCCGTGGGCGTATGCTTGACGGGTGCGGCGCAGGTTTGGGGCGGTCAGAGTACGCGCAAGTTGCCCATTTATTGCGTAGACAAGGGCGAAGAAAAAGTAGTCGCCATTTCGTTTGACGCTTGCTGGGGTAACGAAAAGACTGCGGGCATTCTCGAAACGCTCGAAAAGCACGACGTTAAGGCTAACTATTTCGTCGTCGGTTCGTGGGCGGAGCAGTACAAGGACGACCTTAAAATGCTCGCGGACAGCGGCAGAGTCGAGATAGGAACGCACAGCAACACGCATCCGCATATGCCTAAGCTGTCGGTCAAGCAGATGGAACTCGAACTCACGACTTCCAACGCGCTCATCGAAAACATAACGGGTAAGAAAGTGGAACTGTTCCGCGCGCCTTACGGCGATTACAGCGACGCTATGCTTAAAACGGCGGAAGACCTGGGACTTTTCACGATTCAATGGGACGTTGATTCGCTCGATTGGAAAAACCTTTCGGCGGGCGAAATTACAAACAGGATACTAAGCGGCGTAAAGCCCGGCAGTATAGTACTTATGCACAACGACGGCAAGAACACTCTCGCGGCGTTGCCCGCAATCATCGAAGGACTGAAAAACAAAGGCTACTCGTTTGTAACTATCGGAGAACTCATTATGCGCGAGAACTACACGATAGACCACACGGGCAAGCAGATAAAAATCTAAGGAGATAAACTTATGACGGAAAGCACAACAACGCAAAGCAACAAGGTCTACTTATGCGGAACGGTCGAATCGGACCCCGTATACAGCCACGAGCTGTACGGCGAAGGTTTTTACGAGTTTCTGCTTAAAGTTCCGCGCTTATCGCAGCAAAACGACATTATTCCCGTAACGGTTTCGGAAAGACTGCTCGGCGGCGCGAACTTAACTGTCGGAACGAAAATAGCTCTTAACGGACAGTTCCGAAGCTATAACAAAATGGTGGACGAAAAGAGCAAACTTATGCTTACGGTGTTCGTAAGAGATTTTTGCGAACCGCTCGAAGAAAACCCGAATACGGTGGAACTCGCCGGATATATATGTAAGCCGCCTATTTACAGAACTACGCCTTTCAACCGCGAAATATGCGATTTGCTTATCGCCGTGAACAGAGCGTACAATAAGTCCGATTACATTCCGTGTATTGCCTGGGGCAGAAACGCGCGCTTTGTAAAGAACGCGGAAGTGGGACAGAAGCTCGTAATTCAGGGCAGAATACAGAGCCGCGAGTACGTGAAAAAACTGTCCGAAACCGAGAGTGAAACGCGCGTCGCTTACGAACTTTCCGTAAATAAAATCAATCTGGAAGATTAAAATTCCGAATCTTTATCGAATTTGTTTTCGTCGACCTTGTTTATCTTGTTGCGCTTTATAACGTAAGCTCTTGCGCAAAGGAATATTATAAGCGCGACGGTTATGATTATAAGTACCACGGCGACTATTTTAACTATGTTAACGCCTTGGTACTTTATATTTGCCGTTTCTACGAACGCCGTAACCGTGCCGTTGGGCGTGTAAAATGCGATTTGCGTAAACGGTTCGGACGAATCGAACGCGCCGATAACTTCGACTTTCGTGCCCACGGACAATGGTTCGAATCTGTTATCGGCGACTATTTCGCCGTTTTCGTTCTTTTTGTAAACGATAGCGCCCGCGGTCGGAACGTTTTTGTCCTTTGCGATTATTTCGGCGTTGACTTGCGGACGGACAGACATATCGGGATTGCCCGCGAGCACAGAAACAGTGCTTGCAACCACAAAGCCCTCGTACTCGACGTTATCCTTTTTCAGTAACACTCTGTACCATCTGTGATTGTTCAAAAGCGTTTCGGAGTCGGGGAAGTTGTCCGTGTAGCCGTAAATTATGCCGCCGGGAGTTTGCTCGTAAACGAAGTCGAGAATTTTGAAAGAAGTTCCCTTGTCCGCGCTTTCGTCAATCTTCGGAGCCTGGCGCGACGGGTATTTATATACGGGAACGCTGCTTATCCACGCCGAACACTCGGTTTCGTGTTCGTCGGTATAGGGGAGCGGGTCGGATAAAAATTCGTTGTGAACGTAGCCCGTTATAATCGGGTCTTTATCGTAGTTCGACGAACCTAAAATAACGTTGTCCGCAAATACGAGCGAGAACGCGCCGTCCGAGTTATATTCGGGGACTATAACTTTATAGCCGTAAGGGAGCGTTCTGAGAAGCGTAACTTCCGAGCTTTGCGCGTATACTTCCGCGCCCGCGGGGTTAATAACGGTGCGGATTAAAGGTGCGGACAGGTTTACGGGAATCGGGTTTGCGTCGACTGCGGGCGGAGTTGTAACGTCGCCTATATCGACGCCGAAATCGGAACACGGAACGGTTCTTATGCGGTGTCCGACCGATTCGGTTACTATTATATCGCGGTAGCCGAGCGCGGCGTTCGATACGTTGGAAACGGTTATTCCCGAAAGCGTAAGACAGTTCGTTATAACGTGCTGTTCGCCCAATTCGTAAGTGAGATTTTCCACGCGGTTGTAGCGCGATATTCTGTCGCCGACTTGCAGAACGTAAACGGAGTTGTCTGCGTCTACGGCTATATCTTTTACGCTCGGCAAAGAAATTCCCGTGTTTTCTGCTTGCGTTCCGTTTATGCGTTTTACCGTTTTTTTGCCGTCGGCTCCGTCTACCGTTATATACACGTACGCGCTGTTCGGAGATACGTCCAAAAGGCTTACGTTTTCCGCCGCGCCTTCAAGCGGTGCAAAGTCGTTTTCGCCCGCGGGCTTTGTGAATATCGCGCCGCTTTTGGAAAGCAAGTACAGCGTGCCTTTCAAGTCGCATTTTATATCGGCGACGGCGACTTTTTCGGTATAAGTTTCGCCGTTTGCGTTCTTAACCGAAATTTTTTCGTTTTCGGGCGAAGTGAGCCGCTCGAAAGACGCGTCGAATACGGCTATTCTGTTTTCGGAATACGCCGCGTAAATATTGCCCGTGTGGTCGGACGCCACGGCTATCGGGCGGAATAGATTATCGCTTAAAGCCGAATATTTTTCGCCGTCGTGAATTACGATGCGGTCGTTGTTTCTGTCGGCTATGTAAGTTCTGTTTTTGCGCGTTATAACGTCGGACGGCGAACTGAAAAAGCCGAGTTCGTCGGAAGCGGACGCGAGCACGCAGGTTGTTTCCGACAGCGATTTTCCGTAGCGCGTTACCGCTTTGTTTGCGTCGAGAACGAATATATTTCCGCCGCTTGCCGTCATCGCCAAAGCGTCGGTTTCGGTCTGAACGTTCGCGCCGACTATAAGTTCGTCGATTCCGCGTTCGTATAGCGAAATTCCCTTATTGTTGAGTACGGCAAGATAGTTTTCGCTCGCTTGCATAGCAATTATTTCGGATAAATTCTCGACCGCCGTTTCGGTTTCGTTTTGCGCGGTAAAATACGAAATATCGTCGCGCCGAGCAGAGCCGCGCTTGTGCGAAACGTAAACCGTGCCGTTAAGAACGGCAAAAGTCTTTATTGCATAGGGGGAAGTAAAAGTTTTAACGTCGGTTTCCGTGCGGCTGTATCTGACTATTTCCGTTTCGCTAATCTGCGCATAGATATGCGTTTCGTCTACAAATACTCCGCGGCAGTCGTTGCCGAAATCCGCAATCGGAGTTCTGCCGTCGTTGTTGTAAAGATAAACTTCTCCGTTTTCAACCGTTACCGCGGTTTCGCCGCGAACGGAGAAATAAGACGGCGCGACCTGTATTTGCGCGCCCGAAAACAGCGGATAATCGGAAACGGCAAAACTTAAAAGCGAGAAACGCTTTATCTCGGTTCCGTCGAGCACGTACAGAAAATCGCCGTCCGCTCCGAGCGCAACGGGGTCGTCGAAAAGGTGGTAAACGGTTTTCGTCTGTTCTTCCTTGGGCGGCGCGAACGCTTGCGACTCTGCGTCGGCGCGGGCTTGCGTCTGCCCGTTTTGCGATAAGAGCGGAGTAAAACAAAGCGCAAGCGCAATGAGCGCAATTACGCAAAATACCGTAAATTTTCTTCTTCCGTGCGATAACGATTTCATAATATATAATTATACCATAAAGGAAAGGGATTTGTAAATTATTTGCGCGCGTGTTTTGCACAGTTAAATCGCGCCCGAAACGCTCTGGATTTGCTTCAAAACGCTCGGAAATCGCCGCAAATTATTGAACTTAGTTAAAATATACAAAAATTCACAATTAAATTCAGTTAATTTATTTTTCAAAAGGGTCTATACAACGACCGCAATATATGGTATAATCATATAGTACAAATCAGTACCGATAGTATTGTTTGTACAAATTTGCATAAATATCACGGCAAGAAAAAGAGAGGTTAAATTTGTGGAAAGAATTGCGGTTATAGACCTTGGGAGCAATTCGGCTCGTTTAGTTATTGCAAACATACTCCCGGGTGGGCATTTTGTTATTTTCGACGAATTGAAAGAACAGGTAAGATTAGGTCAGGATATGGAGCGCGACGGATTCCTTAAACCGTCCCGCGTGGCGCAAGCGGTTAAGACGCTTAAAATGTTCAGAAAGCTCTGCGACAGCTACGGCGTAGATAAGGTGTACGCGATAGCAACGAATGCGGTACGCCGCGCAAAGAACCAAAAGAGTTTTCTCGAAGAGATAAATTCGGTTTGCGGTTTCAAGTTCAAGGTGCTTACGGAAGAAGAAGAGGCGATACATATTTATCAGGGCGTAATCAATTCGCTCGACGTTCCGAAAGCCGTTATAGTCGATATTTCGGGAAGCAGTACGCAGCTTATTCATTACAACAGGCGCAATCTTCTGAACCGCGAAAATCTGCCGTTCGGAACGATAACGCTTTCTGACCTTTTCAACGACCCGAACTTGGCTCCGCAAGAACAAGCCAAGATGATAGAAACTTACGTCAAGGACCAGTTCTCGCAGATAAGTTGGCTTAAAGACATCGACCCCGACGTTCAGTTCGTAGGCGTGGGCGGGTCTTTCCGTAACCTTGCGAAGATTTGCAGAAGAATGAAGCGTTATCCGATGGATATGACTCATAACTTCAACGTTTCCGTTTCGGACTTCAATTCCATATACGATATGGTAAAAGTTCTCGACGCGGACAAGCGTACCAAAATCAAAGGGCTTTCCGTCGAGCGCGCCGATATTTTCTCGTCGGCTCTCGCTTGCATAAAAGGGTTTTTCGATTTCACGGGTTATCAGAATCTCGTTGTGTCCGGCTCGGGTATACGCGAAGGCATTATCTTCAATCACGCCGTTCCGACTACCGTTGAAAAGCCTATAACAGACGTTCTCGGGCATTCGGTTTACACGATGATGAACCATTACGAACTGAATATTCCGCACGCGGAACACGTTTGCAATCTGGCTATTCAGCTTTATAAGCAGTTAAGGGTTCTGCATAAGTTGCCGCGTCAGTATATCAAAGTTCTGCGCGTAGCGGCGCTTCTTCACGACGCGGGTATGAGAATAAAATATTACGACCACCCGAAGCACTCGTTTTACTTTATTATAAACTCGAATATGTACGGCATAAGCCACCGCGATTTAGTGCTTGCCGCGTTTGTGGCGCAAGGGCACAGAACGGAAGAGTTCAGTATGCAGGAGTGGAACAAGTACAAGGATATTTTGCGCGAAGAAGACCTTGTTGCCGTGCTGAAACTTTCGGTTATACTCAGAATAGCCGAGAGCCTTGACCGCTCGATGTCGGGTAACGTAAAAACGCTTAATTGCGACGTGCTCGGCGATTCGGTTATTATGAAAACGGAAGTTGAAGGCGATTGCTCGCTCGAAATAAAAGACGCGCTTACGGCGGGAGCCGAATTTGCGCGCGCGTACAAGAAAAATCTTGAAATACTCTGAGATAATTCTCGCATCGGCTTCGCCGCGTAGGCGCGAACTCGTTAAGAAAATAGACGGCTTTTCGTTTACGGCGAAGCCGTCTTTTGCAGATGAGAACTACGGCGGACTGTCGGGCGCGGAAGAAATAACCGTTTTTCTCGCGGAGAAAAAAGCGACGGAAGTTTTTTCGCGTTTCGGCGGACTCGTACTCGGTGCGGATACGGTAGTGGTTTCTCCGAGCGGCGAAATTCTCGGGAAACCGAGCTGCGCAAAGCAAGCCGAAAGTATGTTTGCAACGCTCTGCGGAAGAACGCATACGGTCGTTACGGGCGTTTGTCTGCTCTGTAAAGAGAAAAAAGTTGCGAAATTTGAAAAAACATACGTTACTTTTGGTGCATTCGACGAGAAAATAGTGTATAATTATATAGAATCGGGCAATGCTTACGATAAAGCAGGGGGCTACGGCATTCAGGACGCGGAGCTAAAACCGCTTATAAAGCGCGTTGACGGCGACGTGGATAACGTAATCGGTTTGCCTGTGCGCCTCGTGAAAGAAATGTTAAAGGAGAGTTTTTGATGGCAGTTTTGGAAATTGCTGTGGAAATCGGTACTTCTTATACGTCCATATTCGTGTCGGGTAACGGCATAGTTCTGAGAGAACCTACCGTTATAGCGTTTTTGGGCGAACCGAAACAAAAGAAAATTCGCGCCGTGGGTCAGGCGGCTTATGAAATGCTCGGCAAAACTCCCGAGAAAACGACCGTCGTTTGTCCCGTAGTAGACGGCTTTATAGCGGACCCCGAAGCGTGCAGTCTGCTTCTCAGGGAATTTATAAAGCGCATTTTACCGCAAAGTTATATTTTCTTCCCGAAGATAAAAGCCGTTCTCGGAATCCCTACGGGGCTTACTATCGAAGAACGCAGAACTTACGAAGACGTTCTTTTATCGGCGTACATAAAAGAAATAACGATGGTCGAGAATATAATTCTTTCGGCTATCGGAATAGATTTGCCCGTAAGCACGACTTGCGGCGGACTTGTAGTCAATATAGGCGGCGGAATTACGGAAGTGGCGGCTATGTCTTTGAGCGGCGTAGTGTCGGGTTGCGGAGTTACGATAGGCGGTAATCTTATGGATAAGGCGCTTATAGATTTTGCGGCGGGCAAGCATAATCTTAAAATGGGACTTAACACCGCGCGCAAGGTAAAAACGGAAATAGGCACGCTTTACGAAAACGATACGGCGGAAATGACCGTAAGCGGAATAGACCTGCAAACCAAGAACATAGGCACGGCAAAGCTGAAATCTTCGGACGTATGTTCCGTTCTGCGCCCGTATTATGTGAGAATACGCGACGCAATCGAAAGCATAATCAAGATGTTGCCGCCCGAAATCGCAAGCGACGTTTACAAGACGGGCATCTACATAGTCGGCGGCGGCGCTAATATAACCGGACTCGAAAAATTCCTTTCAAGCGAGCTGTCGCTGAACGCTTACGTTCCCGAAGACCCCGAGTATGCCGCAATTCTCGGCGCGGGCAAACTGCTTTCAAACAGGTACCTGTTAGACGAAATATTATCTCAGAAATAAAACCGTATAAATGCGCGTAACCCGAAAAACGGTTGCGCGTTTTTTTGTTTTCCGCATTATTCGGCAAAATAGGTTAAAAACATATATTTTGTACTCTCCGAACCGTTATATAATTATACGCGACATACGGAGAAGAGATATGGCAAGGAGTATAGTTATAACATCGGGTAAAGGCGGCGTCGGCAAAACTACGCTTACGGCAAATCTCGGCAGGGGACTTGCCGCTTTGGGGCAACGCGTCGTATTGCTCGATACGGACCTGGGGCTTAACAATCTCGACGTTCTTATGGACGTCGAAAACAAAGTCGTTTACGATATAGTGGACGTTATAGAAAACCGTTGCAGAGTAAAACAGGCGCTTATCGAAGATACCGTCGCGCACGGGCTTTTCGTTTTGCCGTCGGCGCACAGCTACGACGGTTCGGCGGTCAACGGGCAGAACATCAAAGCCGTTATAAACATTCTGGCGCAATCGTTCGACTATATTCTCGTAGACTGTCCCGCCGGGATAGAAGTAGGGTTTCACCGCGCGGTTCAGGCGTGCGGCGAAGCGATAGTCGTAACAACTCCGCACATTTCCGCGATACGCGACGCAGACAAGGTTATAGGTCTGCTTAAAAGCTATATGATGAAAAGTATAAGCGTCGTAATCAACAGGGCGCGCGGCGACCTTATACTTAATTCTGAAATGGTCGATTACCGCGACGTAAGCAAGATTCTGAAAATTCCGCCGCTCGGAGTTATTCCCGAAGACGACGCAATAAATCTTTTAAGCAATCTCGGGCTTATGATTAACCCCGACAGCGAAGGGTGGGAAGCTATGGACGTTCTCGCCCGCAATCTGCACTACGGCACGACCGTTATGTACGACGTTACGAAAAAGTATAAAGGCTTTTGGGGCGGCTTGAAGCGCAACCTAAGGAAAATAATATGAAAACTCGGAGCGAGCTCATTAAAGAACGGCTTAATAACGTTATGCTTGCCGACCGCGGGAACGGAACGGAAAATCTTATTACAATGCTGAAAAGCGATATTCTCGATTTGCTTAAAAGCTATATGTACACAAATTCCGAAAATGTGAACGTTGCGCTTAACGTAACGGGCAACGGCGATTACGAGCTTATTGTTACCGCGCGCGGCGACAGACTTATAGACGTCGGAAAAATGATTGACTAAACGCGCATAAATTGCTATATTATTATATAGAGTTTTCTTCGCCGCAGACGGGTTGCTTTCGTTTTTTCGGCGTGGGACTTTTTACGGAATAAAATACTCGGGAGAATAATTTACAAATGAACGTTGCGCTGATAGCTCACGACAAGAAAAAAAACGATATGATAAATCTGACTTATGCGTATCAGCATATACTCAAAGAACATAAACTGTTTGCCACGGGAACTACGGGGCAGATGATTCACGACGAAACGGGACTCGACGTTATCCGTTTCAAGTCCGGACCGCTCGGCGGCGACCAGCAAATCGGCGCGCTCGTTGCGGCGAATGAAATAGACCTTGTGGTATTCCTGCGCGACCCGCTTACGGCTCAGCCGCACGAACCCGATGTTTCGGCTCTTTTAAGACTCTGCGACGTTCACAACATACCGCTTGCGACGAACGTGGCGAGCGGAGAAGTTCTTTTGCGCGCGCTCGGCAGGGGCGATTTGAATTGGCGCAAAGTCGTAAACCCCGCGTATAACAAAGAATAAGACAAGCAGTATATTTTTCATAACCGCCGCCGAACTCTCATATATATAATGTGAGAGTTTTTTATTTGCGGGTGGACGCTATGAACAAATACGACGGAATCAGAAAAGTCGAAACGGAGCTCAGCGCGAGCGGCTCGGTCGAAAAGAGAAAGCACGGCGCGGGCGATTTTATTTTCCGCTTGCTTGCCGCGGCGTTTATTACGGCTGTGCCGTTTTGCATTAAAGCGTTCGGCGGAGATTACGGCGAAAAAGCGGTAAACGCCGTAAAGTCGGCGATAACTTACGACGTGATTAAGGGCGAAAACGTAGACGGCGCGGAAATAGCGTTTTTGGAACTTATAAAGGAAGTCGGGCAGGAGAATGACGACGAAAAATAATGAAACTCAAAATCTCGCCGCTTCTTATAATTATGGCGTTTACCGTAACCGCATTAGGCTACGGTTACGAGTTTTTCTGTTACGCCGTTACGATAATTCTGCACGAAATGGCGCACGCCGAAGCGTCGCGCAGGCTCGGTTATACGCTTAACGTTATAAAACTTATGCCGCACGGAGCGTCGCTTACCGGTGCGTTCGAGGGCGTAAGACAAAGCGACGAAGTTCTTATTGCGCTCGCGGGACCCGCAATCAACGTTATTATAGCGGTAGTCTGCGTCGCGCTTTGGTGGCTCGTGCCCGCGTCGTATTTCTTTACGGAAGTTATAGTAACTTCCAACGTTTGCACGGCTGTATTCAATCTCTTTCCGATTTTTCCGCTCGACGGCGGCAGGGCTTTGCTCGCGCTTTTGTCGCGGAAGTTCAAACGCGAAAAAGTATATAAGGTTATGCGGATAGTCGGCGCGGTTTTTGCGCTTGTTTTCGCGTCGCTGTTTGTCGCAACGCTGTTTATAGGCGCAAATTTTTCGTTTGCGGCTATTGCCGTGTTTATATTCGTCAGCGCGGTTTTTCCCGACAAAAATTCAAAGTATCAAAGGTTGTATTCTATGGCGTACAGAACCGAAAAACTCAGAAAAGGACTCGCCGTCCGCGAGATTATGGTAAGTGCGGATACGACTGTTTTGCAGGCAATGCGTATGCTTAATTCGGCGTATTTTTACCGCTTTAACGTTATGGGCGAAAATTTTACGAGCTTGGGCATTATCGACGAGCTGAAACTCGAAGCGGCGGCTGTTAAATTCGGTAATAATTCGCCGCTTAAAAAGGTTTTGGGTAACGGAGATTGACTATCGCCGAAAAGTGTGGTACAATATAAGCAGAAACAAAAGATATTCGGTGAGGCTTGCTTATGACCATAGACGAACTTATCAAAATTTCTTTCGACGGCGCGTCGGCGGAAATGATTGGCCGCACTTTTTTCACGTCGGGTTACTCCAAAAAAGAAAAAGCCGGATTTATTAAAAGTCTGCTCGAAAAGGAGCGCTACGCTTTTATTGCCGACGTTGTTTGTTGCGGCGCTATAAATAAGGAATATAACTATACCGATTTTCACAATTCGCAAATCGGACTTGTTTCGCTCGATTTGAGATATTTTTATATGTTTATCGAAATATGCGAGAACGGTGATATAGCGTTCGGAGAAATTGCGCCGCTGTTGTTCGCAACGTTTACTGCCCCCGTTTCGTCGCGCCTGCACGGTTGGGCGCCCGCCGCTACTCAGTATCTCGAAAAGCTCGCCGCCGCCGATTACGACGCGGTTTCCGACGCGCTTGCCGAATACGACAAAAACTACAAGCATTACGGCGTTTTACTTAAAGTAAACAAGGAAAGAACCGTTTCGATATTGACAGACAAACTGATTTTCGAAAAGAACACTAACAAGGCGGCTATACGTAAGTTCTTGTTCGCAAGCAAAGTGAATATAGTACCCGCTCTCGGCGAAATTTATACGGGCGCTCAATCGGACGCGCGCGTAAGGGAATCGGTCGTAAGACTTTTGCTTATAAGCAAGCACGACAGAACAGCCGCCGAAATGCTCGACTATATAGCGCAGAACGACAGGTCGAAAACTATCCGCGCGCTTATAGAGAAAGACGCGACGGCCCAGAAAAAAGTCGGCAAGGGCGAAGAGAATATAGAAAAGACGAATAAGAAAAACGGCAGGGCAAAGCGGCTTCTCGGCGAAGAAAAGCGTTTTTTCAACGATATGATTTCGGGCAGAGGATACGCGCCCGACGAATTTGCGGGTTTTCTGACCGACCCCGAATCGGAAGCCGTGGCGTCGGGGCTTCTGTTTTCCGTCCACGCGCAAAGCGGCGGTATTACCGACGTGGTTATAGTGGAAAAAGGCAGAATTTACAATCTTGATAACGACCCCGCCGAAATTCCGAAAGACAGAATTATAAAAGTTCTTCACGTGGCGGAGTTGCCCGAAAAATACGAATTTCTCACAAGGCTCAACGTAACTCAGCCGTTCTTGCAGTTAAAGCGCAAAGCCTATGTGCCGAATGCGTCGGAGCTTGCGGATAACCGTTCGCGCAGACTCGGCGGCACGATAATAATGTCGAAAGATTTGCGCAAGAATATTTCAAAAGAGGGCTTTAAGATAACCGGCAAGGATTCCGAAGGCAAGTCGGGTTATGCGGGTATTTCGCTCGGCGGATATATTTGTCTTATCGAATTTACGCGCACCGATTTGAGCAGTAACGACAAAATAGTGTCGTTCGGCGACATTAAATTTTACAAATACAAGGACGCTATAAAGATAAGCGGCGGATTTTATTTCGAAAACGTGCCCGTTTGCAGAATATCCGAAGTGCCGCTCAGAGTTTTCAGCGAAGGAATTTACGCGGTTTGCCGCTTGTCGGGGACGTTGA
Source organism: Clostridia bacterium (assembly GCA_013316045.1). Classification (GTDB taxonomy): domain Bacteria; phylum Bacillota; class Clostridia; order Christensenellales; family Pumilibacteraceae; genus RACS-047. The sequence continues at coordinate 61,281 of WSNJ01000002.1, forward strand.
ATGAAAGATAAGAATTTTTATAATAAAGTAACCGAATTACTGAAAAAAGTAGATAAACCCGCGCGTTATTGCGGCGGTGAGTTTAACACACCCGTTATAAAGGAAAACGCCGAACTCAATTTTCTGATGTGTTTTCCCGACGTGTACGAAGTAGCTCTCAGCAATCTTGGAATAAAGATTCTGTACCATATGCTTAACGCGCTCGATTTCTGCGCTTGCGAAAGCTGTTTTACGCCGTGGGAAGATATGGGAAATCTCTTGCGCGAGAGCGGGTTGCCGCTGTTTTCTTCCGAAACGCGCACGCCGATAAACGAGTTCGATATTATAGGCTTTTCGATGCAGTACGAGTTATCGTATACCAACGTTCTGTATATGCTCGAACTCGGACGGATTCCGCTCGACAAGAAGGACAGAAAAGAAAGCGACCCGCTTATAATAGCCGGCGGACCGTGTATGATTAACCCGATGCCGCTTGTAGATTTCGTTGATTTGTTTTCGATAGGGGACGGCGAAGATACGGTTACGGAAATAGCGAAGCTGTACCGCGATATAAAAAAGGCGGGCGGAAGCAAGTCGGACTTTCTAAAAGCCGCAATAAATATCGAGGGCGTTTACGTGCCGTCGCTTAACGAAGGCAAGGCGCGCCGTGCGATAGTCAAAGATTTGGACAAGGCTTTTTATCCCACGAAGATAAAAATTCCGAATATGGAAGCGGTTCATAACAGAGCCGTGCTCGAAATTTTCCGCGGCTGTACGCGCGGTTGCAGATTCTGTCAGGCGGGAATGATTTACCGACCCGTACGCGAGAGAAGCGTGGATACGCTCGTTAAAACGGCGGAAGAACTTATATACAACAACGGGTACGACGAAATTTCGTTCTCGTCGCTCAGTACTTGCGATTATCCGCATTTAAGAGAATTGCTTGCGAAAATCAAGCCCATAACGGATAAAGCCAAAGTAAGCATTTCGCTACCGAGCACGCGCGTAGACAGTTTCGAAGCCGAATATACCGAAGGTTTGCGCAAAAGCTCTATCACGTTTGCGCCCGAAGCGGGGACGCAAAGGCTCAGAAACGTTATCAACAAGAACGTAACGGAAGAAGATATTTTCCGCTCCTGCACTTACGCTTTCAAGAAAGGCTATTCTACGGTAAAGCTGTATTTTATGATAGGCTTGCCGACCGAAACGCAAGAGGACATAGCCGGTATTCCCGCGATTTGCGAGCGGATAAAAAAGCTGTACCGCGAACACGCCGTCGCAAAGAAACAGCTGTCGCTCGGCGTTTCTACGTCTACGTTTGTGCCTAAGCCGTTTACGCCGTTTCAGTGGGAAAGGCAGATTTCTTTGGAAGAGATACGGCAAAAGCAAGACTATCTGCGCGACGCTCTCAAAAAAATCAAAGTTAAATACAGTTGGCACGACGGAAAGTCGTCGCGTATAGAAGCCGCTCTCGCGCGCGGCGGCAAAGAGCTTTCGCCAGTTTTGAAGTCGGCTTATAAAAAGGGTTGTACGTTCGACAGTTGGAGCGAGAAGTTCTCTTACGACAAGTGGATTGAAGCGTTTGAGGAAAACGGAATTTCGCCCGAAAGATATACGGACGGTTTCGGCACGGACGAAGAACTTTCCTGGGAAGTTATCGACGCGGGCGTTACGAGAAAATTTCTGCTCGGCGAAAGAGATAAAGCGTATAAGGAAGTTACTACGCCCGATTGCAGGCAGAAATGCCATAATTGCGGAATTGTCGCGCTTACGGGAACGGCGTGTAAAAATCTGTGCGCCGCTAAGTTGACCGATAAATAGTTTTTGTGGTAGAATATAAAGATAAGATATGATAATTTGCAAGTACACGAAAACCGATAACGCCGTATACGTTCCGCATCTCGATTTGCTGCGCTGTTTTACTATGGCTATGCGGCGGCGGAAAATAGAAGTCAATTTCAGCGAAGGCTACAATCCGCATGCTAAAATTTATTTCAATCAGCCGCTTCCGATAGGCGCGTCGTCGCTTTGCGAATACTTTTGCGCGGACGTAAACGAAAGCGCGGATAAATTCGCGGAAAAGCTGAACGCGTCGTTGCCCGCGGGAATCGTTATTCTGAAATGCGCCGAAACGGACGTAAATCCGAACGTTGCGAATATGATGTTTTCGGCGGACTATACGGCGGAGTTTTCTTCACCCGTGCTTAAAGGGAAAGATTTTTCGTCGCTTTCGGAACAGAGCGAACTGAATATAACTTACGTAGCGAAAGGCAAAGAGATTACCAAAAACGTGAGCGAAACCGTTTTGAGCGTTAAAAACGACGACCGCTTTGCGAATATGCGTTTAAGGTGCGGCAACGTGAATTTACGCGCCGACAGGCTTGCTTCGCATATTCTGAAACTTTGCGGTGCGGAAAATACGCCTTTTTGCGTTGTTAAAACGGCGGTTTACGATTGTAATAACGTAAATTTGGATAAAATTTTCTTCGGAGAGTAATTTTGAAACGCGGGCAAATTCTTATCGATATAGAAAAAACGATATCGAGCGTGTCGCTTATAGAAGACGGCAGGCTTAACGAGTACTACGTCGAATACAAAGAGAATAACCTTATTACCGGCAATATCTACAAGGGAAAGGTAGTGAACGTATTGCAGGGTTTGCAGACCGCTTTCGTCGATATAGGGTTGCAGAAGAACGCGTTTTTATACGTCGGCGAAACGCTCGACGATAAGGGCAATTTGCGCAAGAGCGGCGTAATTCCGCAGGAGCTCCATATTAAAGAAGGCGACTTCGTTATGGTTCAGGTTACGAAAGAAGAAACGGAGACGAAAGGAGCGCGCCTTACGATGAACCTGTCGCTTCCGGGGCGCTACGTGGTTTACTTGCCCACGCTCGATTTTATCGGTGTTTCCAACAAGATAACGGACGAGAATCAGCGCAATAAGCTGAGCCGCTTGCTTGAAAAGTTCAGAGTCGGGAAAGAAGGATTTATTGCGCGAACCGTTTGCGCCGACGCGAAGAAAGGCGAAATTTTGCGCGAAGCCGAGAGCTTGCGCCGTCAGTATTCCGATATAAAAGCGGCGTTCGACGCGGCGGTAGGCATTGCGCCCATTCACTCGGAAGGTAATTTGCTTTTCCGCACGGTGCGCGATATGCTGTCGCACGATATAGATGCGGTGATATGCAACGACTACGACACCGTAGAGCGGTTTAAGCAGGATTTCAAAAAGAAGAAATCGCCTTTCTGCGATAAGATTCAGTATTACGAAAGCGATTACGATATGATGGACGTATTCGGTATAAGCCGCGAACTCGATTTGCTTTTGGAGCGGAAAGTCGCGCTTCCGTCGGGCGGTTCGCTCGTAATCGACAAGACCGAAGCCCTTACGGCGATAGACGTAAATACGGGCAGATTCCGCGGTCAAGGCGACCACGAAGAAACGGTTTTCCTTACGAATATGGAAGCCGCACGGGAAATTGCGCGTCAGATAAGACTGAGAAACATAGGCGGTATTATCGTAGTCGATTTTATAGATATGATAACCGACGAGCATAAATTGCAGGTGGTCGACGAACTTAAACGTTGCGTTCTTTACGACAGGATAAAAACGCGCGTGCTCGATATGTCGGGGCTGGGACTCGTGGAGATAACGCGTAAAAAAGTAGGCAACGAGCTGTCGGAATTTCTGCTTGACAAGTGTCCGTATTGCGGCGGAAACGCGCATACGCATTCGTCTGTTTATTTAGCCCGTAAGATAAAGGCGGCGATTAAAAAGCTGTTTGCGGAAAACGACTGCACGAGCGCGATTGTAACGCTTAACCCCGCATACGTCGAGCATATGTTTACAAGCAGGTTTTTTTCGGACGAGTGCGAGAACGTCTGGCGCGACAAGAGAATTTATCTTGTGCCTAACGAGTCGTTCCACGC
>WSNJ01000002.1:65287-84432 GCA_013316045.1 Clostridia bacterium
AAGAACGTCTGGCGCGACAAGAGAATTTATCTTGTGCCTAACGAGTCGTTCCACGCTCCGAATTTCGGTATAACGGGCAGTAGGTCGGTGTCGCTTTCTTTGCCGCAAAATGCAAGATTGCTGTATTAGCGGGTAAAACAGGAGATTAAAACTTTATGCGTTATATAAATAAAGAATACGGCTTTACGTTCCGACCTCCGTTTTTGGATAAGTTTCACGAAGAGAGCGCAGACGGTCCCGCTTTAAGCGAGAAGAATTTTCCCGCGCGCTATATTCAAGGCGCGGGGTACGATTATTCCGCGATTAACGGAGCTATGCTCGTGGGAATAAAAGGCTCGCTGTGGGGCGTAAGGGTCAGTTGCTACGACGGCAAAAAATGGCTCGACAACGACGATTTCGCGTCCGATATGGCTCCGAGCTGCGCGAACACGGCGGACGGCAGTTTCGCTCATTTTTCGAGCGGACCCGTAAGCGTAAAGTGGATTAAGCACACCGAGCAAAGCCTTATAATGCAGGTTTCGGCGCGGAAAAAACTCAAAGTGCGTATAATTTTTTATCCGTGTTACGGCTGGGGCGGCGAGCTGTCGATAGAAGACTCGACCGTTAAAGGCAGATGCGCGAAGATGGGTATTTTGCCCGGGACAGTCGGAATATCCGACGTGTGCGGCGTGTTTAAGGACCGCTTTCTCGCCATTTGCGACGACGACCCCGAGCGCGAATTTTTTTACGCAAAGAGTTTTTCGCACCCGTCGGACAGCGCGCACGGAGCGTTTAACGAAGCGATAATGGAATTCGTTATAAACAAGAATCAGCCGTCCGTTTATCTGTATGCGGCGGTCGGCGACGAAACTATATTCGACGCCGAAATTCCGCGGCTCGACAGAGTAATCAATCAGATAGAGTCGGCGGAACTGAGATACGGCGTAAACAAGACGCGCGGAACGGGCGCGCTCGGAGCGGCGGCGGAAAGAATGTTTAATTCGGTTCTGTGGTCGAGAATTTATTATCCGTATCTTCTTACCGAGATTTATTCGCCGCAACGCGCAAGGCTGAACCGTCATTTCGATATAAAGGGAACGGAAGAAAATTGCAGCGCCATTCTCGGCAGTTATGCGGGGTTGGATACGGCTGTTTCTCAGCTTAAATTTACGGTCGAAGACAAGATACTTGCGGCGATTGCGTGCTGGCACGCGTTCTCGCATTCTTCCGACAAAAGCGACGTGTTGCACCTTTATAAGTCGCTGTCGAAGCAGTATCCGCCCGTAGCCGAGCTTGTGGTGTCCGGCGCAGACCTTACGGAAGTGGCGTACAAGTGGAACGACTCGCCGCTTAAAGAGAAGAAAAACGCGCCTATGTACAGCCTTGATATGTCGTGCCTGAAACTGCTCGCGTTCGACGTGTTGGAGCGTATTTGCGCAATGTACGCTCTGCCTTTGAAGCGCAAGTACGAAAAGGCGAAGAACGAAATGATACAGCTTATAAACGACACGTTCTGGAACGAGTACGAAGGGCTTTATATGAATAAGGGCGTAACGGGACAGTGGGCGTTTTCGTACGGGGCTACGAGCTTTTATCCGTTGCTTGCGGGCGCGGTGGACACGAACGAAAAACTTTCCGCGCTTATCAACAATCTTACCGACCCGAAAAAGTTCTGGGTAAAAAATCTCGTGCCGACGCTGAGCGCGAACAACCGCGAATACGGCAACGCGGGCAAGCCGAACAACAACGGCGAGCGAAAACCGCCGTATCTCGAATACCGCGGCAGTATAGTGCCTTACGTGAATTATATAATTTATCAGGGGCTTTGCCGCTACGGGCTCGACGAGCTGGCGGGTCAGGTGGCGCTTAGCAGCGCAAAACTTTGGGCGAACAATCAGAGCGATAACGTGGAAAATTTTTCGCTGTATTTGCCGACGGGAAAAATGTACAAGTCGAAAGAGTATCTGTCGAGCAACGGGAATATTCTCGCGCTTATGGGAATACAGGAGCTTATAGATATAGAATATTTCCGCCCCGACTTAAAGACGAACGCGCTGAGATTCGGAACGTTCGTCAGCGGCGAGCATTCGCTTACGAATTTGAAACTGTTCGGGCGCAGTTACAGCATAGATTTGAGCGACGATTCGACTATGCTCGTAATCGACGACGTGGACGTATTCCGCGGAGTGGGCGGAAAGTTCGTCGTGCGCAATTTCTTGGAAACGAAAACGGGTTGCGAGTTTCTGATAGACGCTCACGCGAATATTACGGTAAACCTGAATATTTCTTTCAACAAGCAGACGACTAAATATTTCTTTATTGTGCCCGTGGGTAAGTCGCGCGTTATAGCCGAAGGCGGAATGGTAAACATTCAGCCGATTTGACGACCTAACCGCGAAGAATAGAAGCACAGACGGTTTTTACGCCCGTTCCGAGTTTTCGGAGCGGGTAATTTTTTTTGCGAAAAAGGTTTAATCGAGTTGACAGAACGGGGGGGGGTATGATGTATACTTAATATAAATAAATATGCGGAGAAAAGATATTATGGGAATGGTGGCGGCGATATGCACGCAGTGCGGGGCGAGCATAGAAGTAGACGAGAGCAAGGAAGCGGGGATATGCAGTCATTGCGGCACGGCGTTTATAACGGAAAAGGTAATAAACAATTATCATATACATAATACGACAAACGTTACGAACAAGATAGAGCACGCGACTATAAACGTTAAAAACGGGGACGACGCGAGCGACGAAACAAGGCGTTACCGCGCGTTTATAAAGCAGAAAAAATATACGAGCGCCGTAAAACTTTTGGACAAAATGGAAGAAAAGTACCCCGATTCGGGGCTTGTTCAGTACTGTAAAGCCGATTTCTATTTAACGGCAAAAAACTATGTCGATTGGACGAATTGGACTGCGGAAGGCGCAAAGGACGAAGTTTTGGACGACGGAGCGCCCGCGCTCGTCGCAAGCGAATTTTTCGACGCGAATTCGGCTTTCGACCTGAAAAAACTTTCGGAGCCGTTCGATGAATTCGACGCGTTAAGCGACGACGAAATACGGAGTAGGTTGAAAAAGAAAAAAGTTTACAAACAGGGAATCGACCCGAAGTTCTTTTGCGGGAAAGACGGCAAGTTTGACACCGAATACAAAATAAGGCGGTTGCTTTGGTACTGCGTTCCCGAAGTTTTCTTGCCCGGATTCGGGAATACGTTCGATTGGACGAAATATCACTGCGGAGACGTAACTCTGTGCATACCGAGTTACAACAGCTATAAAAGACGGTATGAGACGGGCGAAAATTGGGATGAGTATTATTTTTACAACAAAAACTGTTTCGACGAAGAAGATTTCGACCCGAGTAAATACGACTCGATAGACGCTTTTGTGAGCGATAAGTCAAACGTCGGTTATGCCGACCTCTACAAGAGAGCTTTATTCTATTCGCAAAAATCGGCGGAAGCAGGCGATTCGCTGTTGACGGACGCTGAGCGCGAACAGTTTGCGGATTTCTTGCGCGAAGTAAAGGAAAAGTACGAAGTATTCAAAGCCTTTGTCGAGCGCAGAGATAAGGCTAAGAAAAGAGTACTTATGTTCAGGGACGAATTGCGCGAAAAGTACAAAAAAGAACTTAAAAAGCACAGTAAAAAATGTAAAAGAATGTTGAAATCGAATAAAACGAATCTGATAGCGAAAAAACTTAAAAAAATCGTTAAAGTCGTAATTATTTTGGGAGTAATAATCGCAGTTGCGATTTTTGTTTGGAAAAGGTTTTTCTGACGTAAAAAGATAATCCCGTATCGTACCGATACGGGATTATCTTTTTATATTTCAAGGAATGTTTCCGCCGAATGTTGTTCGAATTTAATTTTCTTTGAGAGACTGAAAAAGAATTGTTTTCGACTTGAAATTGTTTTTTTCGGCGGAAAGCTTCCTTGTACTTATAATATGAGCGTGATAAAAGAGTTTTATACGCATTAAACAAAAATAATCGGAAATTTTTTTGCTTAATACATTCCGCCCATTCCGCCCATACCGCCTGCGGGAGCGGCAGGTTCGGGTTCGGGAAGGTCTGCCACAACGCTTTCGGTAGTAAGGAGCGTAGCCGCTACGGAAGCCGCGTTCTGCAATGCGGAGCGGGCAACCTTGGTCGGGTCGATTATTCCGCGTTCTACCATATCGCAATATTCGGCTTTGAGAGCGTCGTATCCGTAGTTGGACTTTTTCGCGCCTGCGAGTACGTTATTGATTACGACTCCGCCGTCTACGCCTGCGTTGAGAGCTATCTGACGGATAGGGGCTTCGAGCGCTTTGAGTATTATGGACGCGCCCGTTTTTGCGTCGCCGCTCAGCGTTGCCATATGCTTTTTAACAACGGGCAAAGCCGAGATGAACGCCGTTCCGCCGCCGGGGATAATACCTTCTTCGACAGCCGCGCGGGTAGCCGCGAGAGCGTCTTCTATGCGCAACTTCTTTTCTTTCATTTCGACTTCGGTAGCCGCGCCTACGTTGATAACCGCAACTCCGCCAGCGAGCTTAGCAAGGCGTTCAGCGAGTTTTTCTCTGTCGTAGTCGGAAGTCGTGTTTTCCATCTGCGAACGGATAGACTGTATTCTTGCTTTGATTTCGTCGGTCGAGCCGTTGCCTTCGACGATAGTCGTGTTGTCTTTATCGACTTTGACTTGCTTTGCTTTTCCGAGCATATCGAGAGTTACGTCCTTGAATTCTATGCCCATTTCTTCGGAAACGACTTGTCCGCCCGTAAGAATTGCGATATCTTTTAAGAGTTCCTTTCTTCTGTCGCCGAAACCGGGGGCTTTAACGGCTACACAGTTGAACGTTCCGCGGAGCTTGTTTACTACGAGCGTTGCGAGAGCTTCCGCGTCGTAATCGTCGGCAATCATAAGGAGCTTTTGTCCCGACTGAACTATCTGTTCCAGAATGGGGAGTATTTCCTGTATAGAGCTTATCTTTTTGTCCGTAATGAGAATTGCGGGGTTTTCGAGAACGGCTTCCATTTTGTCGGTGTTCGTTACCATATACGCCGACGCGTATCCGCGGTCGAACTGCATACCTTCCACGATAGTAAGGTTGGTATCCATTGTCTTGGATTCTTCTACCGTTATAACGCCGTCCTTGCCGACCTTTTCCATAGCTTCGGCAATGAGTTCGCCTACGTTTTCGTCGCTTGCCGAGTTGCTTGCTACCTGCTTGATTGCGATTTTCGTTTCAACGGGCTTGCTTATCGATTTGATTTGCTCTACCGCAACAGCCGCCGCGCTTGCGATACCTTTTTTAAGTACCATAGGGTTTGCGCCGGCCGCAACGTTCTTCAAGCCTTCGCGCACGATTGCCTGAGCGAGAACGCAAGCGGTCGTCGTACCGTCGCCGGCTACGTCGTTCGTTTTGGTGCTTACTTCTTTAAGCACTTGCGCGCCCATATTCTCGAACGGGTCTTCGAGTTCGATTTCCTTGGCGATGGTTACGCCGTCGTTCGTAATAAGGGGAGAGCCGTATTTCTTTCCGAGAATTACGTTTCTGCCTTTCGGTCCGAGCGTGATTTTAACAGTGTCGGCGAGCTTGTTTACGCCGTTTTCGAGAAGTTTTCTTGCTTCTTCTCCCGTTTTGATTTGTTTAGCCATTTTATTTTCTCTCCTTGGAAACTTATTCTACGATAGCGAGAACGTCGCTTTGTCGCATTATTGTTACTTCTTTTCCGTCGATTTTGAATTCCGAACCCGCGTACTTCGAGTACAGAACTTTGTCGCCGACTTTTACCTGCATAACGATTTCTTTGCCGTCTACCATACCGCCGGGTCCTACTGCGATAACTTCCGCCATCTGGGGTTTTTCCTGGTCCTTGGCAAGCAGTACGATGCCGCTTTTGGTCTTTTCTTCCGCATCGACGGCTTTAATGACTATTCTGTCAAATAAAGGTTTGATTTGCATTGAGTTTGATCCTCCTGTATATAAAAAATTTATTTTTGACTTTCTTTGACTTTTGACCTAATTATACTACGCGATATTCGCGTTGTCAACAATTTTCAAGCGGTTTTTTCAATTTTCCGATTGATATTTTTTTTCCGCGATTACTATATATAATAGAACAAAAGGAGTAAAAAATCAAGCGATTTTCCGTAAGTGAAAGTTTTTTGAGCATTGCCCGCGCCGCACTTGTTTTTTTTGATTTTATATGATATAATCGGAGAGTAAACTTATATATTATAAGGATATATACCGAAAATGGAAGTCGAAAAGAAAGTAACGAATACGGAAAAATGGGATAAACGTTTTATGGACGTGGCAAAGCTCGTCGCAACCTGGTCGAGTTGTTTTCAGGAAAACCGTCAGGTGGGGGCGGTGATTACGAAAAACAACCGCATACTCACGACCGGCTACAACGGTGCGAGCAGCGGTATAGTTTCCTGTAAAGAGCGCGGGTCGTGCCTTAGACGCGAGCTTAATATAGAGAGCGGAACGCGCCACGAAATCTGTTACGCCACTCACGCCGAACAGAACGCAATCATTCAGGCGGGAAAAATGGGAATCTGCATAGACGGCGGAACGCTGTACTGCACGCATCAGCCGTGTTCCATCTGCGCGAAAATGATTATAAACAGCGGAATAAAGCGCATTGTGTTTTCGGAAGGCTATCCCGACGATTTTTCGCTGAAAATGCTTAACGAAGCAGGCGTAGAGATTTGCAAAGCGGAAGATAAGCGGTAGAATTTTCAGCGGCGGTCGTTGAACTCCATAGTGCGCACGGCGTGTTCGAAAATCGGCGCCCAGAACCATCTGTCTTTTCCAAGACAGTTCCACGAGCCTATGCCTTGTTTGCCGTCGAAACTGAAAAAGAACATTGCGTTATATATCGGCTGGTCTACTGCCGCGGTTATAAAGTCCACGAAGAATAAATTTCTCGGGGAAGTCAGTTGTTTAGCTTCTCCGAATTTTGCCGTAGGAAAAGACTGTTTAAGCGCGCCGAGCATTTGTCCGCCGAAAGCGAAAACTTCGTCTTCTCCAAGCGGTCCGAGAAAATTCAGATTGAAGTTTACGGTAGCGTCGGGGGTCATATAAATGTAACGCGGCGCGTTTGACGGGTATTTTATACGCCTGTATTTGTCGGGCATTACCGCAAAACTTTCGGGCATTACGGCGGTAATGCTTCCGCCGCCTATTTCCGCGCGGATAAACCGAACGTCGGGCAGGGTTTCGCCGTCGGGCATATCGGCTTTTATCGACTCGTAGTTAAGTCCTGCCGCTCCGTAGGTGAGCGCGTTGCCGTTAACGGCGAACGTAGTTCCGCACGCGGGGCAGTACGCCGTTTTTCCGCCGTTGTCGAGTATAACGGGGTGTCCGCACTGCGTACATATAAGAGCTTCGGTGGCTTTGCCTTTGCGTATTATTATCCCGCCCGTTTCCGTGCCGTCGGATTTTTTTCCGCACGCGGCACAGTAGCCGTTTTCGTCGAGCGCGCCGCCGCAGAACGGACATATTCTGCTCTTTAACCGACCTTCTTCGGAAAGTTTTATATCCAAACCCGCGTCCGAAACGATTTTCACTTCGTCGCCTGTCGGACTATTTTGGACCGTTGCGCTTTCGGCATAGTGCGAAAATCTTTTGCCGTCTATGTAAACGTCGCCGACTTTTATACCTTTTTTGCCCGCTATGTACGCTGTTTCTTTCGTAATAGCGTCGCCGTATTTTTTAAGCTGTCCGTCGCGGTCTTTTCCGCGCAGATATGCCGTGTACACGGTTTCCGTATCCGTTTCGCGTCCGTTCTGTTCGGTATATCTCAGATTTACCGAGTACGCCGTTTTATAGCCCGGTACGCTTTTGTCGGCTTTTACGGCTTCTGCGGTAAACGAATAGGGGACGTCTTTCATTCCCATTGCGGCAAAAACGAATTTAATTCCGAGAATCCGTTCGTCTGCCTTGTCTATCGACTCGAAATGCTTTTTATACGCCTTGTCGAGTTTTTTGTGCGCGTCGGAATAGCCTTCCTGTTCGGCGACGGCGTAGCAGAAAAATTCCTTTTCTTCGTCCTTGTATATTCCGTTTTTGAGTCCGAATATTATCGCGCCCAAATTCGCGCAAAGGCAATTCAGATTTTCAATGCCCGCTTCAAGATGTTTTATATCTTCTTTATTTACGGTTCCGTTCAGCAAGCGTTTTTCCACATAGTAGAAGCACGCGTCGTAGTCGCCGTTTAAGGTTAAGTCGAAAAGCTCTTTTTCAGTAGCTTGCTTGTAGAATTTTTCTTTGTCGTTCATACGTTGCCGCCGCCTTTATATAACTGTAAATATTATATAATCGACGTAAGCCGTTGTCAATAAGTTTTTTCCCGACCTTTCGGTGTAGCTCGGGCGTTAAAAAAAATTTCGGAAAAATTGCAAAAAACCGTTGACAACGTGGAATTATAAGAGTATAATAAGGTCAAAGGTCAAAGAAAGTCAAATAAATTGCGCGAAACGCGGAAAGACTTTCGGGGAGGCAATATGGCTAATATAAGCGATATTATAGAAGCGTTTTTGCTCGACACTATGGGCAATAACGAAAAACTGACGCTCAGCAGAAACGAACTCGCAAGCTATTTTTCGTGCGCGCCAAGCCAGATTAACTACGTATTGACTACGCGGTTCACGCCCGAGCGCGGTTATATAATAGAATCGCGGCGCGGGGGCGGCGGGTCGATTACGGTCGTTCGGCTTTCTCAGACGCCCGAAGAAGCATACGGCGAGATATTGGGAACGGTGAACGAGAACGACGGCATAAGTTTTGCAAAGGCAAGTCAGCTTCTCGACAGAATGTGCCGCGACGCGATAATTTCCGAGCGTGAATCGGAGATTGTTAAAACCGTTTTGTCCGATAAAGCGCTTATCGCGCCTACCGTAATAAAAGACAGGTTGCGCCTTAATATTTTGAAGTCGGTTCTTTTGCAACTGCTCAGAATGAACGGCGAAGAAGATTGATTTTCGGGCAAAACCGAAACACGGAAAATAACGGATTCGAAATCAAAGGGGTATTGAAAAATTTATGTTATGCGATAACTGCAAAAAAAATCAGGCTACTTACCATTCGATAAAAAAGATAAACGGCGTTACTACGGAGCGGCATCTCTGCTACGAGTGTCATTTGAAGCAAGCCGAAAAGGAAAGCGACTTTAACGGTATTGGCGAATTGTTTTCGGGATTTAAGAATCTGTTCGGATTGCCTACTCACCGTAACGTTGCCCGTTGCGGCGTTTGCGGAACTACGGCGGACGAGTTTCTCGAAACGGGCTTTGTAGGCTGTCCGCACTGCTACGAAGAACTTTCGGGCGTTATTATGCCCGTTGTGTCGAAAGTTCAAAGCGATACGCGGCATACGGGAAAATCTCCGAACGGCAAAAAGGGCAACGCCGCTGCCGAAGAATACGAAGAACTCAGGCGGCAACTCGATTTGGCGATTGAGTCGGAGCGTTACGAAGACGCGAGCGTAATCCGCGACAAAATGAGAACTTTAAGGGGTATAAGCAATGAATAAGGCGTTGAACAATATTATAATTTCGTCCCGAATAAGACTTGCGAGAAACATAGACGGTTTGCCGTTTCCCGAAAAGGTGTCTGCCGATAAGGCGGCTCTCATCCCGCGCGACGTTTACGCGGCATTGTCGGGGGTGGATACCTATACTATATACCGTATGAACGAAATAAGCGAAACGGACGGCAACGTATTAAAGGAAAAGCATCTTATATCGGAAGACTTGCTCAGAAACAAGGATACGGGCGCGGCTATAATCAACGAGTCCGAAACCGTTAGCATACTTATAAACGAAGAAGACCACGTCCGCGAGCAGTGCATTCTGCCGGGATTCGCGCTGAAAGAAGCGTTTACGGCGATTAACGCCGTAGACGACGCGATAGCAAAAAAAGTGCGCTTTGCTTACGGCGAAAAGCTCGGTTATCTTACGGCTTGTCCTACGAATTTGGGTACGGGAATGCGCGCTTCGGCTATGATGTTCCTGCCCGGATTGTCCATATATAACAGTTTGCAGGCGTGCGTGAACGCAATTTCGCGCCTTAATATGACGATACGCGGAGTATACGGAGAAGGGAGCGACTCGGTCGGATATATTTATCAGGTGTCGAATCAAAAAACTCTCGGAGTATCGGAGCGTCAGATAATCGACGCGGTGGAGACTTCGGTGGGGCATATTGCCGAAGCCGAGCTGAAAGCGCGCGATTCGCTTAAAACAAGCGGCGGCGACGAATTGAAAGATAAGATAATGCGCGCATACGGTATTCTTACGAACGCTTATAAAATAGACAGCAAGGAGTTTATGCAGCTTATGGCTCTCGTAAATCTCGGCGCGTACTACGGCTATATAAAGCTCTCGGACAGGGAACAATTCTTAAAGCTGATAACAAACGCGCAACCCGCAAATATAGCGAGTCTGTCGAATAAAGATTTGAACGGCGACGAACGCGACGTTTTCAGAGCGAAGTACGTTAGTAAGGTTCTGTCGACCATAACAAAAAAATAACGTAAAGGAGATAAATTTATTATGCAATTTCCTATATCCGAAAATCTGAATAAAGCAATAGAGTTTGCGCAAAAGGCGGCGATAGAGTATTCCAATCCCGAAATAGGTACGGAACATATATTATACGGGCTTGTGTCCGCGAAAGACAGCTTTGCAAGCTCCGTTCTGCGCGACGCGGGCGTTACGGCGGAAGATTTGGAGCAGATATTCGCTCAGAGCGACCATACCGCCATTATCGGCGGCGCGGAGTTTACGCCGAGAGTAAAGCAGATGTTTTTTCTTGCCAATAAGCTGAGAATGCAGACGGGCGAGCGGTTCGTAGGGACCGAGCATATGCTTTACTGTATGTTGCAGGACAGTTCGAGCATAGCTTATTATATTCTTGCGAACAACTACAAAGCCGACGTGGCTCAGATTATGAAGAAACTCTCGGGCGTTATAGAAGGGAATACACCCGAATATTCGGACAACTCGTCCCGCGGGAGCGCGTTGCCCGCTCAGCTTAACGAACTCGGCGTTGACCTTACGAAGAAAGCGGCGGAACATAAAATCGACCCTATTATAGGCAGAACCGAAGAAATCGAGCGCATAATACAGATACTGTGCCGCAAGACGAAAAACAATCCCGTGCTTATAGGCGAACCCGGCGTCGGCAAGAGCGCGGTGGTCGAAGGGCTTGCCAAGGCGATTGTCGAAGGCAACGTGCCCGAGCTTTTGAAAGACAAGATTGTGTTTGCGATGGATATCGGCTCGCTTGTGGCGGGAACAAAGTACCGCGGCGCGCTCGAAGAAAAGCTGAAAAACGCGATTGACCTTATTATGAAGCAGGGCAACATTATTATATTTATAGACGAGCTTCATACGTTGGCGCAAGCCGGCAGTAAAGAAGGTGAAGTTACGCCTGCGGATATATTAAAGCCTTACCTTGCGCGCGGCGAGTTGCAGACGATAGGCGCTACGACTACGGACGAATACCGCAAGTTTATAGAAAAGGACAAGGCTTTGGAGAGAAGATTTCAGCCCGTTACGGTTGCGCCGCCGTCGGTTGACGAAGCGATTGAGATTTTGCAAGGGCTGAAAGAAAATTACGAATCTTTTCACAAGGTAAAGATAACCGACGAAGCGTTGGAAGCCGCCGTAAAACTGTCCGACAGGTACATTATGGACAGATTTTTGCCCGATAAGGCTATCGACCTTATCGACGAAGCTATGAGCCGCGCGAAAGTCAACAGCAATATAACTCCGCCGAGCGTAAAAGAACTCGAAGAAGAACTAAGGAAGATAGAACAGCAGAAACACGAAGTAATCAAGCACGAGGACTATAAGAAGGCGGGCGAACTGCGCGACAGGGGCAAGGCAATCGAAAAGAAAATCGAACAGCTCAAACTCGATTGGACTAAAAGCACCGAGCGCGCTACGGACGTAATAGGACCCGAGCAGATTGCGGAAATCGTAGCCAAGTGGACGAAAATTCCCGTTACGAAGCTGACTGAAACGGAGATGCAACGGCTTGTAAATCTCGAACAGATTCTGCACGAGCGCGTAATAGGTCAGGACGACGCTGTAAAGAGCGTGTCGAAAGCTATCCGCCGCGCGAGAGCGGGACTCAAAGACCCGTCGCGCCCTATCGGAACTTTTCTGTTTCTCGGTCCTACGGGCGTGGGCAAAACGGAGCTTACGAAAGCGCTCTCCGAAGCTATGTTCGACGACGAAAACGCTATAATCAGGCTCGATATGTCGGAGTATATGGAGTCGCATTCCGTCAGCAAGCTGATAGGCGCGCCTCCGGGGTACGTGGGCTTCGACGAGGGCGGACAGCTAACCGAGCAGGTGCGCAGAAAGCCGTATTCGGTTGTTCTGTTCGACGAGATAGAAAAAGCGCACCCCGACGTTTACAACGCTTTACTGCAAATTCTCGACGAAGGGCGGCTTACCGATTCGCAAGGCAGAACGGTAAGTTTCAAAAACACTATAATAATAATGACGAGCAACGTAGGCGTTACCGAGCTGAAAGACACGGGCAGAAGTCTTGGGTTTGCGACGAATACGGACGAGAAAAAGCGCGAAGAAGAAAAGACGGAGCAGGTGCTTACCGACGCATTAAAGCGCAGTTTCAAGCCCGAGTTTCTCAACAGAATAGACGTAATAACGATATTCAAGCATTTAACGCGCGAAGACATTGAGAAAATCGCCGTTCTTATGCTTAAAAAAGCCGAAAGGTCGCTCAAAGAGAAGAACGTTACGCTCGAAATCACGCAAAACGCGATGGACTACATTATAGAGCGCGGTTACGACCGCGAGTACGGCGCGCGTCCTTTGCGCCGCGTAATCGAGCAAACGATAGAAGACAACGTTGCCGAAAGTCTGCTCTCGGGCGCGGTTAAAAACGGCGATACGGTAGTCGTGGACGTAAAGGGCGGTCAGGTGAACGTAAAAGCCAAGCGGTAATTCGGCGCGGCGGTCATAAAAAAGAAAGTCGGTTTCGGATAAAGAAGCCGACTTTTTTATTTTTTGCGTTTGGATAATAAGCTGAAAAAAATTGGGAAAAAGTATTTACACGCGGCGCGAAATGTGGTATAATTATAATATCGAAAAATAAATTGCCCTAAGGAGGTTATTTACAATGAGAATCGAATTTATAGGCAAGAATTACAGCGCGAGCGAAAAACTCAAAGACGTAATTACCAAAAAAGTAGACAGGCTTGACAAATTTTTCGAAAACGACACGAAAGTCAAGGTATTGCTTAAAGAAGCGAACGACGTTTTCACGTTGGAGCTTACTATTATATTGGACGGAGTTGTAATGCGTTCGGAAGTATCGAGCGACAATATGTACAACAATATAGATATAGCTTTGCCCAAGCTCGAAAAGCAGATAATAAAGCACCGCACGAAGCTGATGAGCAAGAGCAAAAAAATTCGGATAAAAGAACTCGATATGAACTACGCGCCGCCCGCGGAAGAAAAGAAGTCGGCGGTTGTGCGTTCTAAGTCGTATGAGCTTATCCCTATGACGATAGAAGACGCAATCGACGAATTGGAACTCGTCGGACACAGCTTTTACGTATTCGAGAACAAGGCGACTAAGAACGTCAACGTGCTTTATAAGCGCAACGACGGGGATTACGGACTTATCGAAGCCTTGGTATAACGTACGGCGGCGTATAAGGGCGCGCATAACGGCGACTGTCGCCGTTCTTCACACTCGTTTCCGCCGCCTTATATATTTAATTATAAATAAATTATTATTATCTTTCAGGAGTAGACAAAAAAATATGGACCTCAGATTCGACTACAACAATATGATGTCGGGCGTGATAGGCGCGCACGGCGTAGACGAGGCAAGCGCAGACAAGGACGCCGAGCTTATCAAAGCGGCGTTTAACGAAGTTATGGACAACCGCGGCAAGGGCTGGCAGGAGTGGACGGAGCTTCCGTTTACGGACGGAAAGGAAGTCGACGAGATAGTTTCTTACTGCGAAAGCATTCGCAAAAGCGCGGAGAGCTTTGTAGTACTCGGCATAGGCGGCTCGGCGCTCGGACCGTCGGCTGTGGCTACGGCGCTTCTGCACCTGCGTCATAACGAGTTGCCGAGAGCCAAGCGCAACGCGCCTAAGTTCTACGTAGAAGACAACGTAGACCCCGACAGAATGACTTCTCTGCTCGATATAATCGACCTGAAAAATACGTATTTCAACGTAATAACAAAGAGCGGCGAAACGAGCGAAACATTGAGTCAGTTTCTTATATTGTATTCCGCGCTGAAAAAGGCGGTCGGCGAAAAAGAGGCTAAAAAGAAGATAATAGTAACCACTACGATAGGCAAGGGAACGCTCTACGACGTAGCGGTTAAAGAAGGTTTTAAGATTTACGGCGTAGGCAAGGGAGTAGGCGGAAGATTTTCGGTGCTTTCTCCCGTGGGACTCGTACCGCTTGCGGCTGTCGGCGTGGACATAAAGAAGTTGCTTGCGGGCGCGGCTGATATGGCGAAAGCGTCGGCGGTGGCGGACGTAAAGAAGAACCCCGCTTTAATGACGGCGTACTTGCAGGTCAAGTCGATGGAGCAGGGCAAGAACGTAAGCGTAATGATGCCGTATGCGGACAGCTTGCGCTATATGTCGGACTTTTACGCACAGCTTTGGGCGGAGTCGCTCGGCAAAGCGGTAGACAAATCGGGCAAAACGGTCAACGTAGGTCAGACGCCCGCCAAGTCGCTCGGAGTTACCGACCAACACAGTCAGGTACAGCTTTATACGGAAGGTCCGTTCGATAAGGTCGTAACGTTCCTTGCGGTAGACGAATACAAGACGAAGCAGGTTATAACGAACGATAAAACAATCGACGCGTGCGACTTCCTTAAAGGGCGCACTATGAACGAGCTTATAACGTTCGAGCGCAGGGCAACGCGTTACGCGCTGTACAAGGCGAACCGTTCCAACTTTACGATTACGCTTCCGTCGGTAAACGCGTACACTGTGGGCGAGCTTCTGATGTATTTTATGTACGAAACGGCGTTTGCGGGCGCGCTTATGGGAATCGACGCGTTCAATCAGCCCGGCGTAGAAGAAGGCAAGAAAGCTACGTTTGCAATGTTCAACCGCAAGGGCTACGAAGAAAAACTCAAAGAAATAGAGTCGGTGAAAAAGAACCCCGACTATATAATAGGATAAAGTTATGAGACTCGGAATATCAACCGCATCGTTTTTCGGGCGAGTTTCCACGGAGCTTGCGTTCGACCACTTGCGGAGTATGCGCGTAGACGTTACGGAAGTATTTTTAAGCACTTTTTCGGAATACGAAAAGTCGTACATAGACGCGCTTGTTCAGCGGAAAGGCAACGTAAACGTACATTCGGTACACGCGCACGGAACACAGTTCGAACCCGAGCTGTTCAGCACGAATTTGCGGGCGCGAGCCGACGCGGAGATAATTTTCCGCAAGGTGTGTTACGCGGGCTTTGTGTTGGGCGCTAAGTACTACACGTTCCACGGACCTATCAAGCTGAAAAAGTTCGTATACAATCACGACTACGTGCGCATTTGCGACAGAATAAATCAGCTTACCGAGATTGCGCAGAGCTACGGCATAAAGTTAGCGTATGAGAACGTGCATTGGTCTTACGGAGCAACGCCCGACTATTTCCGCGAGATTTTGCCGCGTTGTCCGCACCTTTATACTACGCTCGACGTAAAGCAGGCTATGCAGGCGGGCGTGGACCCTATAAAGTTTTTGGACGCTATGGACGACCGAATTGCGACCATTCACTTGTGCGACGTGGTAAAGAGCGGGCTTACGTGCTTACCGGGTCAAGGCAAAGTTAATTTCGAGAAGTTCTTTTCCGAACTGCATAAGCGCGGCATAAACGTTACTATGCTGCTCGAAGCGTATGCAAAGGACTATAAGGAAGAGGGCGAACTGAGAGCTTCGTACGATTATCTAAATTCGCTGTTGCTTAAAGTCAGAGAGTAATCAAAAAACCCCTTGCCGCAAGGCAGGGGGCTTTTTTATCTTATGAATTTGTTCCCGTTATTTGGCAAGGAACGGTTTGAGTTCGGCAACAAGGTCGTCGCATTTGTCGCTGTATATTTCGAGTACAATAGGCTTGGAAAGGTCAAGACTGAAAATACCGAGTAACGATTTTGCGTCGATAACGAATCTGCCGCTTTTCAGGTCGATTTCGTAAGGGTATTTGCTTACGATATTGACGAAGTTTTTCACGCTCTCCGCCATACTAAGAGTTATCTGCAAAGACTTCATAATAAATGTTTCCTCCCTTTATATTTGGCAAGTATAATATTATTGACTATATTATATAACATAATCGGAATAAAAGCAACAAAAATAAGCCTGAATTTATCGGATAAGGCAATAGATTTCTCGGCTGCGCTCGAAATGACGGTCCGCAGGTGCGGTGAGCGGTCAGACTCGAAACGACGGTCCGCAGGTGCGGTCTGCAACGTCATTTCGACCGAGCGAAGCGAGCGGAGAAATCTTATTTATTATCCAAGCAAGCTATGCCGGGGAGAACTTTACCTTCGAGATATTCGAGCGAAGCTCCGCCGCCCGTGGAAATATGCGTAACCTTATCGGCATAACCGAGCTGTTCGACTGCCGCCGCGCTGTCGCCGCCGCCGATAATCGTTACGGCGTTTTTGTTGTCGGCGAGAGCCTGAGCAACCGCCTTGGTACCTACCGCGAACTTTTCAAATTCAAACACGCCCATAGGACCGTTCCAAATAACGGTTTTGGCTTTTGCGATTTCTTCCGCGAAGATTTTAGCGGTCTTGGGTCCTATATCGAGCCCTTCGTAGTCGGCGGGGATATTGTCGGACGGAACTACTTTACCTTCGGCGGTAGCGGAGAACTCGGTTGTTGCCACGTTATCGACGGGCAGGAGCATTTTGATTCCGCGCGCCTTGGCTTTTGCCATAAGGTCTTTTGCAAGGTCGATTTTGTCTTTTTCGACGCGGCTTTTGCCCACGTTTCCGCCGTTAGCTGCTATAAAGGTGTACGCCATTGCGCCGCCGATAACAAGGCTGTCGACCTTTTCGAGCAGGTTATTGATAACGCCGATTTTGTCCGAAACTTTCGCGCCGCCGAGAATAGCGGTAAACGGACGGGCGGGGGAGCTGAGCGCGCCGCCCATAACGTCGATTTCCTTTTGGATAAGGAAGCCGCAAACGTTCGTCTTGCAAAATTCGGCAACGCCCGCGGTCGAAGAATGCGCGCGGTGAGCCGTACCGAAAGCGTCGTTAACGTAAATATCGCAGAGCGAAGCAAAGGCTTTGGAAAGTTCGGGGTCGTTCTTTTCTTCGCCTTTTTCAAAGCGCACGTTTTCGAGCATAACGGCAAAACCGTCTTTAAGAGCGGCAACCTTAGCTTTTGCGTCGTCGCCGATAACGTCGTTGGCGAGCGTTACTTTATTACCGAGCAGTTCGTTAAGTCTGTCGGCAACGGGTTTAAGGCTGAACTTTGCTTCGGGTCCGTTTTTGGGTCTGCCGAGATGCGAGCAAAGAATAACTTTTGCGCCGTTATCGAGCAGGTACTTGACGGTAGGGAGCGCGCCGATAATACGGTTTTCGTCGGTAATCTTGCCGTTTTCGTCCTGCGGCACGTTGAAGTCGCAACGAACGAGTACTCTTTTGCCCTTAACGTCTACGTCTTTTACGGTCTTTTTGTTCATAGTGTTTATAGTGTCTCCTTTGAGTTGATTTGGCATTATAATTGTAATTCTTTAATAAGTCGGTTCAGGTTATCGGTCTGAATTTCAAGGCGGCGTACCGCGGACGAAACGGCAATAGTATTTTTAAGCCCTATATACATAATCTTAACCGTTTCGCGACTGCCGTATTCCACGGCTTTTTCAAACGCTTCGCAAACGAGCATAAGTTCTTCGCGCTCGGTCGGCATAAGCTCGGGGTCGCGCGCGACTATTCCTATAATTTCGCGGATACTCACAAGCAACGAGCTTGCCTGAATTTTATCGAAGTCGCCGCTTTCGTTTTCCGCGCCTTGCGAGAAAAAGTTGAACTCGAAAAAGTTCTTTTCTTCTTCGCGCACGGGTTTTTCTTCTTCGGGTTCGGGGGCGGGTTGCGGCTCGGGAACTGCGCGGAATTCGTCGCAAACGTTGGCGCGGAAGTTGCCGAGAATAACGCTTGCAAAGCGGGCGAATTCGTCGTTAACGTTTTCGCTTTCGAAATGATTGTGAATAAATTCCTGCAAATCGAGCTTTTTCGAGTCAAACGCATATAGCAGACTGAAAACGATAGCTATTTGCTTTTTTCTGCCCGTGGGCAATACGAATTCTCTGCCGTTTACGGCTTTTTTCAGCTCGGCGGCAAAATCGAAGTTCTGCGTAGCGTCCGCCATTATGTTAAACAGTTTTTTGCTACCCGCAATAATCTGCAAAAGTTCGGAAATTTTCTTTTCGGCAAGAATGAATTTCGCCGCCGCGGCTTCGTCGCAAGCAAGGCGGAAATCGTTCAGGCGCTCGTCGGAGTCCGACATTATATCGTAAACGGTTCTCATAGCTGTATTTTAGCATAAAATGTATATTTTGGCAAATAAAAAATAGCGAAAAAGTGTCGATTTCCGCTTGCTTTATTAAATTCGTTATGTTATACTTAGCACGTTACTCAAATAATGCCACCTTAGTCTAGCGGTCAGGACGTTGGCCTCTCACGCCGAAGTCAGGGGTTCGATTCCCCTAGGTGGTGCCAAAAAAGTACGCCCCGTTTATCGGGGCGCACTTTTTTGTTACCACCCGGGGAAAAGCGAACCTACGCAAAGCGTATGGTTCGCTTAGCCGAGCAATCGAAGATTGCGAACGCCACGAGCCTTAGGCGAGTATTCCCCGTAGGTGGCGGGTCGCAAATCGTAAGCGACCGACCCAACGGATATTGTTAATATAATAACGTTACCTAATCTTCGGGGTCGTAGCCGAGAATATAGTCGATTGTCGTACCGTAATATTTTGCGAACTTGCAAAGCATTTCGTAACGCATTTCGCGCGAATGTTTTTCGTAGTGCGAAACTGCGGACTTTGAAATGCCGAATTTTATCGCAACCTGTTGCAGTGATAAACCGCGGCTTTCTCTTAACTCTCTCAAACGTAATTTCATTTTTTTACACTCCTTATTAT
>WSNJ01000118.1 GCA_013316045.1 Clostridia bacterium
GCGTTGAACATTCTCATTTGCGCGTCTGCTTTATCCGACGGATAAATAAATACCAATTACGATAAAATGCAAGACAGCTATCTGTTTGCCACGATAGCGCAAAAGGTTTCGGCTTATTCCGCCGCGCATCCCGACAAAGAGATTATCAAAATGGGAATAGGCGACGTTACTATTCCGCTTTGCAAAGCCGTTGTCGAAGCGGGTGTAAAAGCCGTTAAGGAAATGGGCGAAAAGGAAACTTTCCGCGGCTACGGTCCGTACGAAGGCTACGATTTTTTAACGGGCGCGATTCGGAATTATTATAAGAAAAACGGCGTCGAACTCGATATTTCCGAAATTTTCGTATCGGACGGAGCCAAGAGCGACGTTGCGAATATTCTCGATATTTTCGGACAAGATAACGTCGTACTCGTTCCCGACCCGGTTTATCCCGTATATCTCGATACCAACGTAATGCTCGGGCGCGAAGTTAAATTTATCGACTCGAATAAGAGCAACGGCTTTTTGCCGCTTCCCGACGGGAAAGTAAAAGCAGACATAATTTATCTTTGCTCGCCGAACAATCCTACGGGCGCGGTTTACAACAAAGAACAGCTCAAATGCTGGGTAGACTACGCCTTAAAGAACGACGCGGTTATTCTTTTCGACGCGGCGTACGAGTTCTATGTTACGGATAAGACGTTGCCGCGCTCGATATTCGAGATAGAAGGAGCGAAAAAATGCGCGATTGAGTTCTGCTCGCTTAGCAAAACGGCGGGCTTTACCGGTACGCGTTGCGGCTACACGGTTATACCCAAGGCGCTTAAAAATCTCAACGCAATGTGGTTGCGCCGTCAGTCTACAAAATTCAACGGCGTTTCTTATGTAGTTCAGAGAATGGCGGAAGCCGTGTTCTCGGAAAAAGGTCAGGAGCAAATCAAGACCAACGTAGACGTATATATGAAAAACGCAAAGCATATTTCGGGCGTATTGAACTCGCTCGGCATATGGCATACGGGCGGGGTTAATTCGCCGTATATATGGCTCAGTTGCGGCGAAATGAAGTCGTGGGATTTCTTCGACAAGCTGCTCGAACAGGCGAATGTCGTCGGAACTCCCGGCGCAGGTTTCGGAAAGAACGGCGAAGGGTTCTTCCGTTTAACGGCGTTCAACAATTACGAAAATACCTGTAAGGCTATGCAACGCATAGAAAAACTTTTCAAATAAAAACGCATAAGTGAAAAAGAAATTCGAAATTATAAAATCGCGTCTGTATGCAAAGACGAACTATACCGAAATAATCGAAAGAAAAAGTTTCGGCGGGATAAGTTTGTCTTACGGCGAACTCGAAAGTTTGCCGTTTTGTACGGGCGCGGTTTGCTTTTTCGACGCTTATGCGGGCGGCGCGGTCAAACCGTTTATGCAGAAGTTCGACTATTCCGCGTGCGTGCCGTTTTATATGTGCGCCACGACTTCGCGCGGTGAAAGAATCGCGCTTGCGGGATTAAGGTTTTCGGACGAAAAAGCTACCGAATGGAAACTCGCCTTGTCCGAAGAAAAAGACGTTATAAAACTTATTGCGGAAGAAAACGCCGTTTCGTGTTTTATAGACTCGGGCATAGTTTGTCTGGGCGATTTTTCGTACTTCGGAGAATACGAAAAACTCATAAAAACGCATTCGGAGCGCGACAGTCATCCGCTCGACGGGATAGTAAGTTTCGACGGTAAAACGGCGCTTTCCTACGAAATCGAAGGCAAGCCGTCGTTCGCCGTTTTTTCGAGCGGTTGGGGAGAAGGCAACTATTCCTGTTATATAGGTTATTCCGCAGGCGGCGCTCCGGTAAGTTTTGTTTGCGACTTCAATCTTCTCGAATACAATTACAAAGAGAACGCAAGCGAAACGGCAGAGTATGAGTTTGACGTCGACGTGGAAGAACTTTACGTTAACGACCCCAAGCTGTCGGTTGACGAAAACAATATAGCAAAATGGTCGCTTGTTTTGGGATATTCCGATAAACTCGACGATTATACGCTTTACAAGGCGTACAGCGGCAGGGGTTTTTCGCTTCACAGGCTCGGACGGTTAAAAGACGCGCTCAAAGATTATTATGCCGCGCTCGCTATTTCCGAAGACAAAACGCGCAACAAGGGCTTTAAGATGCGAGAGTGGACGCTGTACGACAACGCGGGGACCATAAACAGAAATCTGGGAAATACGGACGAAGCCATAAGGCTTTTCGAAAAAGCGAAAAACATAGGCGACAGCTTTTATTCGGGTGCGTATGCGAATTTGATAGATATTTACAGCGAAAGCAAAAACTACGATAAAGCGCTCGAAATATGTGACGAAATGTCGCGCGAGCGTCCGCTCGACCCTACGTCGTTTATGCGCAGAGCCGAGATAAACGCGTCGCTTGAAAACTATGCCGCCGCAGTGTCCGATTACGACGTGCTGATAAATAAATTTCTGTGGGAAGACGGCGTTTGGGAAAAGGTTTCCTGTCTTATTCTGCTCGCACGCTACGATGAAGCCGAAAAATGTCTTGACGACTACCTTACCGAAAACGCGGCTAACGAACTTTACTATTATTACTTCGGTCTTTTGGAATACAGGCGCGCCGATTATGCGAAAAGCTACGATTGTCTGCTTCACGCGCACGAATGCAACCCCGAGCATATTCCTACGCTTCATTTGCTTATAGAAATCGACGATTTGTTTTTGGACTTCGAGTCCGTTATGAATTGGGCGGACAAATATATCGAGTGCAGACCTACGGGCGCATACGGTTATCACGTGCGCGCCGAACAGAATATAAGGCTCGGTAATTTCCGCTCAGCCGCCGCCGACAGAGAGTATATTGCCGCAAAGTTCTCCGACGATGCGTCGAATTACCGCGGCATTGTCTGCGCTTACGTTCTGGCGAAAGATTTTTACAGGGCGAAAAAGGCTTTGAAAATTCTGAAAAAAAAGGATACGGCTTGTTACAACGACGCGTTCGGTTTGTACTGCGTGGCAAGGCGGAAGTTTCAGAAAGGCGAAAAAGCGCTTATTGCCGCCGCCGAAAGCGGGGAATCCGATGTTTATTTTGCCGATTTGACCGACGTGTGCATTTATATGGACAAAGTCGACGACGCCAAAAAATATATCCGACAAGCCGAAAGTTCGGCGATGTCGTCGGTAAGGCTCGTATTTTCCAAAATTGCGCTGTGCCGTAAAATCAAAGATATGAACGGCTTGGCGGACGCGCTCGGAGAATATCTGAATAAATTTTTGC